>CAXMTO010000243.1:0-28428 GCA_964196355.1 uncultured Myxococcota bacterium
GGCGAAATCGTATCGTTTGACAACGCCCACGACAGGCATGCGAAGGGCCAGACTGCTTTTAACGGCCAGGTCTATCTCATGCGGGTCAGCATAACCCTCATCGATCATTATCCTCGTCAGTACGAATTCGATCCATTACCAAGTCAGGAGAAGTAGCCAACTCACCGTTCATCATGTTTTAACCGCTCCTCGTTCTTCTCTTCATATACGATTTGACCGGGCTTCATCATGTAAACACAGTTGCGTAATTTGCAGGGGAACCTGCCTCTTCTTCAGTTTGATGCTGTTGAGTCTTTCCAGGTACGGTTAAAGGCCCTAGAATCAATCTTTGTGGATCGATTTCGTTTCGAAGAGTCAGCAGCTCGCTCTCCAGGGGGACTTCACCTTGTACTGCTCGAGAGATATCAATATCAAAACCTGTCTCTCTGACAATTTCTTCAGGGCTCGTGAACGGATAATATTCCGACAGGTACTAAGGGCCATAATTTCGTTTGCACTGTATTCAATCATTTTCTCTATCTTCGATCCAGTCCCGGCGCGTAACCCAACACCGGGTCGGCTTTAATTTTTCCGATGTCAGAGTCACCTATCTTAGCCATATACTTTTCCTGGGTATCGATTCCATATACCCATTCATCCAGGTATCTTTGAAACAACAACTCGTTTGAGGCAATTTTTGCAAAATTTGCTAGATGAAACGGATCGTAATCATAGTACATATGGCAGGCAGTGGGATGTGCTCCAAAAGGTGCCACAACGATTGCATCAACCAGAAAATGTGGCAGACAATTCTGGTCAGGATCCCGGCGGATCTCTTCCGTGGGGAGAACTCTCTCACATGAAACAATGACGCGGCCTGCAGCCTTTGCCTGTTCAATATCTGCAAATGTGAGGCCTTGGATCCTAATAGTTCCGTCCTCACCTGCATATTGGGCGTGGAGCAGCGTGACATCTGGTAGCAGTGGCGGTAAGATCACCACATTTCCATCCTGAGGGCACAGAGAATTTTCCACAACCTTCAATTTATGTTGAGGAATTTTACCCTGGCCACGGCTTTCCTTACTAAACCCTTCGGTCTTCACGATATCTGTTTCAAGACCAGATTTGGTCACGATGTACGGTAGTCCCATAGCTCCAGCGAGAAATCGTAGAGTCATTTGGAAGTTCGAGTAATCCTCGACCTCGATTTTCTTCTCTTTTACCGCCTTCTTGAATCTCTGCCCGGTTGGAGCAAAGCGGGCAACACCACCATAGGCCAGCTCTAAACGGCTTACGCATCCCGCACCTATTAATAATTCAAGAGCCTGTCCATGGGAGTGTACAACCAGGTAAAGATCTTTTACTTTTTGGCGAATTATTTCCCTTGTTAGCATCATTGGGTTGCGATTGACAGTAAATCCACCCAAGGCAATTTGGTCCCCGTCTTTTACATATCGACTAACAGCCTCTTGAGCTGTCATAAATTTATCAATCATCACCGCCATTCCCCTTTCTTTCCAGTGAATATAAGCGGCATTTAAGGAGTAGAAATTTCATATCTGTTTTAGCATCCTTGAACAACCTCTCTATTTTCCCAACACCGGTAAACGGTAAAAAAATCCTGCACTCTTTTCAGTACCCGCTCGAGGGGTATAAGTGCCTCGAAGGCCTCTCTACGTTCGCTATCTGGTGATTACTTTAAGTTTCTAATTTCAATGTACTCTCCAGATTTCTTGTTTCTTATGACAGGTTTTCAGGAGTAAGGCACTGATTTTTGACGGACAGAAGTGGTCTGGTATTGTTTTTTCTCCAGACCTGTCACATGTGCAGCAGCGCCGCTTCCCTTGGGCTCATTGAGTAACCGTCGAGGGAAACAAGCCAGAATCGCTCCGGTTCCTCGAGGATCCGGGCTGCTGTTTCCCCGGGAAGCCAGTGGCTGTCATTTACCAGATTGTAAAATACCGTATCAATTCCGATAAAACCATCAAGGAAATGGGCGATGATATGCAGAACTTTGCTGGGATATCCCTGGGCAAGGTCTGGCAAGTCGGATCGCTTTGTAAAACCGGCTGCACCAAGCTCGTCGACGAGTTCTGACAAGATCTGCCTGTTGCGGTCCAGGGCTTTTTCAAGAGCTATCGAAAACTCATTGTCTCTGGCTGACAGTTGTCTACTCTCATCAACGACAATCCGGTCATAGTGTAGAAGTGATGTTTTGTCAAAAAAATTAAGGACTTGAGACTTACACTCTTCTTTGCTCTCTCCGGCGACTAAGATAATATGTCTGGCTAAAAGGTTCATGATATTCCAGCGATTGTGGTATGCTCCGAAAGGGTCTTCAGAGGTATTTGGGCACCTACGATGATATTACCATGTTTTTGCCAATGGAAGTGCAAACTAATTATTAAGAAACGATATATTTTCCGGTTGTGTTACTGCTCGAAAGAGTTTGTAATTTATCTGCATCTCACCTGTAGTCCATCTCCTGCGCCCCATCAAAAGGAGTGAAGGTATTGCAGGCGCGGTGCCGATGAGCTAGAATAGAAGACTTGACAACGTATTACCACCATCTCCACATGGAAAGGGGGATTTATGACTGAGGAAAGGGAAACAAAAACGTCCAGGAAGCGGTCGAGATTGAGAGTCAGATTGCCGTCGCTGCCCAAACTCCCGTTTTGGCCAATACTGCTTGTAGGAGCAATAGCAGCGGTGTCGACATTTGTATGGATCTTTTGCCGGATAGAGCCGGGAGCGGGAGAGATTGCAGTACTGATCCGCAAGACCGGTGAAAACCTGCAGCCAGGGCAGGTAATAGCGATTGAGGAGAGACAAAAGGGCATTCAGCTGGCGGTGCTCTCTGAAGGTCGTTATTTTAGAAATCCATATACCTGGAGTTGGAAGATTCGCCGTATCCTCGATGTCCCCGCCGGTAAGCTCGGGGTGATGACTCGTCTCTACGGTGAGGAATTACTGCCCGGAAAGATCATTGCGGAAGATGACCAGCGCGGCATTATGCAGGAAATTCTTCGTCCCGGCAAGTACCGCATCAATCCCTACGCCTACCATGTCGCGCTGTTCAGCGCTATTAGTATCAATCCGGGGCATGTCGGGGTGGTGACCGCCCTGACTGGCAAAGATGTACTCAACAACGAGCTCTTACCGGACGAACGAAACACCTTCATGGTGAAGGAAGGTCTTAAAGGGGTTCCGGGCAGGCTGCTCGATCCAGGTACACACTACCTCAATCCCTATATGTACAACATTGTGGAAGTAAACACACAAAGTCAGCGTTTCGAGATGTCCGGTAAGGATGTTATCAATTTCCTGACCCTGGATGGGTTCTCCGTCACGGTTGAAGGCACCATCGAATTCGGCCTTGAGCGTGGTGAGGCTGCGTTTTTGACCCACAGGGTTGGCGATATGGATGACATTATCAAAAAACTTATCCTGCCACGTGCCCGCGGGTTCAGCCGCATCGAAGGCAGCAAGCATCCGGCAGTCAACTTTATAGTCGGAGAAACGCGGCAGAAGTTCCAGAGTGACCTGGAGCTTCACCTGCGGTCCAAATCAAAGGGCTGGGGAGTTGACATTAAATCGGTGCTGGTCCGCAAGATCATTGTCCCCGATGAGATCGCCAGCATTAACCGCGACCGCGAGCTGGCGGTTCAGGATGCGGCAAAATATGAGCAGCAGATCGTCCAGGCGAAATCGAAGGCAGAGCTTACCAAACAGGAGATGCTCGCCATCCAGAGCAGGGAAAAGGTTGAGGCTGATACCAAACGCATTCGCGCCGTTATCGATGCTCAGCAGGACCAGAGTGTACGGCTGATTGCCGCGCAGAAAGAACTGGAAGTGTCCAGGTTGGAATACGACGCTGCGCTTTTCCAGGCCGAAGCTATTTTACTCACTGCCGATGGGGAAAAGGACGCCATCAAGGCACAAAACGAAGCTGAAGCTGCGGTGCTTGAAAACCGCGTATCATCCCTTGGTGGAGGAGGGAATTTTGCACGTTATACCCTCTATGAGAAGGTCGGGCCGCAGGTGCTTTCTGTGCTCAGCGGCGACTCCTCCGAGGGACTGGGCAGGATATTCGGAACCTTCGTTCCCCGCGAAGGAGGTGCGAAATGAATAAAGTCATCAAGATTGCATTACCCGTTGCTTTTATTCTGCTGCTTGCTGAATGTATCTGGCTGTGGGGGTTCTGTCGCTTTTATGTTGGTCCAAATGAAATGGCCATCATTACCGCAAAAAACGGTGATCCTCTGGAACCCGGGCAGATTCTCGCCCGGGAAGGTCAGAAAGGCATACGTGACGAACCCCTTGGTGAGGGCCGTCACTTCCTCAATCCGGTTTTCTATGAATGGAAAATCGTTGATGTGATCCTTGTCGAGCCCGGCAAGGTTGCAATCGTAACATCGAAGGTCGGGGGGAAGTTGGCTGAAGGAAAATTTATTGCCGAACGTGGTCAGAAAGGCATTTGGCGCAGTGTGCTCGGGCCTGGCAAATATCGCATGAATCCCTACGGCTACAACGTAAATATAGTCGATGCCATCAGTATTCCGATTGGTTACGCCGGGGTCATCACCTCGCTCTCCGGCGAGCAGCCATCCAGCGGACAATTCGCCGATGGCAATCAGAAGGGTGTGCGCAAAGATGTGCTTCAACCGGGTCTCTACTATGTTAACCCGAAGGAGTATAAGGTAGATGTGCTTGAAATAGGAATAAATCAGGTTTCATTGCTTGGTCAGGGCGGAGGCAAGGTCGTTACGAAAGCACGGCAACTTGGCCAGAATGAGGCGCTGAACGTGCTGCAGTCGGCGGTGCTGGAAAAGCAGGAGGCCAAGCGGCAGGACTATTTCAGCAAGCGGTCTTCAACTGCCCAGGTTCAGAAATTCAAGCGCGGTAAACGGGTAGATTTCGATGCCGGCCAGCCGGTAGCTAGAATGGCACCGGCCTCGCTCGAAGAGGGGGAAATGAACCTGACCGAGCTGGTCAGTTTTCCTTCCCGGGACGGTTTTCAGATCAGTCTCGATATGACCGTGGAGTTTGAGCTCTCACCTGAAAGTATTGCCGGTATATTTCGTCGCTACGGGGACCTGCCCGCGGTGGTTGATAAGATCATCATGCCGCAGATCACCTCCATCTCGCGCAACAAGGGATCTGAATACCGGGCCAAGGACTTCATTGTCGGTGAAGGCCGTGAAAAGTTCCAGGACGATCTCACCGATTCTCTCGAGCAGACCCTTGGTGCAAAAGGGATCAAAATTTATAATGCGCTTATCCGCCATGTTGAGGTTCCCGACCAGATTCGCGAACCAATCCAGCAGGCCTCAATTGCTGTCGAACAGGATCTGACCAATAAAGAAAGGCAGAATACCGCCCGCAAGCAGGCCGAGCTTAACACCGAGATATCGCTTATCCAGCAGCGTGGGGAGCAGGTTGTGCAGGAGACCGAGAAGATCAAAGCCGAGATTGCCGCCGACCTGGGAAAGCAGGTTGCAGAGATTCAGGCTGAGACGCTGAAGAAAGTGGCTGAAATAAAAAAACTTACTGCCGCCATTGCAGCAAATAAAGTCCGGACACTCGGGCAGGCAAAGGCGTCAGCCCTGCAGAAAGTGGATGGGGAAAAGGCTAACGGACTGAAGCTTAAAACCGCTGTCTTCAATGATCCTGCTGCTTATACGCAGTGGCGATTCGCAGATACCCTCAACCCGGAGATGAAGCTGAACATTATCCATGCGGGTGAAGGAACTCTGTGGACCGATCTGAAAAACACAGGATTTGCCGAGCTGGGGGGCGCCAAGGGGTTGCAGACGAAAAAGTAAGTGGTGGAGAGATGTGCCTTCTAGTGTTTTTTCCGGCTCCCCCTTGTCGTTCGTTCCTGTGCCAGTTTCGGTTTTTTGGGTTTTTTCGGCCGTATTTTCATTTGCCGGGTCAGCGGGACTTTATGAGTAGGGATAAAACCGGTCTCAACCTCGCGGACCAGAGTCTGGCGGATCAGGGTTTCGATTGCAGCGAGAAGCTTGACCTCATCGGCACTGACCAGAGAGATTCCCTGCCCCTGTAACCCGGCTCGACCGGTCCTTCCTATACGGTGAATGTAGTTTTCAGCTACTTTTGGCAGATCGAAATTGATCACCCGGGGCAGTCCTTCGATGTCGATACCCCGTGAGGCGACGTCGGTTGCGACCAGAACTCGAATCGTATTCATTTTAAAGGCGGCAAGAGCACGGGTTCGCTCTCCCTGACTCTTATCACCGTGAATTGCAGCAGCTGAGATGCCGTTGGAGGTGAGTTTTAGCACCAGTCGGTCGGCACCGTCCCTGGTGCGGGTGAAGACCAGAACCTGCTCCCAGTCATTGGAGCGTATCAGGTGGCTGAGCAGGGCGGGCTTCCTGCTCTTGTCAACCTCATAAAGCCACTGCTTCACGCTGTTTGCTGTGGAGTTTCGAGGGTTGACTTCTATTTGTACCGGGCGGTTAAGCAGACTGCGGGTGAGTTTGCCGATCTCACTGGAAAAAGTGGCAGAAAAGAGGATGTTTTGTCGCTTTTGGGGCAGCAGGGCAAGAATCTCACGGATATCCTCTATAAAGCCCATATCGAGCATCCGGTCCGCTTCGTCGAGCACAAGAGTCTCTACCTGTGAAAATTTAACTGTGTTCCGGCTGAAAAGGTCAAGTAAACGTCCTGGGGTTGCTACGAGTATATCTACGCCACTGCGCAGTTTCATCATCTGTGGATTGATCTTCACCCCGCCGTAAACAGCACCGGATTTAAGAGGAAGATGTTTACCGTAGCTTGTTATGTTTTCGGCAACCTGCACTGCCAGTTCGCGGGTTGGTGTTAATACTAAAGCACGGATGTGGTTTGATTTCACCCTTGCGCCGCTGGTAAGTTTCTGCAGCAGCGGTAGGATAAAACCGGCAGTCTTGCCTGTGCCGGTCTGGGCGGCAGCCATTATATCCCTGCCCGAGAGGATAGCGGGGATAGCCCTTATCTGGATCGGAGTAGGCGTGATATATCCCTTTTCTTCAACAGCACGAAGAATGGGCTCCGAAAGTTTCAAGGAAGAAAATGACATGAGCAGTTTCTCATAAGGGAAAGCGGGTTAGCCTTTGGACGGCGGAGATGGAACCTACTTGACAGCTTCAATTTTAACAGTGAGAACACCCTTATCAGTATCCCCGATTTTTGCAAAGGCGGCCCTGGTCAGGTCAATAATTCTTCCCTTTACAAAAGGTCCCCTGTCATTAACCTTCACCCTTACACTTTTATCATTTTCAAGATTGGTTACTAAAAGCATCGTACCAAAGGGTAATTTTTTATGGGCTGCTGTCATGGCGAATTGATTGAACCTGTCGCCGCTCGCTGTTTTCCTGAATTGAAATTTCATCGAATAAAATGATGCCTTACCTGTTTCTTCATATCCGATAAATTTTGAATCTGTTTCTGGTTGTATGTGACTCCCGCAACTTTGTAAAAAAAGAGCAGGCAGGAGCCAGAGGAGCAGTTGCATTCGTTTATTCATGCTGATTTCTATATTTCACACATTTTTCAAGATCTCAATATCAAGGTCTTTAAACCGCTTGATAATCATTTCTGCCACTTCGATTTTTCGCGCAGCAACGATATCGGAAAGTTCAATACTTTCGGTTAACTCACAGGGTATCACAGTGTAGAACTCTACGTGCTCCGGTGCTCTATCGCGGAGTTTTGAGACCTCAAGAATTTCAAGGAGTCCAAGCTGGTGAGGCGACATCCGCAGCTGAAAATTTCCGGCCTTTACGTCGTCCAGAGTAAAAAAATGAAAGGATCCCGGTTCTCCCTGAATATCAACAACATCAATGACAAAAACGGGATCACACTCCTCGAGGAAAGGGGCCATATAGATGCCTGCGGTGCCAATATCCTGTATTTCGACATTTTCAGGAAATACATAGTTATCCTGAAGATAGTGGACAACATGCACCCCAAACCCTTCATCACGCAGCAGGAAATTGCCGATTCCGGCAACACCTATTTTCTTTTGTAAAGCTGGCATGGTAGCTTTGTACCACTAATCCCGCTTTTTCGCTTCCTCCCGTTGCCGTTTATATTCTTCGTAACTGATATCGATATGTCAAAGACACTCCTCCTGGTCCGGATAGGGTAATCGATAGCAGTTATCAATTTCAACAGCCTTAAAACCGTCATAGAAATTACTGCAGGCTAAGAGACTCAAAGAAAAAACAATAGAGATAAATTTTATCAATATATTAATAATCTAAAATAGAAACATACAGGTGAAAACAGTAGATCAGCGTATCCCGCTCCTGTGCTTAAAACAGAAGGGGAGCACTTTTTTTCATCTCTTCAAGCTCGTAGTGGTTCCCTCTCCAGAAGATCCCTTTACTGCGTACAGTGGTGATAACCGATTTCAATAGAATAAAAATCGAAATGTAAGGGGTAATCACCGCCCCGGGAAGATACCATGCCGGTAACTTTTGAGTTCGAAGGCCACTATAAAAGCCAGCAAGCCGGACTCCGGTTGTGACAAAGCACACGGCCTGCACTAAACCTTTACCAAGTACAGCTCCCCAGAAAGGGAGTATGGTGACGGTAACAAGGATGAAGAGGACCACAGGGATAAGCAGCAGCCTGTAGTGTAAAACGGCAAACATGTTTTTCTGTAAACCGTTCACCATAGCATTCACCGAGCTGTACCATGGAACCCTTATGTAATCGTAGGCTAGAAGGCATTCCTGTCGAAACCCATTGGTTTTAATGAGTTTTCCGAGCATCATGTCATCGATTGGATGCATCTTGAGGTGTTCATGGCCGCCAATAGCATTGTATACGGTTTTTTTTACCATGTTAAAGGCCCCTATCCCGACAAACGCACGGCTCCCTTTTTTCCGAGCGGCCCAGGGCCTGAAGAGGAGGAGAAGGCCCATACCCGCATCGAGTATCAAGCTGTTTAGCAGCATGCCTCCTGAGATGTTTTTAAAGATAAGCGTGAGATGGTCCAGCTTATTTTTGCAGACATATTGAACGGCTCTGGAAATTGCCGTTTGTTCCATCATGACATCCGCATCGGTGAAAATCAGATAAATGCCCTTTGCTAAAGCCGCCCCCTTTGTCAGGGCGTGGCTTTTTCCCATCCAGCCGTCTGGCAGATTGGTGATCTCATGCACAGTCAGTCTTGGATAACGAGTTTGCAAACCTTGTAGAATATGTCCGGTAGTATCGGTAGAACGATCATTGACAACGATTATTTCCAGGTTTGGATAATCCTGCGCCAGAAGAGCCTGTAATGCCTGTTCAATATGTTCCTCCTCATTGCAGGCTGGTACTATGACTGAAACCATGGGTGCGGTAACGGCATCGCTCAGTTCAGCGTCAACGTCCCCGAGTCGCTGCATTTTTTTTATCCCTATGGCAAGGAGAGCAGTGGAAATGATTACAACACAGCACGAAATGACAGATAAGATAAGGAAAACTGACATTAAAACCTCCTGGATAACTTCTATTTCAAGGAACAGGGATAGAATTTTTTTCTCTGTGCTCTCTGTGTCCTCTGTGGTTTAAGTTTTTCTTGTTCTTTATTGCAGAAGTTCAGCAGTAAAGTACTAACTATGCATGAAACATAAGCACAATCTCCTGAACGCCATCCCCGCTCGCGCGGGAATGACGAAAAAAGTAGCTGAGTTTCATACGTTCTGGTAATAAAATGAAAAAACATAATCTTTTGATGAAATATATTGGTTTTAACATTCCCAGATGATTAGCTTGTGGTATAATGCTGTTACGAATTCAGCACACAAAAGGAAAAAAGTAGGCTCTTGTCCCTTTCAACACGGGTGGAAGTTATGACGACGCAATTACCAGATCGACTACTCGAAGTATTACCGGACGAACTGCTCGAAGAAATAAATCAAAGAAATCGCGACCCATATCAGGACCGGCGCTCCGGAGAAGATAAGCGGCTGATATACTCACTCTCTTATTTTAGCGAAGGAGGTAAGGAGCGAAGAGTGTTTAAAGAACGCCGAAAGGAGATGGAACGCAGAGAGGGCTATGTTCGCATCGGCCCCTGGACGAGCGTAGGGTCCTCTGTCTGACGGCCGCCTTTTTTCCCACCCGAACTCTCCTTAAACGGAATACATCTTTGCGATTTTACACGTTTTCCGGGTTCCCACCTTCCTCACTTCCTGATGGATTTTGAAGCAAAACGCCTTGCTGCCGTAATCCGCGAAAAATGATTGCCTATGAACCTGCCTGCTGAGAAAATGCAATCGTTGGCTGGTGTTCTTATTTTCCTGATGCTGATTAGTGCAATTGTGGCAGGCTTGTGGCCAGCTTTTCCTACCTGGCCGTCCGGCTTGTTTGCCTGGGGCGCTGCGCTACTGCTCGTTTCGCGGGTTTCTGCAGCTCAAACCGTGCAGATTGGAGTACTGCTGTTGATCGGGCTCATTGCCCTGTTCAGTGCACTCTATATGGGGGCCGATCTACAGTGGCTGCGGCTGCTGGATAGTAATACTGGCTTGCTGTCGATGCTTGCTGCGGTCAGTTTCCTGAAACTGGTAGCGATGCAGATGGAGGCCTCTGTGGAAACGGTTCCCCGGGGACCAGCAGCGTTCCAGCGTACTGTACTGGCGGTGGCCGTGCTTGGTTCATTTATCAATATTTCAGGTCCGATACTGATCAGTGACCGGATAGCGCAAAAAGATGGTCTGAGTGCATTTGCGGCTCAATCCATCACCCGTGCTTTCTCCGGCTGTCCTGCCTGGTCACCATTTTTCGGGGGGATGGCAGTCGTTCTCACCTATATTTCCGAGACAAATCTATTGTTTGTGATGATGATCGGCCTGCCATTTGCTGTGGTTGGTGTGCTGGTTATTCTCCTTGAAGCACACCTCCGATACCGGAGCAGGGTAAATGATTTTGTCGGATATCCACTGACGGTCTCAAGTCTTCGGGTGCCCGTTATCCTGGCGATCTGTGTTGGGATGGGCTATATATTTCTGCCGCAAGTGCCTATTCTCATCGTTATCGCACTGGCAGCACTGATGGTCTGCGTGCTCATACTGTCCGTCTCGCATGGCTCCATTAAAACAGGCAGGATGCTCGGATCCCATGTACTGCACAATTTACCCGGTATGATTGGTGAATTACTGCTGTTTCTCTCCGCCGGGGTTCTTGCCGTCGGATTACGCGCTCTCGTGGCAGCCGCTCAGCTGAGCGTACCGTTTTTCGGCGACTTCGATGCTGCAGCGGCCGGCATACTTCTGGCGATGATGATTGTGAGTTCGATACTCGGAGCTCATCCGATTATCGCTGTTTCTGTTGTTACACCTCTTCTTGCATCGATCAACCCGGACCCGCAACTGCTTGCAGTTACCTACCTGTTTGGCTGGAGTCTTGGAACCTGCGCCGGCCCGCTGTCAGGTACCCATCTCATTATGCAGGGCCGCTTTGGTATTCACAATGTGAAGGGGGCAGTACGTAACTGGCCGTTTGTAGCAGTAATGTATTGTGTCAGCCTGATCTTTTTGAAACTGGTCGCCTCCATTCAGGGAGTCTAGCCTTGAGACTCTCGATCAGCTCCATTTGAAGCCGTTCTTCTTTTTTCTGAGTCAACTCTGTCTTAATTTTTGCAGAAACATCTTCCAGGCGAGTGCTGCCATATCTTCGCCGGCGTCAATTTGAGTGATCAACTCTCCGGCCCTTTGACGCCCCTGTTCTCTCTCCTCGGGAGTTGCATTCGGCTCAACCGAGATCAGAATCTGGCGAATCTTCCGGGCCTCGGGCCGCCTGAATTTTTCCTTATTATTCAGAGAGTAGTCCTTTATATCCTCATCGGTGATTTGAGCCTTGTTCACTATTTCGGTGGTTATCAGTTCTGCTATAAGGCTCTTTTTCCCGAGTTTTACCTGATATTGCTTGTCAGAAAGTTCCGCTCTGTCCAGAGCAGCTTTAAACTGTTTCATCCCCCCAAGCCGCTTTATTGTCTTCTCTCTCCGCGATTCTACAAAAGTTCGATCAACCTTTAAGTTTTTCTCAACAGCCTCCTGGTAAAAAAGCTCATTTTCGATCCTTTTTTCAATAGCCTGGGGCCTGTATTCCATTCTTTTTTTAGAAGAAAACGCTCCGTGAAATACGCCCGCCGGTATGATCTCATTTAACGCCTCTTCCAGATCAGTTTCAGTCAGGATGGTGCTGTTAACCTTAACAACAGGCTTTTTGGCGGTTTCGGCAGGGCTCACGCCGATCGATAAAATGGCAACAACCAACACCAGCAGAAAAGCCGGATGATGGATTTTACAGGTGTGTATAGTCTTGCTGATGACTAAATTTTTCATTACTGTCACCGGAAATAATTTCACGTGCTACCTCTTTGCCTATGTTGGAGATACAAGATGTAACCAAACAATAATGTATCCTCCAAAAGACTTTGTCACGCAAATTCTTTAGTACCTTACAACTGAAAGTCTGCCATAAAAAACAAGAAACCAAAGAACATCTTTTAAAATTAAATACATGGTTACACCACCAAGGTACTTATCCCGCTCGTCGGGGCGGGACTGTTTTGAAACGCTATCTGGCGGAGTGGAGGGCAAAGGGTGTTATATCAGAAACTTAGCTGGTCATAGGGCACTCTTTTATTTGTTATAAGGTAAGTATTTTATCCCTAAGGGTATCAGGTCAGGAGCAAATTGCGATTTCTTGAAGTTTAGCCAGGGACTCTTATTGTCTAGAGAAGGACTGGTAAAGCCGGAACCATTTTTTCACTTTGATGGAAATTAAGGCTGAAGTATCACTCCGTGAGGACAATCCCATGTTAGAACAACGGAAAAATGAACGTATAGAGGTGAACAAAGTTATTGTCTCACTACCGAATGTGGTATGTCAGGTCATCAACGTCAATCAGGGTGGCATCTCGTTCAGGTGTCGAGGCGAACATGACTTTCCAAATGAAGTATCAATAGGTGTTTATGACTCTACAGGCGTAAGCATGGAAAAGTTGCACGTGAAAAAGATCTGGGAGAAACGATCACACAGGCCGAACACACAGGCACCATTTGTAATGGCAGTTGGATGGGAGTTTTCTAACCTCACTTTTTCGCAGAAGAGTCACCTCAAACTCTATCTTCAGCAACTCGAAGAGGCCGATAGGCGAAGGTCATGAAACTTCGGCTTCGGTCAGGCTGGCTTATGAGAAATGCGAGCCACCACGTCCTTTGTACACCAGTGTGTGAGTACGCCACTGTTTAATTACATATTAAAATATCTAACTACGGACTGTATGAAAAAGCATCCAGTTTTACGGCCCATTTTCTTCTCCTTTACCCAATATTAAAATATCATCCTCTCAACTCACTTTACCTGCTGGACCTCAGTGAGTACTTGGTTTTATCTCTTCAGGAGATCATTAAACCACGTTCTTCGGGCGAGGTCTGTGGATTATTCCACTATCGAATTATATTCTGGCAAGTGTAATTACAGTTTTTAGTACCTTACTCCAGAAACACTGCAATATAAAACAAGAAACTGAGGAATGTATATTGAAATTATGTGGTTACATATACCGCAAGGTACTTATACCCCTCAAGCGGGTACTGAAAAGAGTGCAGGATTTTTTACCGTTTACCGGTGTTAGTTACGCATTGACCAATGTTGTCACTGGCTGTAGTAAATAGCATACAATTTTAATGCTCCATATTTGTTGCTTTACATAACTGCCAAAAGTCCTGCCGCCCAATCTTCCTGATTTCAATTACTAAATTATTTAATTCTCCCTCAACTTCTATTCTGGCAAACTTCTTGCTGCTACAGGGTGGTCATGGAAAGGCTCAATGGTTTTGGTCCATTGAGCTACAGATTTAAAACAGATAAGACCTTTACCCTTGAAGGAGGAGAGAAGGAATGATTAAAAAACTTGTTATTGCCGGCTGTGTCCTTGCATTTTTGACCACGCCATGGGTCTCGCCAGTCCATGCTGCCAAATCGGAAAGGGCCAGGCCGGATAAAGTGGGAAGGGATGCCGATGGAGATGGATACAACCGTAAAAGTGACTGCAATGATAGGGACAGTTCAGTTTATCCGGATGCAGATGAGATCTGCGGAGACTCAATAGATCAGGACTGCAGCGGTGCGGATCTGGCCTGTTCCGGCGGCGGTGACCCCTCTGCCCCCCATAGTGGTCTGGTCTATTCGCAATACCCTGCCAACTGTCTCAGCTGTCACAGCGCAGAGGCAGATGAAATGGCCAGCTCGACCCATTACAAATGGACGGGAGAAGCGACCGATATGGTCAATAATCCTGGTGGCGTTCAAGGGAAGCTTACCAATGCGATGAACAGTTACTGCATAAATATTAAAGGTAACTGGAAGGTATGCGGGTCCTGTCACGTTGGTCGCGGAGAACAACCTGATACACCAAATGTTGGCAATGAAAACATAGACTGTCTGGCCTGCCATAATGAGGAGTATGCCACAGCCCGGAAAAGGCTGACCGACGACAGCATGGGCGTTGAAGCCCCTACTGACTCAATGGTAAGGAACATCCAGGCTCCCACCAGGGTCAACTGTCTGAAGTGCCATGCTACGGCAGGTGGTGGTGACGGGGTTAAACGTGGAGATCTCTCTCTTGCCACCGGCACCAATACTGATCCACATTTTGACGTCCATATGAATAAATCGGGCAGCGATCTCAGTTGCCAGAGCTGTCATGTTTTTGAAAAGCATAAAGTGATCGGCAAGGGTTCTGATTTGCGGCCGACTGATGATGTGGGCAGAGGGGCGGAAATTAGTTGCACGACCTGCCATACCGGCAAAGACTCAACTTCGGGACATGAGGATGAGGATATAGGCCGGCATGTGGCAAGGGTTGCCTGTCAATCCTGCCATATTCCAACCTATGCCAAGGTGGCCACCGAAATTTATCGTGACTGGACAAGACACCATGATGGATCATTTGCAGACGGCGTCTCCGGTCCGGGCCATCCGTTTACAGTCAAAGAAGAAAACCTTATTCCTGAATATATGTTCTGGAACCGATTCAGTGATAATGCCCTGCTCCATGACGATGCCTCAGCTACCTATGATCCCGCAATGGGGACATACCCCACCTCCAGGCCGATGGGTGATATCGAGGACGGTATGCTCTATCCGTTTAAATACAAGACCGCAACCCAGCCAATGATCAGTGATAACAAAGTGTTAATTGCCCTGGATACCTATGAATATCTCAAGGTATCAGGAAATGCTGACACTGCGATTAAAAACGGACTGGAAAACATGGGGTATGATCCTACAAATACACCCTATGAATGGATCGATACCGATACCTATCAGATGCTGAATCATGGAATTACTCCGGCATCTTCCGCCCTGCAGTGTTCCAGCTGTCATGGGAACACAAACAGGATAGATCTGCAGAATGAACTGGGATACGAGTTGAAAGGTCCCGAGAGCTCGGTCTGCACCCAGTGTCATGAGTCAGAGGGCATGGAAGACTTCAAGTATATCCATGATAAGCATGTAAAAGATAAAGAGCGTGACTGTTCCGGCTGTCATAATTTTTCGCGGCCTGAGCGTGGTCTGCGACTGGGTAACTAAACTTGACAGGCTATAGGCTTTTATGCTGTAGGCTGTAAGGGAAAACTATTGAAAATAGTTTCTAAACCATAGGACAGCTCATTTACTTGAGTAGTACTAAAGCACAAACACCCCACAAGGGGGTATAAGTACCTTGGAAATATTTCTAACCACATAATTTTAAAACACATTACTCAGTTTCTTGTTTTGTATGACAGGGTTTCTGGAGTAAGGTACTAAAAAAGGGTCGCCAACAGGCGACCCTTTTTTATTCAGAATGGTTTACAGAGTGTGTGCTCAGGCACCAGGTCCAACTTGCAGTACACGCATCATCTCATGGTCCTCATGGGAGAGGATATGACAATGCCAGACGTAGCGGCCAGGCTTGTCAAAGGTCATCTTTATACGGGTAACCTGATCCGGCAGGGCTATGACCATGTCTTTGGGTGCGTTCTCGACGTAACCTACGGGCTGCGCAAGAATATCGTCACCTGGTATAATATTTTCCAGCCGGAACCCCATACCAACCTCGCCGTTATGCTGCACCACATGTTGATTTACGACCGTCGCAGTGAACTCCCGACGATCAAGTACATCGAAGTGCACAAGATGGAGGTGCACCGGGTGGGCATCACCGGTAGCATTGTAAATTTCCCAAATCTCAGTGTCACCCTCCTGAGGGTTTTCGGTGGTGGGTGCGTGCCAGGCGATGGTTCCTTCCATCTGCCCAGTGAGATCAGCGTCAATATTATGTTGTGTATCCGGCCAGTTAACAGGGTTTTCTTGGTAATCGGTGGCCGGCTCTGCGGTACCCAGCAAAGGTTGCAGCCTTCCAAACTCGTCCATGCCTTCGAACAACGCTACCTTGCGAACGCGGATATTCTCAATGACAGAATTGGGTATATTCGTATTTCTTATAGCAGATGGATCAAATTCATAGAGCACGCTGGTATTCTCTTCCAACACTACATCAAAAGCCATGATTCGGTCGGTCTGGCGGTTAGGAAAAAAATCGTCCAATCCCAAAGCGCCACCATAGTCACCGCCAAAGGGTGCATCTCCGCCAATATTTTCCATTATAATCCGGTCTCCATTCAAGCCTCCAAAGTTGACAACTATGTCGTAGCGTGAGCCGGGTTCAAAAACTAATGTGTCGGTCTCAGTGGCGCTCTCTGCCAATCCCTGGTCACTGCCGATGACATAAAACGGTAGAGGGTCTCTTGAGTTATCCACCGTCGTGGGGTACGGGGATCCGCGACACGAAAACGAATGACCATAAAGCGGCTATCGCAGCCATTGAGCAGACGCATGCGGTAGTTTCTCGGTTCGACCTCGGCCTTGGGCCAGATTTTTCCATTTACCACCATATGGTCTCCGAAGAATTCGGCCAGCGCGGTTGGCCCACCAGTAACATCATCTGGATTCATCGGGCCGCCATCTGGGAATAAATCTGGGGGTAGAGTTGCCCCTTCATCAGTGATAAAGCCCTCGTAGAACGGATCCCCCGGATATGCCGGATAGAAGAGTTCGCCGGTTTCAAGAAACATTCGATCCTGGATCGCATAAGCCAGTTCGTAGGGAAAGGCTGGCAGGCCAAGCGGATTGTCAGGCAATCCCGTATCGTCATCATCACGGATAAAATAAAATCCGGCCAGACCGGCATATACATTTAAACGTGTAATTCCAAGGGCATGGTCATGATACCAGAGATTTCCGGCAGGTTGGTCGTTGCTGTACCTGTATACTTTGTCAACCCATTGCGGCCCCCTGACTGCATACTCCGGGCTGAAAAAGAACTCGGGGTTACCGTCAGACGAGCTGTCAGTATGGCCTCCATGCAGGTGGGGAACGAGGGGTACACCATTGGCGCCAATACTGTTCTGCTCGTAGCCCGGCAGGCTGTATGCCCAGTGCAGATTTGTGTCCACAGGTAAAAGGTGGGGCAGAGGATAACCGGTTGCAGGGTTAATCAGTTTGTTTTCCCATTTGACCTCAATTGGTTGCCCACTCTGTACCTCAAAGGTGCGACCCGGCCAGTCAACACCCCGGCCGTTTCTTCCATAACCCCAAACAGTGGTCGGCACTGGTGTAATTTTGTCCGGACCAACGAGCCCGGTCCATTGCACACCCTGGTCTATTTTGATTTTATATTTTCCTTTTTTTACATTGGATGCAGGGAATTTAAAGCTTGGGTCAAGAGCATTGGGTGCCAGTTCCACAAATTTTGGCTGAAAGGCGGGGGCACTCAATCCAACAGCCGCTAATGCCGCATACGCCTGCCTGTTAAAGAATGAGTTTAAAGGAAAAAGAAAGGGGCTGTCTCTTTCTTGATGAAATTCTAGATCTGTAAAGAAGTACTCTCCGGGCCAAGATGGATAAATTTGAGTATACGCAAACTATAACAGCTCCCTTCTTCTTCCTTTTTTCTTTATGGGCTGAAATCAAAACTTAATGTGGCGATTTTTGCAAATCCGGCTTATTCTTCTGTGAGATTACATAAAATGGTTAGGTTTTTTGGAACATTGCATAGGACTCTTAATCCATTTTTATTAAATAAAAACGCATGAGAATTTACAGGCCACACTCCTTTTTTGCCCTCCTTCTTATTGCTTTTATCGTTGTATGCATGCCTCTGCTTGCAGCTCTGTACAGCTCGATACTGGTTCTTGATGATCTGGGGCAGCAGAGTGTCTCTACTGTGTACAGTTCTGTTGAACGGGTTGACAGGAGTCGAAAGATAGTCGAACTCTTCCAGGATCAGGAGCGCATGGCCCGGTTATTTACTGTACTTGGCGAGCCGGCTGAGCTTGAGGAAGTAAACAGAATCCACCGGGATATTGAAAATGAACTGGAATACTTTCTGCCATCTGACAGCAACGAACAACTCGCCCAGCTCATTGCAGATCTGACGTCCAGGGAGAACAGTATTATCACTGTCCTGAACCGTTTCTCCGGGGATCCCGAGGAATTAAAGGCTGAGAAACAGAAAATTCTTTCTCTGTATCAGGATATTGGCAGGCTGGGCACGACTTTAGTGACACTGAATAATCAGTTGATGTATGATGAAGTACAGAAAATAAAGGTAAAAACGGACGGGGATAAGGAGAGGCTTGTGTGGCAGACTGCCGGTCTGATTGCTTTTGCAGCCCTTGTCAGCGGTGTATTTATTTCGCTTATTTTTAAACCGGTCAGGCAGATTGATAAAAGCATCGAAAGTCTTGGCGAAGGAGATTTTCAGACACCTGTTTTAATCTCAGGCCCGAAGGATTTAGAGAGCCTTGGCATGAAACTTGACTGGTTGAGGAAACGCCTGGCCAAACTCGACAAGGAAAAAGTCAAGCTGATAGCCCATATTTCACATGATTTGAAAACACCTCTGGCATCTATTACCGAGGGAGCCGGCCTGCTTCGGGATGAACTGGTGGGTCCCCTGAACGATCAGCAGAAAGAAGTGGTCTCTATCCTCGATAAGAGTAGTTCGAGACTGCAGGTACTGATTGAAAATATTCTGAACTTTAATATGGCCCAGGCCAGGGAAGCCCCGATTTTAAAAAATATCATACAGCTTGATAATCTCATCGACGAGATAGTGGCTGATCATCGTAATTCAACGCTCGCCCGAAATATTAAACTCGAGGTACAGCATGTATCAGTGGCTATCTACGGGGATCAGAAACAGCTCAAAACAGTTTTTGACAACCTGGTGTCAAACGCCGTGAAGTTTACGCCGGATCAGGGCCGTGTTCGTATCCTGCTGAAAAACGATGGCAAAAATGCCGCCTGCCTTGTGGAGGATAGCGGCAGTGGAATCGACGAACAGGAGCGGGGAGACATTTTTTCGCCCTTTTTCCAGGGAAATAGGGCTGAGACAAGTGTCATTAAGGGATCCGGTCTGGGGCTTGCCATAAGTCGAGAATATATACAGAACCATGGTGGCACGATTCGTCTGCTGCAAAGCAGGAAAGGCGCTCGTTTCGCAGTCACCTTACCTCTGGCGGAAGGGACTGAGTCGTGAAAATATATATTTTACTCTTTTGCACACTTGCCGGCCTGTATGGATGCACGGAATTGAGACCCACTGGTCAGGAGAGTGCCAGACCTCTTGAGCCGATAGTTGTTTATCCATCCTTTGGCAGTAATTATCTTTTATCGTGCCTGAGCGACATGCATAGTCTGGAGCGACAGGACTTCGATGCTAAATTCGAGCTGGCTGAAGCGGGACTTCAGCATGGGCGGGAGCTGGAGACGCTGCATTTTATCTGCCTGAGTTTAAACGAAAAAGCTGATTATAAACAGTTTCAGCATGGAACGAAGATTCTTGAACACTATCTTGAAAATCAGCCTGATTCGACGGCGGATATGCAGGGATTTCGATTGCTGGTCGATCGGCTTGATGAGGAAATTGTAAACAGATGGAGTGCCTGGAAGTCACTGCTTAATGACAAAAAGGAACTCAAGGCAAAAGTCGAATCGCTGAAGGTGACGATAGAAGAGCAGCAAAAGCAGATAGAACAGCTCAAGAACATTGAAAATATAATTAAGAGCAGGGAGACCATTAAGTCATGAGTACAAAAAGATATCGAATACTTCTCGTTGATGATGAGGCTGATATACTCACCCTGTTGAAAGTGAGGCTTGAGAGTAATGGTTTCGAAGTCACAACGGCACTCAGCGGTGAAGAAGCACTGGCAACCATGCCGGCGATCAATCCCCATGTTGTGATTACTGATCTGCGAATGCCGGGAATAGACGGCATGGCTCTCTTTGAGGCTATTCGAACAACAAATACGACTATCCCTGTCATAATACTTACGGCGCATGGTTCTATCCCGAATGCGGTAGCAGCCACCAAGCAGGGTATTTTTTCATTTATGACAAAACCGCTTGACGGCAAAGAGCTGGTAAGGGAGGTAGAAAGGGCTTTGAAACTTCCCTCCGGCACCACATCAGCTCAAGATGATACCGATGAGTGGCGGAGTGATATTATCTCCAAAAGCACTGTAATGGAGGATCTGCTTGCCAGGGCCCGGCTGGTTGCTGATACTGATTCGAGTATTTTGATACGTGGAGAAAGCGGTACGGGCAAGGAACTCCTGGCCATTGCTATTCATCGGGCCAGCAGTCGCAGGGATGGCCCGTTTATACCGGTTAACTGTACTGCCATCCCGGAAACACTGTTTGAGTCCGAGTTGTTTGGACATGCCAAGGCGGCTCTTACAGGTGCCACAAAAAGTTATTTCGGCCTTTTTCAATCTTCCCACAAGGGCACGTTGTTTCTTGATGAGATTGGTGACATGCCTCTGCATCTCCAGGTTAAGCTGCTCAGGGTACTGCAGGAAAAGCAGGTCAGACCCGTGGGGAGCACGGTCCCTGTGCCGGTTGATGTACGTATTATTTCGGCGACATACAGGAATCTGGAAGAGGCTGTTGCAGAAAAAATGTTCAGAGAGGATCTCTTCTACCGCCTCAATGTTGTGAGCCTTGAACTCCCTCCTCTGGATCAGCGCAAGGAGGATATACCGCTGCTGGCAGAATATTTTCTCGGCACACTGTCCGGAGGTGATGAAAGACAGGTTAAAAAAATTAGTCCGGAAGCCATGCAGATCCTTGTGGATGCGGCCTGGCCTGGAAATATCCGCCAACTGCACAACGTCATTGAAAACAGTTTTGCCCTGGCCGCCTCTTCACTCATTACCGAAGATCTTCTCCATGACGCAATAAAGCAGCACCAGAGAAAGATACCTCCCCTGGCGGAGGCCCGCCGTCAGTTTGAACAGCAGTATCTGATCCAGCTTTTGCAGACAACTAACGGCGATGTGTTGCGGGCAGCCCGGATCGCCAACCGAAACCAGGCGGATTTTACTCAGCTGTTGAATCGTCATCATATCGTGCCCTCGCTGTTTAGTTCATAGATTGGTGAAAACAGCTTTTCTCCCTATTTTTCAGCCGCAAAATAGGTCAGGCTCATTGAAATCTGTGAGTGATGACATAATGTAACAGGACGGCAATGAAAATATTCGATCTATTCGGGGTAGAGTTTTCTCAAGAGTGTCACAGGGAACATGCGATTATCTATTTTTGCAAGGCTCATTATCAGTTATTTCCTGCTGTTCAGCACGCTCGCCGGAATCAGTGTTTATTTTATCTATCATCTCAATCAGTTTAACCAGATAACCCGGTCGATTATCACGAATGACACTTCAATCCTCGAATACTCAAATCAACTGTCAGATGCCCTGCTGTCGGAGTCCCGAAATGATCGTAAATTTATCGTCCTGAAAGATGAAACGCTCTTTGAAAACTATCAGGAAGCCAGAGATGAATTCAATCGACTGCTCAGTGACGCTCTCACTCAGACAAACTCCGAGGAAATAAGACAATTTTTCCTTGCAATCGATGTGCAGCATCAGAATTTGACGGGGTTGGTCAATACAGAAAGAGAACTGGTAAAGGCAGCCAAACCCTACTCGACAGGCTGGTATGCGGCAGAAAAGAGAAAGACTGCCGGCAATATCATTGAGCAGATCAAAAAAACCAGGAAAACAAGTGAGATAAATGTATTTAACAAGATTGTGAATTTACGTGAAAGCGGGGATACAGCGATAAAGATCTCCATAATAATTTCATTTCTGGCCCTGCCGGGTTGCCTTATAATCGCTTTTATCATAACCAGGAGTATCCAGAAACCATTGGATCTGGTGAAAACAAAAACAGTAGATATAGCCCAGGGAAATCTCAAGGGAGACCTTAAGATCCTGTCACCGCCTGTGATGGCCGAACTGGCTACAGCTATCAACCTCATGTGCCGCAAACTGCAGGAAGTAGATGATATGAAGTCGGATTTTTTTGCCGACATGTCACATGAGTTAAGAACACCGTTGACCTCCATAAAGGAAGGAACTACAATGCTGCTTGAAGGCCTGGGAGGGGAGATATCCGAAAAGCAGCAGCGCATTTTGTCAATAGTGGTTCAGGAAAGCAATCGTCTTATTAAGTTGGTTAATTCATTGCTGGATTTATCCAAAATGGAAGCCGGGATGATGAAATATCAATTTGAGCCGGCAGAACTCTCTGATTTGGTTAAAAACACTCTTGACACCCTTGCACCGTTGGCTGAATCAAAGAACATATCCGTAGACAACAAAATCGGTACCTCGCTGCCCGTTAAAGTGGACCAGGCAAGGATGCTGCAGGTTTTTCGTAATATTATTGGAAACGCAATCAAATTTACGCATGAAGAAGGGACTATTAAGATTGAAGCTCATGTGAGGGGAAATGCAGTTGAAGTCGAAGTGCACGATAATGGCATCGGTATACCCTCTGAAGAAATCGAGAGAATATTTTTAAAATTCCAGCAGGTAATACCTGCAAAAGGGGAGAGGGTAAAGGGAACAGGATTTGGATTGGCGACTGTTAAACAGATAATCCTTGCTCATGGAGGAAAGGTGTGGGCTACAAGTCAACTTGGAAAGGGAAGCACATTTTACATTTCATTGCTGTTAGCTGCCTAATAGCCGCGGTAAATATTGTTTCCTGTGCTCCGCTCCAGGACAAAATTACTGAGATGAACTCGCATCATCAACTGGAGCAGTACAGAGAAAATCTGGCAAACGGTTTGTTTGAGACTGTCATTTCGAAAGCCGGGGCGGTTGTTGACAAAAGCGATACGAGCCCCTCTGCAGAAGTTGCTCTGTATGCTTTGGGTGAGGTGTACGCACACCCTGAGTATGATGGCAGGGATTATGTTCTGTCACAAAATCACTTTGAGAAGCTCATCGAGAATTTCCCTGATTCCCATTTAATCTCAGAAGCACACCTGTATATCAGCTTACTTGAGACAATTGCCGCCAAGGAAAAGACGGTAGCTGCTGTAAAACAAAAATCTCTGCAAAAAGAAAGAGCTGCAGGTAAAGCGAAAAAAACACTACCCGACACTGTCCCCGGTAAAGTGGTGGAAAACCGGAATTTTGAAGAAGCGGTTGAAAAAAATACAACCATTCTGGATAAGGCCGGAATGAAAAAGCCGGCGGATGAAGCACTCTATCACCTGGGACTGATCTATGCCCATGTCGACAACCCGGCTAAAGATTACGAGAAATCACAAAATTACTTTCAGCAATTGGCCATGCAGTTTCCGGATAGCCAGTTTGCTGAAGAGGCCCAGATATGGCTTGGACTTTTTGAAACCATAGAGAAAATACAGCAGATCGATGTTGAGATTGATCAACAGAAGAAACAGCTGACCAACTAACCCACATTTCTCATGAACATTGTGTCAATTTTCCGAAAGTGTTTTCATAGTAACAGCTTGCCACTCGATTGATTTGACAGGAAAATTTACACAATGTTCACCAAAGGCCAGCAGATATGATCACATCTTCCGCGTCGCTACCCCAGCAAACATAGACTACTATAGTTCACTGGGGTGCTTCTTGAATATGTAATCATCTTTGCTGGTGAGAAATCCGGGCTAACTCATATACTGAAGCTTCGAATGATCTTTTAACGAGTTCATCAAGTCATGGAAAAATCGAAAATATTAGTCGTTGATGACGACAAAAACCTTTTGCACCTTATTCAAATGAGGCTGGAAGCTACCGGCTATGAGGTGAGTGCTGTCGATCATGAAAATAAGGCAAAAGAAATTGCCGCCCAGGAGATTTTTGATGCTGCAATTATTGATTTGCAGTTGGTCAAGCAGGATGGGATCTCGCTCATGGAGGAACTGCAACTTATCCAGCCGCAGCTGCCGGTGATCATCCTGACAGCACATGGCAGTATTGAAAGTGCAGTCGGCGCTATGGAACGGGGCGCCCTTAACTATCTGACCAAACCTTTTGACTCTCGCGAGCTGATAATGCAGATTGAACGGGGGTTGGAAAAAAGCAGGCTGACCGGGGAGGTTAACAGGTTAAAAGGACTTCTGGAGGAAAGAGTTGATTTTTCAAATATCATTGCCAGAAGTGAACAGATGCGCTCCATTCTTGATCAGGTTGCCAGGATCGCCAAGACCGACTCCACCGTGGCTATTTACGGCGCCAGCGGCACCGGTAAGGAGCTGATTGCCAAGGCGATTCATATTTCCAGCCAGAGGAAGGACTTTTCCTTCCAGGCGATTAACTGTGCCGCTATTCCTGAATCATTGCTGGAGAGTGAACTCTTCGGACATGAGAAGGGGGCTTTCACCGGCGCGGAAAAACAGCATAAAGGCCTTTTCAGCAGGGCTGATAAGGGGACAATTTTCCTTGATGAGATAGGTGATATGTATCTTTCCATCCAGGCGAAATTGTTGAGAGTTCTCCAGGAGAGAACGTTTGTCCCGCTTGGCAGCGAGAAAGCTGTCTCTGTGGATGTTCGCGTAATTGTTGCAACCAATAAGAATTTGAAGGAGGAAGTGAAAAAGGGAAATTTCCGTGAGGATTTATTCTATCGGATTCATGTCATCCCTGTTGAAATCCCTCTTCTCAAAGACAGAAAAGATGATATACCGCCACTGGTTGAACACTTTATCAAGAAATACAGTGAACAGATGAACAAGAAAGTGAAATCAATCACTTCTGCTGCAATGCGAAAACTTATGTTCCACGACTGGCCGGGAAATGTCAGGGAGCTTGAGAATAGCATTGAATTTGCAGTCGCGATGACCGGCCGCGACACTCTTACAGACGATCTCGTGCTGCAGACCCAAAATGGCCGGGACGATCTGCTCACTCTTCAGGAGGCCCGCGCCAAATTCGAACAAAGCTATGTTCAGAATCTTCTGAAAATGACAGGCGGTAACGTCAGCCGGGCCGCAGAAATTGCCGGAAGATATCGCGCAGACCTGTATAATCTCATGAAGAAACATAATATCTCTCCCCAGGACTTCAAAGCCTGAATCTAACACCGGTTAACGGTAAAAATTCCTGCACTCTTTTCAGTACCAGCTTGATGGGTATAAGTACCTTGGTGGTATATGTAACCACATAATTTCAAAGCACATTACTCAGTTTCTTGTTATTTATGACAGGGTCTCTGGCGTAAGGTACTAAAAGCACGCCCTTGTATTCCTCCACCTCCTGTTCTCAAAGATGATGGTCAATGGCTTTTCCTTTAAAGCGGCAAGCACAAAGAATGGATGGGTGTAGAGTAATCCATACACCTCGGTCAACTCGTTAATACTAGAGGTCAAAAGCCCCATTTCTTCATTACCTCTGCAATAGGATTGTATCAATAATCATGCACATATAGTTTACATCTCAGGAACACTCACCCTCCTTCACGATTTTTTCTTAAACAAAACAATAAGCTATTTAGATTACCACAATGTGGCATCTTTCTTGCTGTTACCTGACCAGCATAGCAATGCCGCTTCGATTGCGACTCCTTAGCAGTAATTCAGTTGTCATCAGTTAGGCTGGATCTGCTGAACAACTTTTTTGACATTGGAGAATAAATTGAAGCAGGAGCCAGGACTGTGTTGGTCATGGCATACCTCTTAATGTTGGATAAGCTAAAAGGAGAAGAAGTGGTATCAAAAAAACATCAAAGGTCGATCTTACTTTTGTTTTTAACGTTGACGCTATTAATGGCTGTGTCAGCCGCGCACGGAGCGTCAAGTTATCTACGTGCATGGTATGGTCTATCCTGTCGTCCCCACCTCAGGCGACAATGCAGGTTGCCAACTGTGCCACGCTGCTAGTACACAGAATTTAAATCCCTATGGTAAGGCGATATGCGATCAGTCGGGAAGTACCGCTGCGCGTATTCTGGCAGTAGAGACTGCTGATTCCGATGCCGATTTAACCGGTTCCAGTAACATAACAGAAATCAACGCCAGTGCCCAGCCGGGTTGGACCACTACGGCTGTCCCGACATATGCTCGCGGAAATTGCCAGCCGACGGGTTTCACAGAACTCACTCCTTCTTACATTCCCGGACTGTGGGACCCCGAACCAACCAATCTGCCGCCTGTTGCAGCTAATGATTCGTACACGACGGCTGAGGATACGCCATTGACCGTGGCGGCTCCAGGGGGTTCTGGACAACGACACGGATATGGATGGAGATACTCTGAACGCCTTCCTGAGCACTAACGTGACTAATGGCACTCTCGCCCTCAATCCCGACGGCTCGTTCAACTACATGCAGAATGTGAACTTCTCCGGCTCGGATACGTTCACCTATATAGCGAACGACGGTCTGGCAGACTCCATTATCGCCACCGTGACCATCACGGTGAACCCCGTCAACGACAAGCCCATGGGGTTACAATAGCTATACTACACCCCAGGAGAACACGCTCATCGTAGCCGCACCCGGCGTGCTCGAAAACGATAGCGACCCTGAGGGCGACCCGCTGACGGCCAAGCCTATCACTGGTGTTGCCAACGGCACTCTCGCGTTGAATGCTGCTGGGTCCTTTACCTACGTGCCCAACGCGGGGTTCTCAGGTCCCGATAGCTTCACCTTTTTTATAGCTCAGATTGCTATATGGCCCGATCACTCATATCAAATTTATTTTTGCCCTTTTGACCCCAAGTGTTTACGCCTTGTGTTTAAATTTACCACTGTGATAAGAAAAAGAGATGGAAAAAGATAGATTCCGCAGGTCTGGTATGGTATAACCGCGCCTTTTACCTGTCAAAAATGTTTGTGACACAGGGTAAGCCACCAACCAAAAACAAGGAGCCCTCTGCCATGATTAAGCTGCCCTCCGTCCAGGCGGATATCAATGCAATCGATACCTGGGCTAAATATTCTAAAAAACTCTGTTCTCATTGCGATGCCGCCTGCTGCAGTCTGCCGGTAGAAGTCAGGGCTTCGGATCTCATTCGTATGGAACTGATGGATAGTTTTGAATTAGAGGATGACCTCAAGCTGGTGGCCAGACGGTTGATCAAACAGCATATGGTAGATCACTTCCATTCAAAAACAGCAACCTTCACCTTGGCCAGGATGGCAAACGGCGACTGTCTGTTTCTCGAGGCAGTGAACAGAAACTGCATCATTTATCAGAAAAGGCCCGATACCTGTCGCAATCATCCGCGTGTTGGTCCCCGCAAAGGATACTGCCCGTTTAAACGGAAATCCGAAGGAAAACCGTGACTCCGGCAGGCGCTTATTTTCAAAATGGTTCGATTTGAGAGAAAATGTCTATTCTCGGACAAGCTCCTGGTGCTTATTTCGTTGAACGTTACAAGTACGAGAAATTTAGTGCCTTACTCTTGAAAAACAGTCATAAAAAACAAGAAATACGGAGAGTGCATTGAAATTAGAGACTAAAAGTAACCACCAAGGCACTTATACCCCTCAAGCTGGTACTGAAAAGGGTGCTGGTTTTTTTACCGTTTACCGGTGTTAGAGTGTATGGCTATCCATGCACTTTGGTTAACTGACTGTCTTTTATGTCACACCGCGGATGACAGAAGTGAGCATACCCTGGCTAAAGATGCCTATCTTGTCGGAGGCGATACGCTCACCGATTTTTTCTGTCCACCTACTCCCGGCTGCATCGATTTCGACAGTGACTGTAATCATCTTTGCTGGTGAGAAATCCAGGATAGGTCGCCATCAAGGAGGTGGAATATAACCAGGATCAGAAAAGGTTAATGGGAAGCCGAATGACTTCGGCCTATAACAATTTTATTGTTGCCACTTTTACACAAAAGTATAATTCAGTGTTTATTGTGGTCTGAAATAGTAGAAACGACTACCCACATAATTTCAAAAGACATTCCTCGGTTTCTTGTTTTTTATTATGGAAGTCCAGGGGTAAGGTACTAATAAACAAAACGTAATTATGAAAATAGAGCCCAGAACACTGCAGCAGAGGACGCTGATCTTTATTTTGCTGCCGACCTTTTTACTCCTGGTAATTCTGTTGCTCGT
>CAXMTO010000244.1:0-4490 GCA_964196355.1 uncultured Myxococcota bacterium
AAATATTATAAAACATGGAGTTCTTCCCAGATGGTTACGGTGTCTACCGATTGGCAAGAAAGCGACATATATGAAAACCGAAGTCCACCGAGTGGAATGTAGAGACTGCAAAGCTATACGTCAGTCAGATATAGGATTTGCCGACGTGGCCCAGCCGTTTTCAATTTTCCAGTGGTACAGACAGGGATCCGGAAACAGATCCCGGAGAAACCCTGCACCGGGTCGTATCCGGGTCCAGCCGAACGGCTCCGGGATAACGTCCACAGTTTCGATTTCCAGCAGGTCACCCGGTTCCGCTCCTTTGATAAAAATCGGACCAGTCAAGGGGTGGGCGACCTTGGCATCCAGGTGTAACAGATCCTCTACCGACATTCCGGGCTTGATCTGGCCATCCAGGGCGTCGCGTGTTTCTAAGGCAATCGTTTCACCCGGGTCAACCTCAAGAATCGGCAATATATCAGGGTGCCACCGGTTATGGCCCGTGTGGGGCTCCTGATAGAGTCTTTTACTGCGGTCGATCGATATACGTTTCATTGTACACTCCCATCCATTTAAAATTCCTGTTGTAGGTGTAATTAAGGGTTTGTCTGAGCATACTTCTTAAGTAACGCCAGAAGCTTTCCGCCATGCTGATGATAGCAAGCAAAACTAATTCTCTGCGATAAATATGAATATAAAATAATCCCCCTTTTCCAATGAGCTGTTTATCTTTAAAGGATGTTCATATCGTGAAATTTGGAGTCAAGTCAACTTATTTCCACTAAGTCTTGAAAGGTCTATTTCGGACCTGACAAGGAGCAGTATGCTGAGGCCGTTATCCCGGACATGTCAGGTTTGAATCCTCCCCAGGGGAGCACACCGATACCGGTGACCGCGAGACTTTCTTCCCCCGAACAAGATATCCGTTTCATGAAATGTATCTTTCCCAGGAACACCTTTTCACAGATGGCGACATTATCGGAGTTTATTGTCAACTATGACCACGGACCTTTTGAAGACACCTCGGTGGTGTCGAACAGCGTGCCTCTCTTTGTTGACGTTCATCCAGGTGCCTGCCCGAATGTTGTCATGGTCAACGGTGATGACAATATGCTCATTGCCGTTCTCGGCTCATCCCGGGTAAGCTTCGGCGGCATTGATGTTCAGACGGTCGGACTAAACAACAGAACAGTGCACCGTCCGCCTCCTCTCAGGATCTGGCAACGCCATTTATCGGCACCGGGCCCCTTGCTCAGTATCCATTGTCTGCCAGACTCCCAGGTGAAATCCTCAATTTTGAATATCACTTTCGGGAGAAATATGTCACAGATCAAGAGGCTTTGAGGCGTCAAGGTGTACATCGAGTTGCGGGTATGCTATCACAATACCGGCTTCGCGGAACAACTCGATGATGCTAAGGCGAATATCACTTTCAACGATCCGCCGTTCTAGAAGCTGAAGATTTTTCATGCTGATCCAGAAGTAAGCAATAAACTTTAAAGAACTGTCGCCTATTTCATCAAATAGAACTATGGGATCCGGAGTTTTCAACACTTTTTTATTTTCATGGATCGCTTTGAGCATAAGTCGAGACACTTCGTGGGGGGCTGAGTTGTAAGCAACCCCAAGCATTACTTTGGCCCTGATTTCTTGATCGGACAGGGTCCAGTTAACAATATTTTTCTCAAGGAAGCAGCTGTTCGGTACCAGTATGTGCACATTACCAGGAGTGCGGACACGGGTACAACGCATACCGATACTTTCTATGATACCGAAATTATTTTCCACCTCAATCAAGTCGTTTATCTTGACCGGCCGTTCTGCAAAGAGGATGACACCGCTGATAAAATTATTGAGCAAATTCTGAGCACCAAATCCGACACCGATAGCAATGGCCCCACCAAGAAAGGTAAACACGGTAAGTGGAATATTGACAAAACGTAAGGCAAACACCAAAAAGACAAGCAAAGCCAATGAATAGAGTATTTTATCGATTGCAGCTGTCGCGCTGTCATCAAGTCGAGTCCTTAAAAGAAATCTCCTGATTACAGAGTGCGTGAACCATCTCGCCATCCACATCCCCACAACGAGAATAAAAAGCGCGATAACCAATTTCCTGATGGTAATGGACCGTTCGTCCACCACCCATAACTCAATTTCCCATATATCCTGCAGTATACCACCCACGCCTTTTATCTTTTTATTGAGGGCGATATCGTTTTGCCTCAGATTTATCTCATCAAGAAACCGCTGCCCTATTGCTCTGGTTCCTTGAAGGAGTGAGAGGTATTCAAAACCGCGTTCGGCCATCTTATTCAAAGCTTCCACATGTGTTTCCACATGCTGTTTTATATCAGTATCCAGATTTTCGTCGGCAAGCTGTTTCTGAATACCCGCTATTTCGGACTGTAAATTGGTCTGATATTTTTCTTTAACTTCGATGTTTGCATTAATATTTTTTATATAGTCAAATGTTTGCTTCTCCCAGGCATCCAGTTCCTCGTAGTTGATTTTTTTTTGTAACCCATATCGGCGCTGCCAAAATTGTTTCTCCTGTTCCAGAACAAGCTGGATAATCTCAGTCTGCTCCAAAACTTTTTGATACGTTTCACGCCATGCCTCACGTGCATTAAGAAAAGCCGTGGCCTTTGCCTTGACGGCTTCCTCAGCACCTTGGGCCGCCTCAAACTCTTTCTGGGCCTCTAACCATGCATTTTCAACATCTTGCTGCCCCAGTCGCAGCGCATCGACGCGTTTTTCCAGAGTTATGCGCCGCTCTTCCAGTGAGTCAAGATGAATATCCAGATCCTCCTGATCAAAGGCAAGTTTTGACCTCACCCAATTCACATGGCGCTGGGCGATTTGCTTTGTTAATTGAGCGATTCCAAGTGCTATTTCCAGATTTTCTGCTGTAATTCTTTGCAGGTCTAAAAACGCCTTAGCCAGTTCTTCTCCACTATTTGCATATTCAACATACCAACTCAATTGTAAAGGCTTATCCGTCTGGCCTTCATGTTGTAATTTTTCTGTGGATTCACGTACGTCATGTCCTGCCTCTTCAAGTTTGGTTTTCGCTTTTTCAAACTCTTTTTTTGCGGATTTCAGCACAATGGTAATGGTTTGCTCCTGTTGTCTGACCGTTGTCAGATCGTCAAGAAGGCTGTCATAGACACTCAGATTATACGGGGGCTGCAGGGCAATCAGACTATCCTGTTGAGATTCGAGATTTTTACCCAGATTCTCTTCTTCTCTTTTTAAAGAGTACCATCTTTCTGTCGAGGTGAGTTGACGCTGGTAGATGGCCTCTATCTTTCGCAGGTTCACATTATACTCCTGCAACTGGGCTAAGGATACACCAAGTTGATTGGCTGTTTTCTCGTTCTCTGTGGACTCAGCAATTTTTAATTTTTCTTTTATTCCCTTTATTCTGCTCTTAACTTTTTCAGGCTCTATCGCTGAAATCACATGTTCCTGAGGGAGAAATCGAGGTTGCCATTGCTCCGCATACAGCTGCCCAGAAAACATCAAGCTGGTTACAAGTAGCGCCCATGCAGATATGGTGATAAAAAAACTCATTGGCTTGGTGAGGTGAACGTTCTTAGTTTACGTCTTTTGTTATCGGGGGGAGCCTTTCAGCGATTCTTTTTACGTTTATCGTCATGATCATCATTGTCATCTTCACGATCTTCGATCTCCTGGTCGACTGAACACCGTTGGACGTCATGAAAGTTATGTTTTTGAGTGTACCGCCGACATTTTCAATCTCGGCTTCCCATTTGCCTTCTCTGCCCCTGATTCCATCAACCAGGATTTCATCAGTGTCAGCATTGATGATGGTGATGGTTGTACCGACAGTAGCCCGCCCTTTAATATGCAGCTCTTCGTCATCTCGGTTATGTTCCATCTCGTTGATGACAATCAGGGATCCATCCGGACAGTTTAAACGGGTATCGTCACCTCCGCCGTCTGTGAGGGCGGGATCGTCTGGATAGAAAAATTTGGATAACTTGGTATCGCCAGTCAAATTGTGTTCTCTCAAAATAAAATCCTCCCTCAATTTGAATTGATCAATATGACGTTTGTACCTCAAACAAGGGTTTACCCTACAAATTAGGTGTTTATCTGCTAATCCAGGGCTAACTCTTGTTCAACAGGAAGAACAAACACTGACTTGAAACGATACAAAGCATAAAGCAAGCAGAATGCCAACCTTGTTAAGATCTGGTAACGTATTGTTTTGCGTGGACAATAATAAGAGAGAAGGCAAACAGGAAGTTATTGAGATATTTGAGTGTGAATGATTATTGCTACACTCGTATTGCAGAGATAGAGGCGAAACGGGATTTTTAATTCCTTATATTGATCAGTTAACTAAAGTGTATGGATTACGCTACACCCTTGGATTGTTGTACTTGCACTCTCTTCCCCTCACCCATAAGCCCGTGACACTGGACGATACCGATAAGTATGCTTAATCCGGAAGACCTCTTTTTATGAAATACCGATTGAGT
>CAXMTO010000245.1:0-2630 GCA_964196355.1 uncultured Myxococcota bacterium
AGCATAAGTCTGCTGCTGTCTTCCTCACCCTGCCACCAGATATCAATTCGCTCTCTCTTGCCATCAGCTTTAGTCAAATTCTGCCACTTGGACAATTCACAGTGAAAAACCACCAGATTATACCCTTGCCTGTACGCCGTCATCAGGTTGTGTCCGTATTTCAATGCTTCCAGGCCGGGCAGGTGCGCGTCGGGTCTGTTGTACCAGTTCGTCAGGATGGTATTGCCATGCAGCGGACCTAAACCATGGGACTGGAGCAATATTTCGAGAGTAGCAGGAAAATCTTCTGAACAGATAACCTTTGGGTAGCAGAACAGGTCGTTGCTGTCGATATCCGTTTGCAGCTCTTCCAGAGCCTCCGTTTTTACCTTTCTGCTGAAAAGCCCCGTAGCACCGAGGACTCGGACAGCTGTCATCAAACCAATTTCCCCGCACATCCAGTCACCGAAAACAAGGAGCTTCTCCCTTGTTTCACTGTGATTGGTAAATACAAGCAAGTGCGGATGCCAGTCCCTCTGATGTTCGATTGTGGCTTTCATCTTCTGCAGGTTAGCGCGAACCAGGCTGTAGGCATGTGATCTACTTGAGTCCGCCCACCGGGCCGGTTGAGCACTGTGCCTGAGATAGAGATAGATTAACAGCATAATACCAAGGGCAACTACACCATTTTCCATATCGAGGGCCAGCAATATGCCAAGACAAATCAGGCAGCCTGCAAGGCTCAAATATTTATTAAAAAATCGAAAGCGGGGACGGAAGGAGGTGGAACCGGTGGCAACCTCATAGTACGTGGCATAATTTAAGAGGCCATAGGAGATAAGAAAAAACATGGAAACAACCTGAGCAACCAGATTCAACTGCCCCAGAGCGATGATACCAAGGGCAATGCCACTTGTGAGTATTACACCGCGCCTGGGGTTGTTTGTTGCCCCGACACCTTTTGCGAAAGGGGACAGTACCGGAAATATTCTGTCTGCAGCCAGGGCCTGTAAAATTCTGGGACCACCCATAAAAGATGCCATGGCGGAGGACAGGGTTGCCGCAATAACTCCCGCATCTATCAAAAAATCGTATCTGGCAACCCGCTGCATCGCCTGGTAATCTTTCGCCAGTTCATGATTCGTCAGAGCTCCGCCAAAAATAACTATAACAGAGAGATACACCACAATGGAGAACCCCACCGCCAGAAAAGTGCCGGTGGGGAGACTTTTGCCGGTATCTTTCAGATCTCCTGACATACTGACCCCCTGGGTGAATCCTGTGACAGCGGGAAAAAAGATAGCAAAAAGTATCCAGAACGGCGGTCCGCCACCGGGAAGATCCCAGTTGGCAATAAAAGTAGCCTGCTGCCATTTTGCAATCCCGCCTGTATAAAAGGAGGCCAGAGCTGCAACGAGTAGAATCATGACCAGGTACTGGAATTTTGTGGCCCAGTCCGCCCCCTGCCAGGCGAGAATAAAGAGTGCGCCAACAGCAAAAGCTGCGATTAGTCTTGGGTCTATTGCGGTGCCTGTCATAAAGGCCAGTGCCTCAGCAAAACCGATACAATAGAAAGCAACAGATACAGACTGGGCCAGATAGAGGACTATACCGATGGAGCCGCCAAATTTGTAACCAAGTGTACGGGAGATGAGATAGTAGTCGCCTCCACCTTTAACCTTAAGATTTGTCGCCACAGCCGCAAGTGACAGGCTGGTTATAATGGTAACGAGATTGGCAATGAACAGTATCAGAAGCGTCCTTGCTAAACCCGCACTGCCGGTAACATAGCCAAGGCGTAAAAAGAGGATGATACCAAGAATTGTGAGGACACTGGGCGTAAACACACCTGAGAAAGTTCCCAGACGACCGGTTGATGTTGACGTCGTATTTTTTTCGTTCAAGTTGTCTGCCATTAGAGTAATCTTAAGCCCGGATTTCTTCGCTCCCCGTGCTGTTAAATTATCCTTTTTTCCCCTCAATTTCAATAAATCGTAATAATTTAATTCCTATTCATAAGCGACAGCAGGAAATGTTCCTTTACGGATATTAAAGAATGCCAGTTCAGGAAGGCTGAAGATCATCCCCCGCAAGGATCTTTTCAACAGGCTTCCACCATCGACGGGAAAAGAAAAAATCCCTCCCAGTGAACCGCTCGTTGCATATAATAAATTGAGGGCACCAAAAACAGGCCGCCACACCAACGTGTCATCCGTGAAAAAAAGGAAGGTAGAATCCTCTTCCCACGAAGAGTAGATCTCCGATGTCAGGGTGTTCGATTCGGTGAGGAGTGCCACTGCTCCTCTCTGTTCATAAAGCTTATCAAGCGTTCTCTTTCTGAATGATGGCAGTATCTCAATTGCGGTTACCGGAAAATACTGCTGTATCAGTTGAAAAGCGCGGAAAGGCACAAAAGAAAAATACTCTCCCGGCCGTAAATAGCCTCCGAGTTCCTTCTCTGCCTGATCAATTGTCGGAAAAGTTGAATAAACAGTCTCAAAAAGCTCAGTCACACAGTTTTTATCAAAAAGATGATAGCCATACACTCTCAAAAACTCTCTTTCTAAAAGTGATGCATTGATTCTTGAAATCTCGATAAAACGCGATAAGGCCTGTGGCTCAATGCTGATCGAATTTTGTATCTGCCTCGA
>CAXMTO010000246.1:0-4110 GCA_964196355.1 uncultured Myxococcota bacterium
GTCTTTCGACAAGTTTGGCTTTATCTCGTTTCTTTAATATTACTCCCTGAATTGTATGTGAAACGAATGCTCTTAGTCAATGGAACAGGGTGGCACAAGGCAACAAAATCATCAAAAAGGAGCATCCTGGCAATTTCATAAATTCAAAATTGGTTCCAAAACCCAGCAGGAAATGGAGCATTTTACGATCAAAGATGGTTTTAGAAAATTAATAATCTGGAACGATCTCGTACGTCAATTAAGGGATTTTCCATGTCACTTTACCTACACCTATTCCTTGATAAGTTCCTTTGTGGGATGATTTCACTTTAGGGCGTTGCATAAATTCCATTGTACCTTCAATGTTGGAGCACTCGCCTGTCCCACCTGTAAATTTAATAGCTCCACCCGTTGCTCCAACACCAAGAACTCCTGAAGAGTTCAATATTCCAAAAAATTGATCACCATTCGGCCTTGTAAATACAATTCCTCCAGTACTTTTAAATTTTCCCTCAATTGCATATAGAGTACCTATGGCGTAATATGAAGTGCCTGCTAAAGGGCTATCTTCAGGAGCATCAGTAAATACACCCGCTTCTTTGTAATTCATCTGAAGGCGATTCTCTCCCAACTTCAGAATCTCGAATGTTCCACTTTTGCCTCCACGGTAGTCTCCGCTACCCTCTTTCGCAATCTCTGCGTAAACACCAGAAGTAGCTATACACCCTAAAGTAAGTGCAATAAATAACACGATAAAGTTTTTCGTTTTCATTTCCACTCCTCCATTCAGTATTTTTTTGGTGCATTTGTGTTAGAAGGATTACAGGCAGCTCTAGACTAGAAGTGACAATCCTGTCTAGAGCCTAAGTCGGCACAATTTAAGGCGGAGCTCTCTCTTCAGCTTGATCATCATAATATCCCTCACTCAAAAATAAAAAGAAATAGCCGAACTACCCCACTTCAAGGCAGCCCGGCTATCATCAAAGACCCGCAGCTTTCCGTCCCTGTCTTACGACAGGTTTGGCTTTATCTTGTTTTTAATATTACCCTCCTAAATTATATGTGAAACGATTCCTCTTAGTCAATGGAACAGCGTGGTACAAAGCAACAAAATCATAAAAAAGGAGCATTCTGGAACTCTAAATATTTCAAAATTACTTTCAGAAATCTGGCAGAAAATGGAGCATTCCAATTCATTGATAATTCCAGACCATCTTGAGAATAAGCTCAATAAAACACACCACGTTGCAGATAGGATAGAAAAGGACGAGGTTCAACGAAACTTCTTCAAACAGAGTACGCGGTGATACCTATATCAGCACCCAGACAGCAGTTGCTATCCAGAGTACTCACAAAATTGACTACTCCTATCAGACAAGAACATAAGAAAGTGGTATGAGGTGAGTTGGGATGGTATTGAATGGTATGGTTATGATATCATTGCTACTATCCAGAATTGGGATGTCACACAGGAACCCTCAGGCTGAGCATATCGGCTACTTCCTCTCTACAGGAGCTCTAGGGTCATGATTAACACAAAGATGGCTGTGAGGGCCGATTGAAGGATTGTCTGGGGGGCGTGGCTCTCCTAAGGCGCAAAGATTTACAGGAAGCACCTCAAGCTTAAGCAAATGCTATTTTAGTGGACATTCGATCTGGCAATCATACATTACTCATGGCCTGGAGAAATCTCTCACCAAACCCTGTAAAAATAGCTGCGATGTATTATACTAAACTCAATAATGATAAAAGATTGATTAGGTTATGGCAGTTTTTGTCATTTTGACAATATTAAATATCAATGGGAAAAAGGGAACCGTTATGAATAAACATAAGGCTATGGGGCTGATGCTTGTTGGTGCTTTAATCGCAGTTTCATCCATTTTTTTTGCCAGTGGCCAATTTGGCGATATGGTTAAGGTTGCTCAGGCTACCACCAAAACAACCCCTTCACCTGTAAAGGCAACTCTTGATCGAGATGCCTACTTCCCTACCACCGAAGATCTTGATCCTAATGAGATGCGTATAATCTCCCTTGGAACAGCAATGCCATTTCAAAGACCGGCACAGGCTGCGCCTAGTTTCTTAGTGGAATTAGGGAATGGTGATAAATTTTTATTTGATATTGGAACTGGAGCTGCAGAGCGTTTATCTGCTCTACAGATTCCTTATGATTATTTGAACAAAGTGTTTCTCGGGCATCTACATGCTGATCATATGGGTGACCTTCCTGCACTCTGGGTCGGTGGAACTATTAATAATAGAACGGTACCTCTTGAGATTTGGGGGCCATCAGGGGCTGAACCACAGTATGGAACGAAACATGCGGTTGAGGGGCTTCAACAGTTTTACAACTGGGATATCGCTTCAAGAAGAGGGGCTTTTGATGCGACGGGGCAACAGATTATTGTTCATGAGTTTGATTATCGAGGTGAAAACAAGATAGTTTATGAAAAAAACGGTGTAATTATCCGTTCGTTTCCTGCAGTTCATGCATTTGACGGGCCCGTCAGCTTTCGCCTCGAGTGGAATGGATTATCATTTGTATTCAGTAGTGATACTTTTCCAAACAAGTGGTTCAATGAATATGCAAAGAATGCTGATGTCGTCGTCCATGAATGCTTTGTATCTATAGATGATCTGGTTAATAGAATGAACTTCCCTGTTGAACGAGCACTATTAGTTGGAGCCCAGGTGCATACACCGCCTGAAGCGTTTGGTAAGGTGATGAGTATAGTAAAACCTCGGATGGCAGTGGCTTATCACTTCATAAATGATTTTGATACTGCACCAAATATTCAGGAAGGGATTAGAACAACCTATGACGGCCCACTCACACTTGCAAAAGATATGCTTGTCTGGAACGTAACGAAAGAAAATATCAAAGTGCGAGAGGTCGTTTACAATGAGAATGTATGGACTGCACCAATTGTTAATAAAGGCGAAGTAGACACAAGTTTGCGTGAGAGTGAATCGGACTTCATCAAGGGTGGGATTGCTGATTTCTCTGATGTTATTAATGAGATTTATAAACGCACTAATGAACGATATGGCACAAATGTCAAACCAGAAGTAACACAGTGATAGCTGAGTTCAGACAACTGTTTACAAGAAATATATATGATTTTACTCTTGTATCATATCATTTCATACAGGGTAAAGTCATTCCACACTATCTCGAACGGCACCTAAACTTTTCTACAGTGAGATATACCCACTGGCAAGTCTACAATAGGTATTAATTCCTAAAACTTACCTTCTTCCTGTACACCTCATGTCTTTGGTGGGAAAGATGCTGTACCGTATCCCATGACACATTATCAATTCCTCCAGACCACAACTCTACAGTTCCTCACGAATCTGCTGTCTGCATTACCACTCCTGTCGTACTTTACTCCTTTTCCCCACAAGGACCGACAAGCCGTTTATGGAAATGGGATATACTATTCCAGCACCCTGATAGCAGTTGCTATCCGGAGTACTCACAAACACGACTACTCATATCAGAACGTGAAGAGAGGAAGGAAGAGAATCGTACAAATCATGGGATGTGCTGAGAAGTATGATACTAATATCATTACTACTATTATTGCCACAGCAACAACATGCGTAGAAGCTTGAGATTGACCCGTACGGTGTTTTTTGTCGGTAAAGAATACATGATTGTCCATCAATAAAAAAGGACAGTGAGGGGGCGTTTAGGGTCTGTGTTGTGAAATTAATGAAAAGAAGACGCTCTGGAACCATCTTTTATTTCAGCATGCTTTTCCCCTGTCAGGCTATTCTGGAAAAATTTTGCTCTACAAAGGTCGAAAGTAACTTTTAATATTGTTAGGTTGTCGGGGTTAATCCAGAATTACATTTACAGGAAGAAGGTAAACATCAGGTGGAAATGGACCCTCAAGAGATTCACACTACCAATATCAATGTTTGGTAAGAAAGTAGTACCAGTCATCCGATGCTGAAATAATAGAGCATTTGCCTCGGTTGATAATCTGGAAGAACTGAACCGCTTCGCGGAATTGTACCAGTTCTACCATCTGCATTTTCTAATTCAATGCAGTTACCAGAGATATTTACAGAAAAGTTTTGCCATTGGATCATTTCCTGGATATAGTATTTGTACGTCTT
>CAXMTO010000247.1:0-11314 GCA_964196355.1 uncultured Myxococcota bacterium
GTCCCCCACATATGTCTGGGGCAATATTGTTTTCTACACAGGAGCGCTGGCTGCTGCTGTATTGTGGCGCTTTTACAACAGCGAGATATGACCGTGCAATCGTTATAAAGAAAAATTGCATTGTGAACGCGTTGAATGGGGCCGACCATTGAGTGGCATGGGTGTCCCCGCGGGCTGACACTACACCGAATAGGAGGTGCAGCGATGGTAGCCAAAAATAAGGGTGGTAGACCCACATTGATGACGGAAGCGGTTGTCTCCAACTAGAGATTATTGATAATCTGGAAGCATCTCAATTCAAAGCGTTGATTAAATTTTGAGACCTTCAAGATGGCAATATTAAAACTGCGCTGGCCACCCCCGGAATATGCTCTGGTTAGGTGCTATCGTTTTTTCTTACTTTTCATGACGGATTTAACCATCTTGCCAAATTTCTTATCCTTCTTTCTTTTTTCTGAATAAGACATATCATGGAAAGCTGATTCATTTTTCATTTTCACATAGTTTTTGTACCGTTGTTCATCCAGTTCACCGGCTTTTATTGCTGCCAATATTGCGCATCCCTTTTCATTGGTGTGGGAGCAATCACGAAATTGACAAAGCTCTGCCAGTTCTAGTATCTCCGAAAATGTTTCGTCAATACCAGCATCAATAGACATATTTCCAAGTTCCCTCATTCCCGGAGTGTCTATCAGCAATGCACCATTAGCCAACTGTACAAGTTCCCGGCTCGTCGTGGTGTGCCTTCCTTTACTTTGTTTTTTACTGACAGCTTGGGTTTCGAATTGTTCGCTGCCGATGATGCTGTTGAGAAGGGTCGTTTTACCTACTCCTGATGAACCGAGCAGACAATACGTCTTCCCAGGCAACAAAGAGCTTTTTATCGCAATGATATTTTCCCGGGTCAAATTACTAAAAGCCAATACTAAAGTATGAGGGGTAATGCTAATAATATTCTTCTTGATTTCTCCGACTTCATCGGGTGAGACAAGATCACATTTGCTCAGTAATATTACCGGAGTAATCTCGTTTTCCTTTACCATGGCCAGATATCGTTCCAATCTTCTGAGATTAAAATTGTAGTCTACGGATTGCATAATGAAGGCGACATCGATATTTGCTGCTATGAGTTGAAAATCCACCAGTTTTCCGGCTGTTTTTCGTTTTAATAAGGTTCTTCTTGGTAACACTCCATGGATGATTGCATGAGAGTCATCGTCATAAAAATCTGCATATATCCAATCTCCGGTCGTTGGCAGATCAAACGGGGAGTCTGACAAATAGAGTAGATTTCCGGAACACTCCGCAAAAACGTCTCCATCGCCCTTTGTTATCAGGCAGCTGTCTTTGTGGACTGCAACTACACGGGCAACCTCATGAGTAGCTATTTTGTCAACATCAACTTGATTACGAAACCAGCCGCCATACCCTATATTTCTCAGCTTATCCATGGCTCTATTTATAACTTAAAAAATCAAACAAAATTATGCTATTACCATCAGAAAATCCATACCCGGCTTGTGATGCTAATGATGTAATACAAACGGACTGCTACTCTACACAGAAACATTAGCATCGGCAACCATAGCTATTTACTGAGATACTCTGGTTGATCTTCTTGTTAAGGTTTAATTTGACATTAGCCCAATAACTTCCCCCAAAAGGAGCATCTCTACAGCTGAAAATATTCAAGATTAGCTCTAGAAAAAAAGTGGATAATGGAGCATTATGATACCCTTGATAATTCCAGAAAATTAATAATCTGGAACCATCTCGGACGGGCAGCAAGCTTAAATGCGTTAGGCATTCGGCCTTCTGAAGACCAGAGACTCGCAGTAGTCATATCAAGTAGAGGTAGGAACACATTCGGTGAAGAGATGTACAGATATAGGCCTGTTGCAATATTTTCTATGTCGCTTTATAGTAACTTTTTCCTCCGGTGAGCAGATGTCTGCCTGTTCTGGAAATGTTTGAAAAAACAAATTTTTTTTCGCTAATTGGTTATTTTTTCAAAACTTTTGATCTCCTGAAAATCGGCCGTGAAATTCAACAACTTGTTTGCATCGCTCAATATTAACTGGAGAGGCCTTGTCTCTAGAGGTGTCTGCACTTTCATCCCTTCTCAAGTTCACAGAAGAAAATTCCAGGAACTGATTGGCTACAGGCATAAACGAATAGTTAAGGAATATTATGGCAACCGGAAAATAATCCAAGGTGATAAAGCTCAGGCTGCCATCGTGACTGTACTCGAATGTCAAAAACCATGCATGATAGGACGCTTTGGTACGAATGAATTCAGTACTGCGTATCATTATCTGAAAAACACTGGATTCAAGAGAGACCGAGATACAGCAAATATCATAAATAAGATGCATATTAATGCAGGACTGTTCCCGATAACACCAGAATATCTCGCCCGTTTTTCTACAGAACTTTTTGGCATCATGAACAACGCCGATATTGTGGGCGTTTGGAATGCCAATCTTCATGGCGAGGAATACGTACTGAACATCTGCAGCGCGAAAGCCCTGTTAATTGGGATAAATGACCTAAACCCGATATTGAGTCAAGAACCCTGGACACAGTGCCTGGAAGGCAAAAAAGTACTAATAATTCACCCGTTCGAGAAAAGTATTGTCAGCCAATACCGGAAAAGAGAGAAGCTCTTTAGCAACCAGAAGATTCTTCCTAATTTCCAACTCATGACCTTGCAGCCCGTTCAGTCAATCGCTGGCAATTACGAGCATCTGCCGTTTGATAATTGGTTTGAGGCTTTGGACCATACTAAAAGGGCAATATCAAAACTGGATTTTGATATCGCCCTTATTGCCGCCGGTGCGTATGGCATGTTTCTTACGGAGCACTGCAAGATTATTGGCAAAAAAGCCGTTTATATGGGTAGTTTCCTACAGTTGTTATTTGGCATCTATGGGAAAAGGTGGCTCGAAGGAGGAACATTTATAAATGAACATTGGGTGCGACCGTTGCCTGAAGAAACACCCAGGAACGCTCACAAAGTTGAAGGGGGATGCTACTGGTGATCTATACAAGGATATCTCGTACCGCGACATTTCTGCATATACATAGCTTCTCAAATTAGACGTGCGCACCTTGAACAAGAGCTTCAAAGCCTTATGACAAGGATGGAAGAAAACCGGCGGTTGAAAACAAAGATCCCTTAAAGAATATTAATCACAGTTGATCCACAGTACATTGTTTAGCTAGGGACTTCAATATATCCGGCTTTAGCCACTCTGCTTAACTCTTTTAGAAAAAGATCCGGGTCTGGCACATGTTCCAGGATATGGCTGGCGTCACCACGGACAAAATATTTGCCGGGATACAGTTTTGAATAGTCGGCGAGGTCAAGATACACATCCGCTTCGGGCCAGCCCCCCTTTCGACAGCCTATATCCAGAACCAGCCACTGGGGGTTCAATTCAAGTTGATCTTTGGCAAAATCAAGGGTGGTACGTTTAATCAAGGTTGTCTCCCCCGAGTTTTTCGATAAATGATGCTCCCTGGTGAACGGTTACCATAATTTCATCGTTGTCTACCTTATATACGATCTGAATGGAAATTGTCATTTTGTAATCAATAATTCAGGTAGACGATTACTATTTTTGTTGGGTGACTTGAGAGTCAATGTTATGTTCGCAACTGATCCAGATATCTGAACAGCATCCCTGACAAAGAGCTATCAAATCATTCTCTTTACCACAGTTTGTAACCGTTCACCATGGTATATTGTTTGCCGAAAAAATTGGTTTCAGACGCAGAAATGGTACCAAAGTTTCAAGGGACTATACGCCGTGGTCTTTAGTTCGATTACGTTTCTGTTCTTCTTTTTGCCGATCGTTCTCGGACTGTACCACCTTGTCTTCCTGCCGGTGTCCATCGGGCATCGATCAGCACCCTTCTGGCGCCACCTTTCGAACCTTTTCCTGTTAACTGTCAGTCTGTTTTTTTATTTCTGGGGCGAGGGCTGGCTTATCTGGATTATCCTGGCATCAACTCTCATTGACTATTGTTGTGGCCTTCTCATTGGAGGAGCGTTTCATAAGGGGGAGATAGAGAGGCTGATCAAAGACGCCCCACGAACATTCCGGCAACGAGCGGGTCTTATTATCTCCATCTGTTCGAATTTGGCGTTCCTCTGTTTCTTTAAATATTTCAATTTTGGGGTAGATAGTCTGAACATGGCTTTGCCCGCCTCCTGGCAGATTCACGATGCAATGCGTATTGCCCTTCCTCTGGGCATCAGCTTCTACACCTTTCAGTCCATGAGCTACACCATCGACGTCTACCGGGGACAGGTCAAGGCCACAGCCAATCTAGTCGACTTCGCCTGCTTTGTTACCCTCTTCCCCCAACTGGTGGCGGGCCCGATTGTCCGTTATCGCGATATTGCCCATCAACTGGTTCATCGAACCATTTCCCGTTCGCTGTTTGCCTCAGGAGTGAGCCGTTTCACCATAGGTTTGGCGAAAAAGGTACTCCTTGCCAATACCGTTGCTCAGGCAGCAGACGGAATACTCGCTCTGCCCTCCCAGCAAATGACCACAGCTCTGGCATGGATTTTCACCCTGTGCTATTCGCTACAGATCTATTTCGATTTTTCCGGCTATTCCGATATGGCAATCGGTCTTGGCCGTATGTTCGGCTTTGATTTAAAAGAGAATTTTAATTACCCATACATCTCCCGTTCCATCCGGGATTTCTGGCGACGCTGGCACATTTCCCTCTCGACCTGGTTCCGCGACTATCTCTACATTCCCCTTGGCGGTAACCGCAAAGGAGAAGGACGAACCTACCTGAACCTTCTCACCATATTTTTCCTCTGTGGACTCTGGCATGGTGCGTATTGGACCTATGTGCTCTGGGGGCTTTATCACGGCTCCTTTCTGATTCTCGAACGTACCCGCTTTGGCTCGTTGATCGAGAGATTGCCCCGCCCGCTACAGCATGTCTACACACTGCTCGTCGTGATGGTCGGGTGGATTCTGTTTGCTACGGAATCATTTGGTCAATCCCTGGTGATTATCCAATCCCTTTTTGATTTTGCGCCTTCACACACTGCTCTTTTTGCTAAAGAGTATTTCTCAACCGATATACAGCTGGCCATTGTTATAGGTATTCTGGGCAGCCTTCCCATTCTGCCCCGCCTCCAATCTTTTTCTCAACACTGGACTACGGGGGCAAATATCTTGAACATCCTCAAACCCATTAGCATCTTCTGCCTGCTCCTGCTCAGTGGCATGGCACTGGCATCAGGCACACATAACCCCTTTATCTATTTTCGATTTTAAGCCATGAAAGAAAGTAGAGTGCAATCATTTTCAGAAGCCTTAACCACCATCCTGTTCATAGGATTACTTTTTGCTCCTCTTCTAGGAGGATTCTGGAATTTTGATTTTTACCCCCATGAGGGAGAGAACCGCACTCTGGCACAGTTTCCGGATCTCGGACAGATGCCACTGGATCAGCTGCCCGATGCTCTTTCAGATTACACCAATGATCACTTTGGTTTTCGAAATACCTTTATTCACGGGTACAATAACTTTTATGCCGATGTGCTCGGGATGAAAAAAGGTCGAGTCTCTAAGGGATTGGATGACTGGCTCTTTTTTGACGAGAATATCAAAGACTTTATGGGCTTTAGAAGGTTTTCAGATGAGCAGCTGACACAGATTACAGACAGTATCACCAAACGCGACCAATGGACAAAAGCGCAGGAAATTCCTTTTATAATGGCCATCCCCCCCGACAAGATCAACATCCATGGTGAGATGCTGCCGGATGTGGTTCCATCTGCAGGTGCTCTAACACGTTGGAAGCAGGTCAAGAACAACCTCCCACCTCTTGAAGAACTCAACATTATAGATTTGAAAGATCACCTTGTAAAAGCGAAAACGGAGCTCGGCCCCCTCTATTATCGCAATGACACCCACTGGAATTTTGAGGGTTCCTATGCTGCTTACAAGGTCATCCTTAGCTCTCTAAAACAGTGGTGCCCCGACCTTGAACCCGTTTCATTGGATCAATTCGACTACTTGCCATCTGAAAACGTAGGAGACCTCCCTCCTCTGATGGGTAAGAGTAATGATTATGTGCAGATGTATCACAAATTAACCCCGAAAAACTTTGATCTGATTACCACAGAGGTCTATCCGTTTTCTGAGGCCAGACCATGGCACACCTGGCCTAAAAACGCCTTGCCCTCTCTACGAACAAACCCGGAACAGACCGGGCGGATACTTGTTTTCGGTGATTCCTTCGGCTATCACCTGTTGACATACCTGCCGCAACACTTCAACCAGACCGCTTTCTTCCAGATGTATGCAAGTAAGGCCAATATGACGGCGCTGATAGAGGAATTCCAGCCCGACGTTATTCTTGAAATCCACCTGGAACGGATGATCGACAAGTTTATTGAGACCAGCTATTATCTGGATTAAAAGCCCTACCCCCGGTAAAGGGGTAAATAGGCCGGGACTCAGTATAGTCCCCCCTTGAGGGGTGTAAGTGACTTGGTGGTTAGTCAGACAACATATATGAAAAATTCCGTAAACTTCTCGGAGTCTCGTACCTCGCTTACCTGTTTTTTTCAGCAGGAATTTCGGAGTAAGTCCCTAAAGCTCTCTGGATAGAATCATATTGCACTGGCTGTCACTCGATTTTGCAGGTAATATCCTGTCTACAGAATTTACCCTCTCCAACCTCCAACAGAAGATTCGTCACCAAGAACTACCAGGGAGAATTTATTCATGCGCATCCTCCATGTCGCCAATTTCAGTACCCACAAATATGGGGCTGACCTGTATGCGATTGACAGGAAAATTTCTGCGGGCTTGATACGAAACGGGCACTATGTCTACGACTTCAGCTACCGGGATGTCTGCCGTAACGAGTCTTTATTTCGGACCACAAAACTTGGCACAGCAAAGGTTAACAATAAGTTGCTCAAGGCCTGCGATACCCTGTGCCCCCAACTCCTGCTTCTCGGCCACTCCGAGCTCATTGAGGCAGCAACCCTTGCAGAGATAAAACATCGCCATCCAGCTATCAAAATTGGGCTCTGGTACGTTGACCCCATGTTTCACAGGGAAAAAACAACCCATCTTTTTGATAGACTCTCCTCTATTGATGTTCTATTTGCCACTACCGGAGGTGAGTACCTCAAAGAGTTTGCCACCGCTACAACCTGTGCTGCATTTATCCCCAACATGGTCGACCCCGCAGTAGAGTCACAAAAGGCCTTTGAGAGAACATCTCATGACTATGACTTTATCTTTTGCGGACGCGACTCAAAGGAACCTGAGCGCCAGGAGTTTATGAGAAAACTGAACATCGAGGCTGCAAAACATCTGCGCTGTGCTTTTCGTGGCTGCCTCGGCTATCCCCTTGTCACCGGATACGATTTCCTCGATTTTCTTGGCAGGTCAAAAATGGGCCTTAGCATCAGTCGAAGAAACGATGTTTTCCTCTATTCTTCAGACAGACTAGTCCAATTGGCCGGAAATGGCCTGCTCACCTTCTGCCCAAGAGTTCCTGGAATAGACAAACTTTTTACGGACGATGAACTTGTCTACTTTAATGATTTTGACGATCTCCTGGAGAAACTTATCTACTATCATCACCATGCTGACGAGTGCCGAAGAATTGCTGAAAATGGTTGGAAGCGCGCCCACAAATGTTATAACGGTAAGCGGGTAACCCGCTACATGGTGGAAAAATTATTTGAGTTTCCTTTTAGCACAGAGTATGAATGGCGGGAAGAGGTCTTCGAGGCATCCTGACATCGCAGGGAAAGCATACGTTCAAGACACACATAATTGTCGAGATACTCCCATTTCCAATCCAACAAAATAAACTTTAGACGAAAAACCTGGCAAAACTATCAGCTAGCCTAAAGATTCCTGTTTGAGTGAAACTCCCAAACAGCTGCCTGTGTACTTCTCAAACGACTATTTCTAATCTTTTTCCCTTTTCCCTTTCAGTATTAATTGGTTGATTTTTCTAATGATATAAAGAGGGAATTGTATCAACCCTTGCATATGTACCAATAGGCGTGAGGTGGTACTACTCACAACCCGTTCTTGCAACTCTGGGGGGGATAGAGACGGAATATCAGAGTGCCATAGTAATTCCGTCACCAATGACTCACGGAAATATCGATTGAGATAACGATGATCAGACGCCCGCAATAATTCTGGCAGAACAGTTAATGGCGATTGAAAGGTAATCACCTGTTCGATGTCATTAAAACTCACCCACCATAGGTGCTCCTCGGGATTGCCGGAATAAATATTATCCGCCAAAGGAGTGGGCACCTCAATATATCCAGCGCGAGATACCCTAACCAGCTCCTTCAGAAAATGCTCTGGGTCTGCTACATGTTCCAAAATATGGCTGGCAATGACGAAATCAAAACTGCCGTCGCCAAAGGGCATATGGCAGGCGTCAGCACGTACAAAATATTTGCCGGGATAAAATTTTGAAAAATCGGCCAAGTCTATATAAACATCTGCCTCAGGCCAACCTCCTTTGCGGCAACCTATATCCAAGATCCGCCATTGGGGGTTCAACCTTAGCTGCTTTTTGACAAAATTGAGGGTGGTTCGTTGAATCAAAATCTTCTCCAGTCAAATTACCGTGGGTCAAAGTTGCCCTCAAAAATCTCTGATCTTCTCAACAGGTCAATCCCAGACTCTGAGTTCTTTTTTATTTACAACTGATCTTCCGGCGTTTGCTATGGCACTGTAGCTAATGGCGGCGAAACAGGCGAAGAAACCATTTGGGAGACGCACATGGTTTTAGCCGACGAAACCACTTCTGTTCAAGCCTCCCTCCAAAGGTATTTGTTGCATCAGCTGTCATATCGGGTGCATAACCAAATTGCCGAAAATCTTGTTGATATCTAATATTGAGCATACTTTTGACTGTATCGTTGAGTTTTGCATCGCTGGAGGAAAAGCCACTCTCCTTTTCGCGACTCATCTCATGCATCTCTTGATATGCCAATTCAATTTTGTACTTTTTAGCTAAATCCTGAACAACTTTTTTAAAACCCCTTTCTAGTTTATAGACTTTAGTTCCCGGCACATAAAACTCATGCTGCGGTCGGATATGATTGTCCAAGATAAAATTGTCTTTGGAATATGCTTTAAATATCTTGCGTGCCCAGGTCTCTACGGCTTCTGCCGAAGTATCACAGTTGGATTTATTGCAATAGCAGTATTCAGAGCGAAAACGGGCATATGGATGTCGAGTCGTCATGAACATACCATCCAGCTTGCGCATTAAGAGTTGCTGCTGAAGCATTTCTGCGTGCATGTGCTGCGGTGAACAGATGCGCACATGATTAAAAGACTTCCCTTTTAAGTTTAGATCCAGATATTCAATCCGCCAACCATTTTGTTGAAACAACATCTCCATTGAAGTTCCACCGGCTTTGGGTACGTGAATATATAATAAAAACTTTTTGTCCTTATTGAAAACGGGCATAGGCTTGATACGTTTTTATTGACGACTACAAAGCGCTTTCTCTTTCCAATCATTGAGAGTTTCAAAGTAATTTAACAGAACGGTATTGGTTTGCAAGGTTTGTTTAAAATCAACAACCTGAGGTGCTCAACCCTACGTTTGTCCATACAAACCAACAGCCATACCATCAAAGTCGAGGCTCTACCTGCCCACAAGCCGGAAAAAATGTTCGGTTCTGGCCACCTCAACAGTAAATGCGCGTAAATGGAACACACGAAGCACTGCTACATAAAAAGCAAGGCGCCGCCCACTCTGTAAGTTAGGGAAGATTGGACTTCCTGCTCGATAAGTGGTCTGGCCAATTACTTTTTGACTTTCACAATGGGACCACCAGTTCCTTCTGCTTATGAAATACTGTGCGAGTCCTTGTTTAAAAAGACTGCAAAAGAAATAAGTGAGTTAGTAGATGTTAGGAGGTAGCGTTGGGACACTGACTGAAGATAAATTGGCCACTCCTTTAAAGCCACTCAGATGTAATGCTTGATAGGTACACCCTTGGATCACAAAAAATAAACTTATAACAAGCATAAGGGATAAAAACCTCTTAACCATAAGGGCTTCCTTTTGGGTTCCCTGTATCGATCAAATAAAGAGAATTTTTCAGCAAGATTGACTTTTTGCAAGTGTTCACCTCTTGACTGAATTATCTGAAAAACCTTTTTTACTCTTCAACCAGTGTAAGAACAATTTTATTTTTAGAGACTTTAACAACAAATGCATCACCAGCATGAAACCCTGTGTTTTCAAGCATCTTAGAAGATAATGTCAGAGTGTTGTTTTTCCCAATTGTAGCTTTCTGTGCTTTCTTTTCTACTTTATTACTACTGTCTTTCACTGCATAATATTTTTTATCGGTCTCCATCAATCGCAATATAAGGCTGTTGAACGTAGCTTTATTTTTGATGGACATCTCTGCAATAATCTCAGCCTTGGCATTCCCGCTCTTTACAAGTTTTCTGAAGAAATCTAAATCGAACTTTGTTCTTGGTGCCATCTTATTCTCCTAAATTATTAATATACAATGTGAATAATGTTACTGCTGACATGGAATTTTAAACGATTCTGATGGTAAGACAATATCTTTTGATGATCTAGATTAATTTCTGCTGATTTTCAGAGATCTTCTAACCCATTTTTCTACGATGCAGTTTATCGAGTTTCATTCCCCACCATTTATATCTCCCCCCAATTACCATATCGCCCATGTGGTCAGTGTAGCCCAAAACGACCGAGGATCGCACTGGCGGTGCTTTCGTGAAGCCTGTAGACAAATCTCTCCTTCAGGAATGCTATTTCAACTGGTTGGAAACATGCTTAAATATTTACAGGCATATCTTATAGTGCTTTATGGCAGTTTCTCTCTCTCCATGTGTGTTTTATCTTCAGAGTTGAAATTTCTTTCAGGTCAATGCGCAAAAGGCTGTGTCGAAAGCAGGATACTGATATTTTTTTAAATTTACTGGTTTTCTCGGTGAATGTTTTTTTTGTGCAGCAGAAATTGTTTGTGGTGCCAGCAAAGTAACCTGACATTCTTCGTATAATTGGATTAGACCTTCCAACTTGAATCCAATTGGGCCACCCGAAAAATCACCTTTTTTACCCCGTTTTTTTATCACCACAAGAGCAACATGATTTTCTCTAAAAAAAGCAAACATTAAATCACGGAAGGTCTTAACCTCATTCGGATTTTCATCATCCGTAAGTTTTATTTTTCTTGGCTGAATATCTATATGGCTAAAAGAAGTCTTCATTCCATCAAGAAGAACTA
>CAXMTO010000248.1:0-3946 GCA_964196355.1 uncultured Myxococcota bacterium
TGCAGTACCGGGCTAAACCCCCGGAACGGAAGGAATAGGGATCAAAGTAAAAGTAAAACCGGGGTCAGACCCCGGTTTCACGCCCTTGTTTGACGGATACCATACAAAAAAAATTAGTCACCCATTAGACCTTATGAAAAAGATTTGCTTAATCATAACAATAATCATCTTTTGGTCTTTTAATGCCAATGCATGGACAGGAAAAGTTGTAGGTACCATTGATGGTGACTCACTAAAAATCTTCCGCCCTGGACTAGGCGAGGTGGAAACCAGGTTGTACGGAATTGATGCTCCGGAATTCAACCAGGCTTTCGGGCGGGCTGCAAAAAAACACTTGGCAGCCTTGCTACTCCGGCAACAAGTAGAAGTAGAAACGTTGGACCAGGACAGATATGGCCGTCCCGTGGTGATCATCTTTAAAAATGGTTTGAACGCAAACGAGAAAATTGTCCGGGATGGCTATGCATGGGTTTACAAGCAGTATTGCAAGGAGCCTTTTTGCAAAGACTGGCTCATGCTGGAAAGCAATGCAAGAGAGAAAAAACTCGGGCTTTGGCAACAAGACCAACCAGTGCCGCCGTGGAAGTTTCGCAACAAGAAGTAATAGAAAAAATAAAACCGGGGTCTGGCCCCGGTTTTTCAATTGTTTCTTAAACCAGCTTACTACCACAAAGTGGCACTTATTGTGCTTGACTCACTTATTGTTTCACTCTATAATTTCTTATTACCATAACATGTTAGCCCTGTCGGAGTGCACTTTCATGATAGAGGTTTCTGGCAATATCTTTGTATAGCCCCCTGAGGATAATTATCCTGCTGGGGGCTTTTGTGTTTTATGCACCCTGAAAACCCTTCTGGCAGAGCACAGGTGCCCGAAACTAATGCAGGCCTTATGAAGGAAAAATGATGCGGGATGAGAACAACAGCGAGGAACCATTAAAAACTCCTGGACAGAACGGGGCCGAAGAAGAGTTTGAAAATCCATGGCCTTTGATAGTCCGTGACATGTGGGATAGCCCTTTGGGGGTTTTCGGGATCATCCTGACAACCATAAGTGTCTGCCTTATGGTAATTGGTTTCTTTATAGATCTCTTCGATATAGTCAACTTCCCTTTCATTGGTGTTTTAACATATATTATTCTGCCCTTTGGCATGATTGCCGGACTGCTGATCATTCCGTTGGGTGTATATCTCAGAAACCGCAAATTCAAAGACGAACCTGTCACCGAAAAGACCCCGCTTAACTTGAAAGCCCCTAAAGACAGAAGAGTCGTGACTGTCTTTATAATGCTTACAATCATCAATGTCACCGTTCTGATAATTGCCGGATACGAAGGATATCGATTCACAGATTCAAATTATTTTTGCGCTTTGTTATGCCACAAAGTCATGGAGCCTGAGCTCTCAAGCTACCAGCGTTCGCCCCATTCCAGAATCTCCTGCGTCGAGTGCCATATAGGCCGGGGAGCAGAGTTGTTTGTCCAGACAAAATTATCAGGCATCCCAATGGTCCTTTCAACCCTATCCAATACTTACAGCAAACCGATACCGACACCGGTCACTGGTCTGCGCCCAGCCCAGGGGACCTGCGAGAAATGCCACTGGCCTGATAAGTTTCACGGTAAGGTTGTCAGGAAATTTTACCATTTTAACAACGATAACCAGGAGAATCCGGAAGTTAAAGAGATCGCCCTTCATATTGGCGGCCGCAACCCCAATACCGGTCAATTTGAAGGAATTCACTGGCATATCAGTAAAGATGTGAAGATACGCTACCTTGCGGCTGACAGAAAATTGACCAGGATTGCCAGCGTTAGAGTAGACCACCTGGATGGCAGTAAAGAGGAGTTCAAGAGAGAAGGTTTAGCTCATGAAGAAGGATATGAACTCCAGTGGCGGGTCATGGATTGTCTTGACTGCCACAACAGGCCGACGCACGTATTCCAGATGCCAGAGGATATTGTCGACTTCGGTCTCTTGAGCAAGCATCTCAACCCTGAGCTCCAAGGCATTCGGGACGACAGTCTCATTGTCTTGCAAAGGAAATATGGCAGCAAGAAAGAAGCGGCAGAACGCATGCCGGATCATCTTTTTGCCCTGCGGGGATTACGCGGGGAAACACTGGGGCATAAAAAAGATATCAAAGAGGCTGCCGACTTTTTGGTTGAAGCCTATTTGAACAACATCTGGCCAAAAATGAATATCTGGTGGGGAACCTACAAAGGGCATCTTGGCCATCAATATGCAGATGAGGGATATGGGTGCTTCCGTTGCCATGATGATAAGCACTTAAGTATAAGTGGGAAGGTAATATCCAAGGATTGTTACCTTTGCCACGACGATCCTTTTGTTAAAGAGATCAGGATTTAATGTGTTCAGCCTTTGATCACCTTCCCATGACCGGTGAAAAAGGGGACAGATTTATTTTTAGATCACCTTTCAAAAAACCTCTTGACATGTGCATACGTGTGCACTAATGTATGATCATGGAATTGAAAATGGCAAATAAAGTACCAGCAGTTGTGGATGATCTGGTCAAAGCCCTGGATTCAAAAGTAATAAAGGCGCTTACCGAACCGGCACGGGCACAGATATTGAAATTCCTGATGCTGAACGGCCGCTCGGATATCAGCACCATTGCCGAGTATCTGCCCCAGGATCGATCCGTCATTTCCAGGCATCTGAACATGTTGGCAGAGGCCGGTATAGTGATCGCTGAAAAGGAAACGCGGCACAGGTTCTATACAATCAACGGCGCTGTTTTCCTCAATGAGTTTGAGGAAATTGTCGACAACATTAAAAAGTGCATGGCAGAATGTTGCCCGGAAAGTTTGTAATCAGCTTTTTTTTAACCAAAAGTGTGCATATAGACGCACTTAAGCATATTAAATCAACCAGAAAAGGAGAACATCATGGGTGTGGAAAGTATTCGAAAAAGTGTATCAGAGGCTTACGCCAAGGCAATTTCAGCTGCAACGCCTTCATGCTGCAAGGCAACCCGGTCCTGTGGCAGTCCCGACACATCGGCAACAAGTTCAGTCGCCGAGTTAATAAAATATGATGCTGCGGAGATACAATCCCAACCAGCAGCAGCAGCAAGCTCATTTGGTTGCGGCAACCCCCTTGCCTTCAGCGGTGTCAAGGAAGGTGATACTGTTCTCGATCTCGGCAGCGGCGGCGGTTTCGATCTTCTGCTGGCCAGTGACAAGGTCGGCAGCAAAGGCAGGGTAATAGGCGTTGACATGACCGACGAGATGATCGCCCGCGCCAGGAAGAACATTAAAGCAGCAGGAGCCACCAATGTCGAAGTACGCAAAGGCCTGATAGAGGATTTACCGGTGGAATCATCTTCTGTGGACTGGGTGATTTCCAACTGCGTAATCAATCTGTCGCCGGAAAAATCAAAGGTATTTAAGGAAATCCACCGGGTGCTGAAACCAGGCGGGCGGATATCCATCTCTGATATTGTTGCCGGGGAGCTGCCAGACGAAATCCTCGACAATAAAGAACTTTATAATTCCTGTATAGCCGGTGCGATCAGCGAAGACGATTACCTGGCAGGTTTGGCCGAAGCGGGCCTTTCTGACATAGAGGTCCAGGAGCGATTATTTTTTGAAGCCTCGCAGATTAAAGCAGCATTTGATGATAAAGAGACAGGCCTGGCCCAGTTCTTTCATGGACTTACCGAACCCGAGCGCCAGGAGGCCATTAAACGGCTCATTTCCCAGGCTGCCGGCAAGGTGTGGAGCGCCAAGTTTACAGCACAAAAACCATAAAAAAATGTTGGGGAACTGACAGGGGACAAAGATTTATTTATTTCTTGCCACATTTCTCCGTCGGGATAAGATGTCTGGAGTACATTTTGCTTACATGGGATCAGGCTTAAATGAGTATTAAATATTCAGCAGAAATTTGCATACCAGGAGGGCAGTAATGACCGAAGAAA
>CAXMTO010000249.1:0-5826 GCA_964196355.1 uncultured Myxococcota bacterium
CAAATCTATTTGTTTAGTCGCAACAACCACCTCGCGATTTCTCTTTGTCGGTTTCGTGATCCTGCTCATGTTTACTACCAGAGCAAAATCCACCCTCCCGAATCATGAAGTACACGAATGCTACTATCGCAATTATCCATAATATACTTCCAGCTCCAGTCATTTTTATAACATGCATCGGAATCATGAAGTACGCGAATGCTACTATTGAAATTATCCATAATATTATACTTTTAGCTCCAAGCATAATTACAACCTCCATTATTGATGTTCATATTATTAACTATAAACATTAAACCATACTATAGGGTCAAGGGGTTGTAGTTTAAATTTAAATCAGACAGTGGAGAATAGTTGAGAGATAAGAGAAAAAAGACTCTTGGAGAATTTTTGCAAAGTTCAAACTGGTGCTTGGGACCCAAAATAATTTTAAATATGAGAGTACTAAGAAAGCAATTTATGTAGAAGTGCAAGTTTGAATATCTGCCGATATGTCTGACACTGTCAAGTAGAAAAGACCTATCCATTGCCCCCTGTTTTATTGGGGGGGGGGGCTCATTTCATATGCAGGGCATTAGTAGAGGCAGTCAAAACTTTCGATGTCTGCTATACATGTTGAGTTGTGAATTGTTCTTAAAAGTGCAAGATGTACAGTGTACATGTTGAATCAAAATTTTTATTTCAAAACTTAAGATGTTGGCAAGCAATGTTAATTTAGATATTCATCGATTATAATCTCTTACACAACACCATCCTTATAAATAACCGGCAATAATTTTTTTGTGATAGCTGACTAAGTAGTACTGACAGCTTTTGCCTGTTCCATCAATAGGAATTTACTATTGGTATATAATATACGATAGGATTAATATATAATTATATCTTTCTTTATAAAAAAATGATGAGGAACTGACATGGAAATTTTTAAGAAAAAGACGCTTACCGGCCTAGCCCGCACCTGTGGTTGAGCTGCAAAAATCAGTCCGACGGCTCTGTCGGAAGCACTTGAAGGCTTACCAACCCCAACTGATCCCAATCTTATAGTCGGCATAGAAACCGCGGATGATGCAGCGGTATACCGGCTATCAAAAGATATTGCCATGATCAACACCGTTGATTTCATCACTCCCCCTGTTGACGATCCTTACTGGTTTGGTCAAATATCTGCAGCCAATTCAATATCAGATGTTTATTCCATGGGGGGCAAGCCTGTCACTGCCTTAAACGTCGTAATGTTTCCAAGCAAGCATCTCGATATGGGGTTGCTGCGGGATATACTTCGTGGTGGTCACGACAAGGTAGTAGAGGCTGGAGCCTGTCTGGTAGGCGGCCATACAGTTGATGATGAGGAGCCTAAATATGGACTTTGTGTAAATGGAGTTGTTCATCCGGACAGGGTCATTACTAATGCAGGTTCACAACCGGGTGATACTCTTATTCTTACCAAGCCCATTGGCTCCGGCGTACTCTTTAATGCTGTACGTTCCGGCAAGTTGTCTTTCAGAGAACTGGAGAGCACTACCCTGCCAATACTGGCGGCTTTGAATGGGCGGGCCATGGAGTTAGCGCTGCAGTTTGACTTGCACGCCTGCACAGACATTACAGGTTTTGGTATTCTGGGCCATTTACTGGAAGTTGCTCACGGTAGCAATGCCAGAGTTGTTGTTAAATACAACGCTCTTCCTTTTTATCCTGCTGCGCTGGAAATGTATAAAAAAGGTGAGACAACTGGCAGTAATAAAGGGAATAGGGAAATGGTTGCAAAACATCATTTGCAAATGTCAGCCCAATTGACAGCTGCCGAGGAAGAACTGCTTTATGACCCTCAGACCTCCGGTGGATTGCTCTTGTCTGTTCCACATGATCAAGCGGATGAATTAATGAGTCGAATGCAAAAAGACAATATCCCGGCAACTCGGATTGGTGAAATCACCGACGAACCGGTAGGCATTACGGTGGTTTGATTCCATGGGTATTTATCTGCTTATTGCTTTTCTGGGAGTAATCTGCGGTTTCTTTTCAGGTTTACTTGGAATTGGCGGCGGCATCATCATGGCACCCTTGCTCCTTTATGTGCCACCATTATTAGGCTTTGAGCCGCTCTCCATGCATACCGTTGCAGGACTTACCATTGTACAGGGTCTATTCGCCTGTATTTCTGGTGTTATTGTCCATAAACGCTTTAATTCTGTCTCTGTACGACTTGCAGGGTGGATGGGGGCGACCATCTTTATTACTGCATTGCTTGGAGGTGCTGGGTCAGGATACGCATCAAATCATTTACTTCTTCTGGTTTTTGGAGCGCTTGCTCTTCTTGCTGCAATCCTGATGCTTAAGCCAAGTGCAAAAGAAAAGAAGACGCCGGATGTTACCGAGCTCTCTTTCAGCTTATGGCGTGCGGTATCAACCGCAGGAAGTGTTGGGGTACTCGGTGGGATGGTCGGTCAGGGTGGCTCTTTCATCCTCATTCCTTTAATGACAACATTTGTACACATACCAACCCGCATAGCCATTGGGAGTAATCTGGCAATTGTACTGCTGTCCTCGGCCGCAGGCTTTCTTGGCAAAGCGTTTACAGGCCAAATAGAATGGCTGCTTGCTTTACCCATCGTGCTCACCGTCATCCCAGCAACTCAACTGGGTGGAATATTAAGCCATAGGGTACCGGTTGTAAAATTACGAAAAATTCTTGGAGTATTAATTGCTGTTGCTGCTGTTCGTATTCTGATTTCAGCATTTTTCGGCTAGATCATAATTGAAGCCCACGGTAACGGACAGGAGCGCCATGACCTGCGCCTGGTTGAATTCATGAAGCCGAATGGATTCATTATTCGCATGCAAAAAAATATTATGAAGATGAGGTGACAATATGCTGAAGGTACATTTCTTTATGAATGAGCCGAATGGCGGCCCGTGAAAACATTTTTACAAAATGATGCCCAGGTTGGGCGGGAAATATGACATTGAAATTGAAGTCATGTCAAAACCAAAGTCCGAGTATCTAACTGATGAATATTTTGCCCTTGATCTGCCGGTGGCGCCTGCCATCATGGTAGGTGAAGAGATCATAACCGAGGGAAAGGATGTAGATGATCATACAGTTGAGGTGGCAATCTGCAGGCAACTGAAACTTCCGGAACCGGAGGAAGGGAAAAAAGGCGTTATAAGTAAACTGTTCGGCAAGTAAACAAACTGAGTTTATTGTCTCTCAGGTAAGGAGGAAGTGTCATGAGTGAACACAAAAATGCATCTAGTATGATTTTTCACGATGAACTTTGCCAGGTATTCAACGGCCTGATGACCGCCTTGAGTCTGCAACGAGCCGGAGCGGAGGTAACCGTTTTTTTCGGATCACGAGGCATCAATGCGGTGCATAAAGAAAAAATTAATGACCTGAAATGTTTGCCGGATCAGCCAGAGGAAGAACAGCAGAAAGTCATGGATCGTATGGAGGCAATGAACCTACCTATGCCAGAGGATATGCTGCTCATGTTGCACATGGAGGGTGCAAAACTATTAGCCTGCCCCTTGAATAAAAGTGTTTTTGAATTTGAAGATGATGACTTCATCGAAGGTGTTACGCTTGCTGACCCGGAAACTTACTACACTGATATTGTTATGCAGGCAGATATGAACTTGGTCTTTTAAAGAAAAGGAGATTCGTATGAGCAAGAAATTCGTTTTGACTATCACACATTCCACTGACGATCAAGATAGGGCCAATGCTGCTGTTGCCCTGGCAGTATCTCTTCTCAGTGAAGATGCTGACATTGTAATATTTTTTATCTTTGAAGGAGCGCATCTCGCTAAAAAAGGAGTTGCCGAGACCATCGAAGGTCGAAATTTTGCACCCGTCAGAGACCTTTTCCCAACACTGCTTGAAGAAAAAGTACCCATGTTCCTTTGCGGGGCATGTGCAAAAACCTATAATATTACTGAAGATGATTTAGTTGAAGGCGTCAAAATTATACATATCCCGACAATTGCTGCCGAGATGTTGGACCGTGAATCAATTACCTGGTAATCGAGAAAATAATAATAAAAAAGAGGTAACATCAATGTCTAAAAAGGATTTTGAAATTAAAGCGAATAGTGAAGAATCTTCCGGTTGTAAAACGAATAGCATACCAGATGATCTTTATGAGCCTATTCAGCCTCGGGTAGCCACAGGAAAAGCACCCGTTCTTGTCGAAATAATCTGCGAGCGTGTCCATTGCGTCCTCTATGATTTTGCAATTAACACCGTAGATATGATTGCGGAAAAATTCGAAGGTCTGATTGATATTCGGACAGTAATCAGGCAAGGGGATGAGAAGGACGCCAAGTATTTTCTGACTTTATGTGAAAAGGCCGGGAAGATGCTGACAGTACCAACAATCCTTATAAACGGAGAAGTAATCTTTTCAACTGTACCGCACCCCACAGAGCTTGAGGCAGCCATTGAAAAAGCTCTAAAGGAGAAGGAGCTTTCCGGAGAAGCAGGAGCCGATTGCTAAAAATTAAAGAGGTGTTTTGATGAATAAAGATAAAAAATCACTCGGATTTTCAACTCGATGCGTACATTCTGGAGAAGAGCTTGATTCTCAAGGAGGCATTCATATCCCACTTTATAATCATTCTACATTTGGTTTCTCTTCGACGGCGGAGTTGCTGGATGTAGTTGAGGGTCGAAAAGATGGTAACTTGTACACACGCTATGGACTCAACCCTACTATTCGTGCTTTAGAAAAAAAAGCTGCTGACCTGGAAGATGGGGAATTGGCATATGCTTTTAGTTCAGGAATGGCGGCAGAATCTGCAACAATATTAGCCCACTGCCAATCTGGAGATCATATCATTTGTATCGGTGATGTTTATGGCGGGACCTATGATCTGTTATCAACAAATTTGCCTGGCCTTGGGATAAACACAACTTTTTTGCTCGGTTCTGAACTAGAATTATTGAAAGAAAGCTTTAGGGATACTACACGGATTGTTTTTTTTGAAACGCCCACAAATCCTAACTTAGAAATTTTAGATATTAAAGCAATTGCTAAAATTTCTAAATCGGCAGGTGCACTTACTGTAGTTGATAACACATTTGCATCCCCAGTAAACCAAAAGCCTCTTTCTCTGGGAGCTGATATTGTTGTTCATAGTACTACAAAATATCTTGGGGGGCACAGTGACTTAACGGGTGGTCTTGTAATAGGACCAGAGGATCTGCTCAAGCCAATATGGGTATGGCGCAAAAATCTTGGGCAAATAATGGCTCCCGAAGTTGCCTTCATGCTTGCCCGAAGCTTGAGAACCCTTTCAGTCCGTGTAAAGGTGCAAAATGAAACAGCCCAGGCAATTGCTGAATTTTTAAGTACACACAAGAAAGTGAAACAAGTGAATTATCCTGGCCTGCAGGATTTTCCTGGACATCATATTGCAAAAAAACAGATGAATGGATTTGGTGGAATGTTAAGCTTTGCATACGATGGAGACGCACAAACGACGGCAAATGTGGTTGACCGCCTGCATATATTTTCTATCGCTGCAAGCCTGGGTGGTGTTGAAAGTCTGGTAACACAGCCTATAACAACAACGCATCATGGTATGACACCTGAAGAAAGGATGAAGCGCGGTATTTTAGATAGTACAATTCGCCTATCATGCGGGCTTGAAGATTCTGAGGATTTAATAAATGACCTGAAACAGGCTTTGGACAAGCCATAAAAATAGGAAGAGTAGAAACATCATAACGTTTTAATTATGACCTCGAAGAAAAATGAGAAAATTCAATGTTAAATCTTTCTCTTTTATGGTAGCAACTTTCACCGCTGTTTTCTTTATCTGGCT
>CAXMTO010000250.1:0-11148 GCA_964196355.1 uncultured Myxococcota bacterium
AAGAATGGCCAGGCGATTTATACATACGCAAATGGCGACAGATATGCTGGTCAGTATAGAGATAACAAAATGAATGGCCAGGGAATTTATACAAAACCCAATGGCGACAAATATGTTGGTCAATGGAGAAAAAACAGAATGGATGGTCAAGGAACCTATGCATTCGCCAATGGCGACAACCTCGAAGGTCAGTGGAAAGATAATAAAATTGCTGGTCAGGGGGTTTATACATTATCCAATGGCGAAAGATATCTTTGGTCGCTGGAAATGGCCACAGAATGATATCTAACCACTTACGAAACTCAGGTAATTCTATGTAGAATTGACAGAACCTGCCGATAAAAAGGGAAAAGTGTATATTTCCTGAGCGTCATCCCCGCGTAGGCGGGGATTCATTTACAGGCAGGGACCGTTTCATTGACGGACCCTGCCTGGTTTTTTTGTTTTATATTCAGGTGTTTTTTACCCTCTGATCTCCACCTGCAATTTCTCATTAGTACCTTACTCCTGAAACACTGCAATAAAAAACAAGAAACTGAGGAATGTGTTCTGAAATTAGGTGGTTACATATATCAGCAAGGTACTCATACCCCTTGTTGGGTGTGAGTCCTTGCATGGACCATGCAGGATACTTAGTATCCTTTGGTGGCACGAGTGGCCATAATAGCCGGGAAATCGGCAGTAAAATTCAGAATAAGGAAACTATTATGTCGAAAAAGGTGCGTATAGATGAAAATGAATGTATTGGTTGTGGAAGCTGCGTAGAAATTTGTCCCGACGTCTTTACCTTTAATGATGACACCGACAAGGCTGAAGTCATCGATGAGAATCTGGGTGAGGAGGGCTGTGTGGACGATGCGGCCACCTCCTGTCCAGTTGAATGTATCCACGTTGATGAAGAGTAGTCGTTAATGAAGTAGAAAGAAAGGAGAGAGGCCCCGGGGTGTCGGTTGAGTCGAGCAGCAACAAAAAGATTTCAATAGAAGGATAAATAATGAAAATAATTGTGTTGGGTGTGGGCTTACAGGGAAAAGCGGTTATTCATGATCTGGAATCGAGCACCCTGGTAACCGAGATTTTTGCCGCTGATATTTTTACAAAAGAGAATAGTTTTGCTGAAACCGAGGATTTTCTGGCAAAAAGGGGATACTCAAAAACCAGGGCTATCAAACTGGATGTAGTAAATGAAAAAAATCTGGCTGGAAGATTTACCGAGAGAGGGCTCAATGCTGTTATCTGTATGCTGCCTATTGAGCTGGCACTGACCGCAGCCAGGGCTGCTCTTGATGCCGGTATTCCATTTATAAGTTCCAATTACACTTATGACCTGAGTGTACTGGACGAGTTGGCAAAGGAAAAAAATGGTATCATTCTTCCTGAAATGGGACTTGACCCTGGTATCGATCTTATTCTAGGGCGCCTGGCTAAAGATGAGTTGGATGTGGTCTACGGTATCAACTCTTACGGAGGAGGTATACCTGCACCTGAATGTGCAGACGATAGCCCAATCAAGTATAAAATATCCTGGATTTTTGACCGGGTGCTTGATGTGTATGTTCGTGAAGCTCGGTTGGTCAAAAACGGAAAACTTCAGATTGTGCCCGGTCTTGAAATTTTCGCGGAAGAGAACGTCCATGAAATTGAGTTTTCCGGGATTGGAACTGTGGAAGCATATCCCAATGGTGATTCCGTCAGATACGTGGAAATATTTGGTTTGGGTCAGGAGCTGGTAGAAATGGGTCGCTTTGCTCTCAGATGGCCTGGGCATTCAAAATTCTGGCGTACCATGGTGGCTCTCGGCCTATTGGACGATACCCCAATCAACATGAATAATGCAGATATATCTCCCCGCGCCTTTCTGTCAAAGTGTCTGAGTCCCAAACTGCAGTTTAAAGGTGATGAAAAGGATGTTGCCCTGCTGAGGGTCGAGGCATGGGGGCTTAAAGACAATAAAAAGGTGAAAGTGACTTATGATCTGATCGATTACAGAGATCTTGAAACCGGACTGTTTGCGATGAACCGTACTGTAGGATTTACTTCCAGTATAGGTGCGCAGATGATTCTTACCGGTAAAATTACCCAAGCGGGTGTTCTGTCGCCCGTTCGCCACGTTCCACCCCACGAATTTATAAAGGAAGTGGAAGCACGGGGAATGCGTATTGATTATAAATTTGAAGAAATTGATTGAGGGAGAATGAAAAAAATAGCAGTTCTCGGTGCTGGTTTTGTCTCCAAACCTGCGGTGGACTATTTTATCGATAGCTGTGGATATGAAGTGATCGTTACTTCAATGAAAAAATCGGAAGCGGAAATGATAGTCCGAGGGCGGTCAGCCGGAACTGCTGTCTCCTGGACCATAGACCAGCTTGATCTTCTTGACAGTCTGGTCAGTGAAGTTGACCTGGTATTGAGTATGATCCCTCCAACACTGCATATTCCGGTCGCACGAAGTTGCCTGAAGAACCAGAAAAGCATGGTCACCACCTCATATATAAGTCCTCAGATGGAGGCCTTGAATGGAGAATGTCAGAATCACAATATTTTGATTTTAAATGAAATAGGTGAAGACCCTGGACTCGACAACATGGTGGCTAAACAGAGTGTTGACCTGGTAAAATCCCGGGGAGGGAAGGTAACCGGTATTACCTCCTATGGGGCGGGACTTCCTTCTTTTGAACACAATAATAATCCCTTTGGTTACAAATTCTCGTGGAGCCCAAAAGGAGTGATCATGGCAGCGCAGGCGTCGGCTGCTTACCTCAAGAATGGTGAAAAGGTGAAGGTGGCGGGGGAGAACTTGTTCGATAACCATTGGCTGGTCGATTTGGATGGCGTCGGGGTTTTTGAAACTTACCCTAATCGTGATTGTACGGAATACCTGGAATCTTTTGGGCTCGATGTTGATGTCTCGTTTTTTAGAGGGATTCTACGTTTTACGGGGTGGTGCAATACCATGAGGGGATTTTCTTGGCTGCAACTGTTCGATATTAAACAGGAAAAAAATTATGAAGGAAAGACATATGCAGAGTTCACAGCATCCCTGGTTGGAGAAAATAATTCAGAAAATATTTTGCATAAAACCGCAAATTTTTTGAAAATCAGAGACAATTCAGACCTTATAAAAAAAATGAAATGGTTGGGACTCTTCGAAGATACAATAATACATATCGCAAAAGGAACAAACGCCGATGTTTTAGTTGATTTGATGATGGAAAAAATGTCTTATACCGCATCTGAGAAAGACATGGTTGTCGTTCATGCTGAAATTCTAGCTGAATTTGCCGGTCATGGAGAAACAAGAACTTCAACCATGTGTGTAAAGGGCGAGTCAGGTGGAGATTCTGCCATGTCAAAGGCTGTTTCTCTTCCTGCGGCTATTGCATCAAAGTTGATTCTTGAGGGTAAAATACAAGCAAAAGGCGTACATCGGCCAACCCTTCCTGAGGTTTATCAGCCTGTGTTGAAAGAGATGAGTGATTTTGGTTACAGTTTTGTTCATAAAACTGTAAAAACAGCCGTATCCGGTAAAGAGCAGATCGGAATAAAATAGGGACTGAAAGAATATGCTAAAAACAATTGGCATACGAAGAGAAGATAAAAATGAGTGGGAGAGGAGAGTACCCCTTTGTGTGGGGGGAGGGTAGTACCTTACTCCTAAATTTTCTGTTTTTTGTGACAGAAAAAGCTACAGCCTCTCCACCTGAATTGTTTTAATGACTTAAAACATGTTGAAGAAATTGGCTCGTCCTGTCCCATTGAGGATTTTTTAGTACCTGTTCCGGCGGGCCAACTTCGACAATTTCCCCGTCCGCCATAAAGACTACTCGATCAGCTACTTCATGGGCAAAATGAATTTCATGTGTCACACAGATCATAGTCATTCCTGATTTAGCCAGATCAACCATCACATCCAGAACCTCTTTAATCATTTCCGGATCCAGAGCAGAGGTCGGCTCGTCAAATAACATGATTTTGGGTTCCATAGCCAGGGAACGGGCGATCGCAACACGCTGCTGCTGTCCTCCCGAGATCTGGCCGGGGAATTTTGACGCCAGGTGAGCAATCCCTACTCTGTCGAGTAATGCGGTTGATTGCTCAATGGCCTGATCCTCAGGTGTATTACGCAGCCATATCGGGCCAAGTGTGCAGTTTTGCAGTATCGTCAGATGGGGAAACAGATTGAAGTTTTGGAACAACATCCCCACATTGTCACGGATTAGTGCGGCACTTTTTTTATCTTTTTCAAGTTTTTTTCCGAATATTGAAATCGACCCTTCCTGATATTTTTCCAGATGATTGATGCAGCGGATAAAGGTTGATTTCCCTGATCCAGACGGCCCGCAAACAACAATAATTTCCTTTTCCAATACTGCGAGTGACACGTCCTTTAATACGTGGAACTGGTCAAACCACTTGTTCAGCCCGCTGACATTGATTGCGGTTCTGACTGATTTGTCACTTTGTGGGTGGTTGTCCTCGGATCTGTTATTTTTGTTCATCGGCATTTAATTGGTGAGAAATCCGGGCTAGAGATATTGTGACGCCATTATCTGTTTGTGTCTAATTTCTTTTCTAATCGCTGGCTATATTGGGACATCGAATAACAGATAACAAAAAACAATATTGAAATTGCTACCAGCGGTTCGCTATGAAGGCCAAACCAGTTTTTATCAATCGAAATATTCCTGGCCATCAGCATAATATCAAAAAGTCCGATAATCGATACTAGGGTTGTATCTTTGAACAGGCTGATAAACGATGTGACAATATTTGGAATCATCGCCTTTAATGCCTGGGGAAGAATTATAAAAAGCATCGTGTGCCAATAACCCAGGCCGATTGACTTGGCTGCATCATATTGGCCCCGTGGGATTGCCTGCAATCCGCCCCTCACCGTTTCCGCCATATACGCCCCGGCAAATAAACAGACCGCAATAAGCACCTGAACCAGTTTGTTGAGCTCCATTGTATTGGGGAAAAACAACGGCAGCATCGTTACAGACATGAATAAGACAGTTATCATTGGAACCGATCGAACCAGTTCGATTGTGCAGATTGAAAACCATTGAATGATAATCATTTCTGAGCGTCTCCCCAGAGCAAGAATAATACCAACTGGCAGGGCCATCACAATCGAAACACCCGAAATGACTATGGTCAGAAAAAGGCCTCCCCAGACATCAACAGGTACATGTTCCAGACGCAGGTTTTGTGATATGACAGCAACCAGAACAGTAACAGTCGCCAGGCTTATCAGCTGGCTCCAGAGGGGAGCTCTTTTCTGGTAAAACCGCTCTACTAATGGTTCAAGATATTGTCCAAGTTGCTTGCACTGCAGATAAATTAAAATAATATTGATGTATAAAATCAAGAGGTAAGCAAGTGCTGCACAGGAAATGATATAATGCATTCCACTTCGGTCACCGCCTAAGAACAGATAATTAGCCAGAAAGGGAAACAACATTATCCCCGTGATCACAATTATCATTTTTTGTTTTACTTTATTTAGTGCAAGCGGAATGAGCCAGAGAGCACCGATACAAAAACCGAGGTTAACCCGCCACTGTTGATCATCCGGGTAGAGGCCGTAGGTGAGATTGTTAAGCCACGGGAAAATACCTGCCCAACAGGCACCGTCTGGACTGATTGACAGGCATTCACGGCGAGTGGAAGCTGACCAGACTGCTTTTATCACAGTCCATTCCAGGAAAGGTTTGAGAAGCAGAAAAAGTAAGGCCAACACTGAAATTGTTAGTAAAGTATTCCAGATGGAGCCAAACATATGTTTTCTCAGCCAACCAATAAAACCATATGTGATTGTTACCGGCGGCCGGTCTGGACGGGGAATAAATTTTAGTAATTCGCCTTCCGGAGTTATCTGATTGTCCAAATCATCCCTCCCGCATTTGAATTCGTCTGTTATAACGATTCATTACAAATGAGATTAATAAACTGGTGCACATATAAAACCCCATAACCATCATCACAATTTCGATTGCACGTCCAGTCTGGTTGAGTGAGGTTTGTATGAAAACAGAGACCAACTCAGGAAAACCAATAGCTACGGCCAATGAAGATTCTTTAACAATCGTCAGCCATGCATTAATCAATGGCGGTAAAATAGCACGTGCAGCTTGCGGAATAATAATGAGGCGAAGTGTTTTAAAGGGTGGAAAACCAATAGCCGAGGCTGCCTCAAGTTGACCTGGATCGATCGATTGAATGCCTGCACGAACCATTTCACCGATTGTTGCGGATCGATAAATAGTCATTGAAACAAAGGCAGCCATAAAGGCTGTTGGGAAAAAGAACCCATCTTGAAAGTTGAAACCCTGCAGGGTTGGTACCGCCCAGTGCATTGGCTTTCCCGTTGATAAAAAAACTATTGCTACTAGAGCCAGCAGTGCAAAGAGAGAAGGATATAAGAGTGCTGATTGCTTTCCGCTGCGTTTTCGGTACTTTTGCGACCTCTTAAGCAGAACAAAGGAACATATAGCCGCAAAGAAAAGGGAAATTAAGGTCCAGGTGGAATTTGACTCGAATATGAGTGATGGAAAATACAATCCCCTGTTGTTTAGAAAAAAGGCATCAAAAAGATGGTAGCTTTTTTTGGGAGCAGGAAGAGTGGAGAATACCACAATAAACCAGAATATAATCTGAATCAGCAGCGGTACATTTCTAACAAATTCCACATACCATCGAGCGACCTGGGCCAACAGGAAGTTGCTTGAAAGACGTATTATTCCAACTACAAAACCGAGTATGGTTGCAAAAATAATAATGAGCGCAGATAAAATGAGGGTGTTGAGGATCCCGACCAGATAAACCCGACCATAGGACATCTTTGGGTCGTAGGGGATGATTGACCAGCCTATGTCAAAGCCGGCTGTAGAATTGATAAAGCCAAATCCAAATGGCAGTTCCATTCGGTGGAGATTATCAACAACATTGGTAAAGAGATAATATCCAATGCTGAAGACAAAAAATAGAGTTAAGCCCTGAATTAATTTTGAACGGAATGAGGAATCATAGGCGAGTTTTTTAAGTGTGGTTATCGACAAAAGATTTTTACTCATTAAAAAGTTCACCTTTCGGGCCAACAGATTTTTTCGCAGCTGCTTTGTTGCCGAGCATTTGTAGTAGCTTACTACAGCTTCATGCCCGGTGCCTCGACCTGCGAAAAACTTTGTTGGTGAGAAATCCGGGCTAGAACGGATTGGTTTTTAAAAGACGGCAGTTCCCCTTTTTGTTTGTGATGGTCATACAGGCGGATCCGGGGACATATTTACTGGTCACATGTCCCCGGAATTTTTTCTAACGGAAAGATTTTGAGTAAAGCAAACCACCTCGGGTCCACAAATCATTCAGAGTGCCTTTTCGCTCCAGCGCAAGTGCCGTTTTGGGCCCAAGATTGCGCTCATATACTTCAGCATAATTCCCAACTTGTTTGATCACCTGATAAGCCCAATCTTTTGGTAATCCGAGTCCTTTATGAAGATCTCCCTCCAGACCAAGGAAGCGTTTGACAACAGGGTTAGTTGTGTTTTTACTAATTTCATCAATATTCTGAGAGGTGATACCTAACTCTTCAGCTTCAAGCAAGGCTGCAAAGGTCCACTTAACCACGTTAGCCCATGTGCTGTCATTCTGGCGAACGGCAAAGGAGAGTGCTTCTTTCGAAATCGTGTCGGGCAGAACTACGTAGTCGCCGGGATTGACCGCTGTTGAGCGGGCGGCCGCCAAACCGGATCTGTCGTTTGTCATCACATCGCAATTGTTGTTGAAAAAGGCCGTATTTCGCACGGATGAATCATCAAAGACAACGGGGGTCATATTGAGGTTATTTGTACGGTTAAAATCTGTTAAGTTGAGTTCAGAGGAAGTTCCTGTAAGAACACAGACCGTTGCACCTTTGAGTTCCAGGGCAGATTTGATACCGCTGTCTTTGCGAACCATAAAACCTTGTCCATCATAAAAATAAGTGTCCAGAAAATCCAACCCCTGGCTGCTGTCCCTTGACAAGGTCCAGGTCATACCTTTTGATAAGAGATCTCCGGCACCACTTTTAATCGAAGTGAAACTTTGGGCCCATTGGACCGAATTAAATTTTACCTTCTCTTTATCTGCAAAAACGGCTGCGGCTACACTGCGGCAGATATCGATATCCATGCCCGACCATGTGCCTTTATCATCTACTGTATAAAAACCCACGAAAGAATTACCAATTATACAATTTAAGTACCCACGTTTCTTGACGGTTTCAAAGGTTGATTCAGCTGCGTCTGCCTGAACCGGGGAAAAGAGCATAACGCAACCTGCTGCAATGACGAGTGATAAAAAACTAGTAATTTTATTCATTACATTTCTCCTGGGTAAAATCGGTTAAAATGAAGGCGACAACGCCTTTTCTGGGTTTGGTGGTACACTCGGTGGGAATCAAATTTCTGAAACCCGGATGCGAAGGACCTGTTCTTGGAAAATCTGGTACAGATTAAAGAAGAGAGTGCGAATACCACTTATCTGGGCTGCAACAAGCTTTAAGATATCCAGTACCACGAACATTCTACCCTGAAGCATGGGTGGCGGCAAGACAAATACTACAGATAAATACTACAGTGGGTTACTGTGAGCCCGGGTTTGATAACAACCGCGGTGCAGCACAAGTTTATACACGTTTCTTTTAATGTTTTGCATCTTTGTCTGACCAAACCGCAAACTCATTGCCACATGGCTCTGAAAAATGAAAACGACGACCGCCTGGGAATGGGAAAATATCTTTGATAACTTCGCCGCCTGAACCTTTTATTTTTTCCAGAGTGGTCTCAAGATTTTCACTAAAGAAAACTATCAACGCTGAACCGTTACTCGACGAGGAGTTGAGCTTAGACTGATAAAAGCCACCATCAATGCCTTCATTTGAAAATGCCGTATATTCAGGACCGAAATCTTGAAACGTCCAGCCAAATGCTTTTGTAAAAAAATTCTTGGTTTGTTGAATATCTCTGGAAGGAAATTCAACGTAGTTAATTTTTTCATGTTCCTTCATTTTTCAAAATCCTTTACATGTGCGACGATTTAGATAACCGATTTAGGAAAGTGGCAGTATTTCAAAATTTGTTTTTATCCTGTACCACCCTGAGTTATAACTCACAACTGGGCACCACTGAAAATGGTGCAAGATTTAGCCTCATCCGTATTTATAATTACAATATCAGTGAAGTTTTCTATACAGTAATCTTTAAGTTCGTCTTATTCTTGTGCTAACACCCCACAAGGGGGTATAAGTACCTTGGTGGTGTAACCATGTATATAATTTTAAAAGAAGTTCTTTGATGAGTCTTTTTTCCGCACAACCAGACTCGGAAACAGTAAGGTCAACCAGAAGCTGCTCCAGGCCTGCGAAACAATTTGCCCTGAACTTTTGCCCTGTAGTTCCAGGCATGGTGAATCTTTTCAGTAAAGAGCAAATCATTTACTTCCAAGATCTCGGCGATTTACTTGAGAAAATAAAGTACTACCACACCCACGACCAGGAATGCAGAACTATAGCCGAGCAGGGATGGCGCCGCGCCCACAGCTGTTACAACAGTGAACGAATAACCCGTTACATGATGGAGCTCCTGTTTGACATCCCCTTTACTGAAGACTATGAGTGGCAGTCTGATATCTTTTTAACCCAGGAGGCTGTCCGAGAATAGGCATTCTCGGACAGCCTCCTAGTCGGTCCGTTAGCTGTGAACAGAAACCGAATAGGATCGAGCAAGATCAACGTAACGGCCTAAACATAGTATATCCCCTACCAGGTAAAATTAACAATATTGATGAATATCTCGATCGTCATGGCTACACATAATGGCCGTGTTCACCTTGAAAAACAGCTGCAAAGCCTCCTTGCCCAGACCTATCTTCCCCAGGAAATAGTAATCAGTGACGATGGTTCCACGGATGGGACCAGGGAACTGCTCAGTCAATATGCCGGGACACACCGACATATCCACGTTCTCTATGCTGAGAGCCAGGGCATTAATAATAATTTTCAGAATGGTGTCTCGGCCTGTAAGGGCGAATACATAGCCTTTTGCGACCAGGATGATGTATGGGAAAAAGATAAACTGGCCCACCTTGCCGCTGCGTTTTCCACGAACACACTTCTCGCCTATGGAAAAAGTGTGTTGATCGATGCTGAAGATCATCAGTCATCTGATTCGGCAAAGGAGCACCTGGGCTTTAACATCTATCGCAGAGGACATCTGCCCTACTATTTCTATTTCTCAAACTGTATCTCAGGCCATGCAATGATGGTAAAAAGAAGCCTTGTGGAAACCGCCCTGCCTTTTCCACACGAATGCCTGTATGATCAGTGGCTGGCACTTATCGCCTCGGCAAAATCGGAAATAATCCATGTACCGAAAGCGATTACATTTCACAGGATACATGAGCTCAACACAACTAATAATCCGCAGAGAAACAGGGAGCAGAAACGTAAAAGAAAAAAAACTTTAAAATACCAAAAATTTTCCGAACAAAGAAAGAAGCATCTCCTCCTTTTGCAGAAGGGGCTGATGGAGGCCGACACACTTGACCAGTCAGAGAGGAATTATCTAAGTGAAATCTGTCGGCAAATAACGAGGCTCGATAAACAATTTTTCAATATCAAACTGTTTTTTCTGCTGTACCAATATCGGCACCAGCTCTTTCACGGGAACCTGCTTCGCGAGTGCCGCAACAGGTCACTTGGCGGTCGATATTTCAGGTTCCTGGATAGCTTGAAATTGAAAAAGGCAGGGTGATCAGAACGGGCTTGCCTGTGGCGAACCATCTTCCCTGAATGCTTTCTGTCCATCCAGAAACGCCTTGACTCCTGATGCATGTCCCTTGTAGCGCAATCGATTCTTGCTGCTTAAACTGATATAAGTCTTCAATCTGTAATTACGATACATCCTGCGGGGGTTATATTTAATCGAATAGAGAGAATGCTTGTCCAGGTAGTAGCAGCGGGACCAGCCAAAATGGTAGCTTTTCATGAAGATTAAAGACTGATTTCCGCCGGAGGAGCTGTCTCCCAGGTGATCTATCAAGAGTTCAGGACAGAGCTTTATTATATATCCTTTTTGCCGGGTTCGATAGCAGAGATCAGTCTCCTCTGAG
>CAXMTO010000251.1:0-10159 GCA_964196355.1 uncultured Myxococcota bacterium
CCGATGGTTTTGAAATCAAAGCAGGATTTCAAAACGATTCCACTATCCTGAGGTTATATGATAAAATTTTCAAAGTCAAACAACCTGGTATGGTAAAAGGTGAGATTCACACTCTTTTAACAAAAAACTTCTTTGTCTTTATAGGATTTTCCATTTCCCCTATAACGAGTGCCATTTTGTCAACTCATTACCATGATATTGAAGCGCACAAATTGAATATATGACACGGTGGTTTACGACCAGACGAAAATGTTTGGACTGGTGCAGTTATTGAGGCCGAAGATTGATTGTTGTGCAATGGAAAAATCACATATTGTCGTTTTGAAATTCCTGTAGATACCTGCTTTCATGATTGTCGTCTGCGCAGGGAGAAAACCTTGAAATACATTGACATAGAAAAGGCAATGTACTATGCATAAAAAAATCCTTAACGGTATTGAGTACGGCTGCGCCTGATTAACAACTCTGATTTGAGGGTGCGCCCATTCCCCGAAGTTAGCATAGCAACGAGAAAGTCAATTCCCAGTTGACAGCAACTCTTGATTCAATCTCTGAAGGATGGTGCTATCGTACGGAAATAGTGTTAAGTAATTGATTGTGCCCTCACTGGGGTTCTAACATAATCTCCGGTAATTATGTACATATTTACGATCTTAGTTTGACTGGGGGACCCGGGTGTACGAAACAGCCATCCCCTTCCCACACCGTGTTTGAGACGGTGTTTCGGGTAAAAAAGTCGGTTTTTTGTTATGGGGCGTTTCCATGTTGTAATAGCCCGTATCTGTATCATTTCAATTCACAAGGAGGAGTTCATGTCAATTAAAAGTAATCAGAAGCGAAGTTCTCTCACCAAGGTTTTGATCGCGTCGGTAATGGTGATCAGTATGGCTGTGGCGGCCTTCGGCACCGCTCAGGCTGCTGCTTATCCGGAGCGTCCTATCACCATCATCGTGCCATGGGGCGCGGGTGGTGGCACGGACGCCGTTGGCCGTATCTTTGCCAACCTGCTTGAGCAGGACCTGGGCGTTCCTGTCAATGTGGTTAACCGCACCGGCGGTAGCGGCGTAGTCGGTCATTCGGCAATCATTAATGCCAAGTCCGATGGTTATACCATCGGTATTGCAACTGTCGAAGTGGCCATGATGCATTGGGTCGGTTTGACTAAATTGACCTATGAAGACTTTACTGTGTTTGGTCAGGTCAACCTGGATCCAGGCGGACTGATGGTCAGCGTCGATTCCCCGTATAAGAACGCCAAGGACCTGCTGGCTGCGATCAAGGAAAAACCGGCCAAGGCCTTCAAGGCATCCGGTACGGGCCAGGGCGGCATCTGGCATCTCGGCTATGCCGGGTGGATGCTGTCTGAGGGCGTCGATGTTGCCAAGGTTCCGTGGGTGCCCAGCAAGGGTTCTGCTCCGGCGTTGAAGGACATGGTCGCAGGCGGTGTTGATTTCATCACTTCATCGTTGGCAGAAGGTCGCGCCCTGATAGAGGCCGGCAAGGTTCTGCCCCTCGCCAATATGGGTGAAGCCCGTCTAGGTCTGTTCCCTGACGTCCCGACCCTGAAGGAAGCGACGGGTTCAGACTGGACCGTCGGCGCCTGGCGCATGGTTACCGGTCCGAAGGGTATTTCGCAGGAAGTGATCGACGTACTGGCACCTGCAGTCAAGAGAGCTTACGAGAACGCCGATTACAAGAAGTTCATGGACGGCCGTGGCTTCGGTATGGTTTACCGGGCGCCCAAAGAAGCGGCTGAGTTTATGGAGAAAGCCGATACGGATTTCGGCAAGGTTATGAAGGCCGCCGGTCTGACCAAGGAATAATCGCCTAAAAGAAGTAGTGATAAAGGGAGGCCTGCGTGAAGGTTAACGATGCAATTTCAGGAATATTCTTTATTTTGTTCGGATTCCTGGTGTTTTACCTCACGCGGGACTTCCCCATCCTGCAGGGACAGAAATATGGAGCCGCTCTGTTCCCGCGCCTGATCGCATTTTTCATGGGAGCCGGTGGTGTAGCGCTGATTTTTCGAGGCGTTCGGATGCGCAACGGAGCCCCCTGGGTGACCGTTATGGACTGGATCTCGTCGCCGCGACATGTTGCGAATTTTTTTCTCGTTATTTTCGTGCTGATTTTTTACATCGTTGTTTCCGATGATCTCGGCTTTATTCCAACGGCATTTATCTGCCTGTTCGTCTTGTTGAACTGGTTGCGAGGCTTTTCCACCTGGCGCTCGTCAGCTATGATTTCGATTCTTGCCACAATCGTCACCCAGCAGTTCTTCGGCGAGTTCCTTCGCGTACCCCTTCCCTGGGGTATCGTGCCGATTTTTGGCTGGTGAGGCATACATGGACCTTTTAATCGTCGCATTTCAACTGATTTTAGATCCCTATGTTCTGGTGGTGATTCTGCTTTCCGGCTCATTTGGCCTGTTTATGGGGGCGGTACCCGGTCTGTCGGCAACCATGGCAACGGCGCTGCTGGTACCAGTGACCTTCTTCATGGAACCGGTCCCGGCCCTTGCCTCAATTGTCACGGCGACGGCCATGGCGATCTTCGCCGGCGACCTGCCTGGAGCGCTGCTGCGCATCCCGGGCACGCCGGCATCGGCGGCCTATACCAACGAAGCCTTCGCCATGACCCGCAAGGGCCAGGCCGAGCTCGTCCTCGGCACGGGGCTGGCCAGCGCCGTGCTGGGCGGCATGTTCGGTGCCGTTGTGCTGAGTTTCACGGCGCCGTTCCTGGCCGAATTCGCGCTCAAATTCTCGTCTTTTGAATATTTCTGGCTGGCGTCGCTGGGTCTTACCTGCGCCGCTTTTGTCTCGAGCGAATCCGCCGCCAAAGGGTTGATTTCGCTGATGATCGGCCTTATGATCGCCACTGTCGGTATCGATGGCACGACCGGTCATCCACGTTTCAACTTCGGCAGTATCGAATTGATGGGCGGCATCAACTTCATCCCGGCAATGATCGGCATGTTTGCCATGGCCGAGGTTTTCCGCTCGGTCACTGCAGTAAAGCCCCCCCCACGGGTCGAGCAACGCACTATTGGCAACATCTTCGCCGGTCTCGGCAAGGTTCTTTATCGCTACAAGCTGAATCTGTTGCGCGGCAGCACCATTGGTGTGCTGGTCGGTGCCTTGCCCGGTGCTGGATCGGATATCGCGGCCTGGATCTCCTACGCCGTGTCTAAGAAGTTCTCGAAGGAACCGGAAAAGTTCGGCACCGGCCATGTCGAGGGCATCGTCGATGCTGGCGCATCGAACAATGCTGGGCTCGGCGGGGCCTGGGTCCCGGCCCTGGTGTTCGGAATTCCCGGCGATTCGATCACGGCCATCGTTATCGGCGTGCTCTATGTGAAGGGTATGAATCCAGGGCCGACCGTGTTCCTGGAACAGCCAGAACTGATCTACGCCGTGTTCGCCTCGTTTTTCCTGGCCAATCTGCTGCTGATGCCCCTCGGCTTAATCGCCATCAAGTCTGCCAAGCAGATGCTGCGGGTTCCGCGGGAGATCCTGATGCCGGTAATTTTGATGTTCTGTGTTGTCGGAACCTTCGCCATCAACAACACGGTGTTTGGCGTCGGCATCATGCTTGCCCTTGGTGTAATCTCGTATTTCCTTGAGGAAAATGGCTTCCCGATTGCTCCTGCGATTTTGGGCCTGGTACTGGGCGGATTGCTCGAGGACAGTTTCATGACATCGATGATCAAGGCCGATGGCGATTTTCTGGCCTTCTTCGAGCGCCCGGTGTCGGCAGTACTGGCATTCGTCACCATCCTGATCTGGTTGTCACCACAACTTGTCAAGGTGTGGAGGAAAATTCGCAGGGCTCGCCCCATTGACTCGAGGTAGTGGCGAAGGTGGCCCCGATGAGCCAATCCTGCCTGGGTGATCTTTTGAAGGAGTGTATATTAATTGGTAACCATTGCTTTACCGGTGTGACTCTGGTAAATCCTTGTCTGAACTTAATACAGACTCCAAAGGAAGCTCATGAAAACCATTGTTGTTTTTACCGCCTGTTTGCTCCTGTTTTTTTCGGGTTGTGCCAATAACCCGAAGCAACCAACCTCAATAATCCTCCAGCACCCTGAAACTAAGAAGATTATGGAGTGTCCGCTGGGAGAGACATGTGTTGGTGTTTTTGAAGAGCTGGGATATGTCAGGCTTGAGCAGCCAACTCAAGAACAACAGTAGGTTGTCATCTCGAAAATTCAGGCATCGCAGGCATTCTCTTGCCCATCCAAGTGATGCTTCCAGGCTCGCCGTGAGCAGGTAGACACTGCACCTGGCGACCTGTCTAACTCAAGATCGAAGACCCATTAACTCTTATTCTCCCCACAACCCCAGCTCTTTAAGATTATCTTGCAATGATTCCATTTCGTTGTTTACTTTATCCTTCCACTTTTTGATTTGGCTCTCTTGCTCAAGATACGCATCTACACGCTCATCAGTGTCCAAAATCATACCAAATTTGGAAAGGTCTATGCCTATACTTTGTTCACCAACATCCTCTTGCCAATCTGACAACTTTAAATAACCGTGTTTGAGAGATGTAGCCATTTCCGGGCCGTCAACTGCACATAGTGCCTGAATTATAGCTTTTTTTATTTTTGATTTAGGGTATGGAAGATTCGATTCATCAGCAACACCACCTGATGGCGGAGCCTTGTTAACCATTGCACTCCCATATTCCTGTATAATTGTAATCATTTCTTCCAGAGGCATAGCCTGTGAAATACTGCTGTCTTTTGCCTCATTTTCTGACTTCTCAGCATTATCCGTGAGATTGGTTTTAATGATTTCAATTTCTCCATTTGGCTCTTCGCTTAATGTCCACCCACAATTGTCGCAAGTGTAGTCCTTAAAGTACTCATCATACTCAAAACGCAATTTTCCACACTTAACACATCCATCTGCATATGATTGCACTGCCTCTGTTGTTTGTGCTGCCTGGTTTTGTCGGCTAGAGAGAAGTTTGGCCAAAATACTCATGTATAGTCTCCTAAAATCGAAAATAGATAACTTCAGTTAAACGATTCTTGTCTTTCTACTTACCCGGTGAGTACTATAACACCGAAATGTGGGATAAGTACCCTGATAGTATGGTCATGGTAATAATTTTAAAAGAAGTTTTTTAGTTTCTTGTTTTTTATTGCAGTGTTTCTGGAGTAAGATACTAAAGGGATGGAGCAAGCACGGGAAAAATCCAGTACTCACTTTTTAACATCCATTGAGACACTTTCCCTCTCCATCAAATTCCATTGTGCGACCACTCAAAGGAATATGCACAGGTATATCTTTTATTAATTTTTTGAAAAGAGCAGTTCTTGATTCCGGTTTGAGCTCACCATTTTCTGTCGCAGCTTCATTCATGTGATGGGGAATCACTGCTTTTGGACGAACCAGCTTTGTGATTGAATATGCAGCTTCTTTTGGTCCGGAAGTGTAGATCCCTCCAGCGTTTATAATGGCTAACTCTGCACCATAAAAGCCTCGGACAGTTACATCCTGGTCGGCAAAAATACCGCTATCTCCTGATAGGTAAACAACAAGATCATTGGAAAAGGTAAGAATGTATCCATTATCTGGTCCAGCATATGCAGTCAGCCCGTTTTGCTTTAAAGTATCCCCAAGATTTTTATCCAGGAAACCACTTCCTATGCCATTACTGTGAGTTACCGGCACAATAGCGATTCTAACTCCTCCGACTTTACGCTCGCCTCCGAATCTGAGAGGGCCAACTTGTTTGGGAGAACCACCTGCAGCTTTGACTTTAGTTTGCAGAAATTTATGCATCTCGCCACCAAGAAAAGCTTTTGCGTTTTTACCAACAATAATCTCAGCAGTATTTGAATTGGGGCTCGTTTGAACTTCTGTCATTGGCTTTGCGCATGTCCCATCACCAACTTTTGCAATACGTTTGTCTCCAAGATGGTCGCCATGCATGCCGCTTAAAAGAACAACATCAACTTTACCAAGACGTGAATCTTCAGGGCCGGCAACCGTACGCCCCACATCAAAAAGCAGTTTTGTACCATCGGGATCCTCGAAAAGCATGGCTCGATCTCGACTGCAAAATTCACCATCGTGGCTACCGAGTGGCGTTATCTTGACCGTCTGAGCACATGCTGAAAATGAAAACAGTAGAGATATGAATGTAATAAAGACAAAATATTTTAATGATAATTTCATGTTATATCCTCCGTTACTTTTTGGGAATTTATGCAGGTGGCTCCTTACGCAGCCCCAAATACAATTAAGCACTCATTTGATTTACTTCAAGAGCATCTGACTTAATACTATGAGGGTGACTTTGAGAGACAAAACGAGCTCTATATTTATTTTATTTTTTGCTGGAAATTGTACGCACATCTTCAGACTGTATTGAAATCTTTGGCTCTCTTTCTATGGCCACAGTCCCTTATACTTTCAAACTTTTACCACCTTCAGACCTCTTGATTCGTGCCGTTTAAATTCATTAGTTTTACACAGTAAAATATAAACAATTACAGAAGTATAGTTAAATCATGTTGCGGTAATTTCGTTGTTGCACTTGGAAAATAAAAATGGCACCTTTCTCCTTGGAAAAAGAAAAAACAACAAGAGGAGGAAGGCGCCATCACACAACAAATATTACCATTTCTTACCCCCGGTGCAACCATAATCAACCACATGATCAGTGTTATGTGTGAAGATGATGTCTGGACATATTTCCATGGTGGCCATCCTGTTTACTTTCACCGGGCAGATGACACCAAAATGTTCCGGTTTATTACCTCACAGCTGTTAGTTACCGGAAGTTGTCGGCAGATTGATATTATAAAATCTTTGGGTGTCTCCAAAAACAGCGTTATTCGCTCAGTGAATAAACTACGCAATGAAGGAGCCGAGTCTTTTTTCAAACCACGAAAGGGACGGCGCAAAGGGACAATATTCACACCAACAGTACTGACAAAAGCTCAGAGCCTTCTGGATCAAGGGCTGTCAAGGCAGGACATAGCTGAAGAACTTGGTGTAAAAGTTGATACGTTGCGCAAGGCTATCGGCGATAACCGCCTTCATGAACCTGTCATATATATGCCGTCATCATCGGATAGCGCAACCAGCAAATCATCCCGCGATCGAATAGATGCAGACGCTGCCGATTTTCTGGGTACTGCCTGCACCCGGGTTGTAGAACGTGTTAGCGCTGCTTTTGGTGAGCTTAACGGTGCCAAAGCTCAATTCGAACCATGCTTAGACGTGCCGGATGGCGGAGTACTTTGTGGCCTGCCCGCTCTGCTATCTAACGGACTTTTGAGTGGGGCAAGAAAAATGCTTGGGGAGGTCAAAGGCTATTATACCATTTTTCATATTCTGGTATTGCTGGCGTTTATGGCATTGCGCCGAATAAAGACAGTTGAACAATTGTGTGGCCAGTCACCAGGCGAGTTTGGCAAGCTTATTGGTCTTGATCGTGTACCGGAAGTACGTTGTCTGCGTAATAAAATGGATGAAATGAGCAAGGATAAATCGGGTGAGATATGGGCAGCTCATCTCAGTAAATATTGGATGAAGACGGATACAAATACCGTAGGCACTCTTTATATAGATGGGCATGTTCGTGTTTATCACGGCAAGCTGACAAAACCACCTCGTCGTTATGTCTCGCGTGAACGCCTGTGCTTACGTGGAACGAGTGATTATTGGGTTAATGACGCGATAGCGCCACCTGACGAAGCTGCACTCGGTGCCTATTTCAACGCCATGCTTACTGATGACGTTTACTTCATGGCAGGTTTTGCTGACAGTAACTCAGACTCCACCGATCCGTTCAACGGCTTCGATACCTTCTTCAACGATAATGAGTTTCTCAAAACCTTTGAACTGGGCTATGTTACCTCGCGAGACCGGTTCTATCTGGACAACACACACATCACCCTATGGCATGCGGATGAACGTGAAGAGGCTAGCGTCAATGGTGGCTGGGGTGTGAGTTTTTCTTATTCGCACTCTTTTGACGAAAAATGGATGCCGTTCCTGCGCGGCGGCTATGCTGATGACGCCGGCACCCTGCTGCAGAGATCGATCAGTACCGGGCTCGCCTATCACTGGAGAAACAATAACAGTATGGTCGGCATGGGTTTCAACTGGGGGCAACCGAACGAGGACACTTTTGGCCCGGGTCTCGATGATCAGTATACAACCGAGCTGTTTTGCCGCTTCCAGGTCATGAAAAACCTCCAGATCACGCCGGATATTCAGTATATCATCAACCCGGCACGTAACCCCGAGAACGATCAGAGCTGGGTATTTGGCTTGCGGGCTCGAGTAGTTTTTTGATTTGATAAAATATAAACGAAGGATGCTCATGTCCGACACAACCAGGCCAGTCAAACACAGTTCCAGGAAGATAAGTAAAAGAGTTCGAGGTTTATTATAACAACGGACATCGTTTTGCTCTGGTTTGGGGTATTTGCAATGGGGCTCCCCTCATTGCTGGCTTTTCTTTAGCCATATTGGCAGTGACAGTGAAGAAAGGACGAACAGCATGGCTTTGATTAAATAAATGGGAAAAAGAAATGACGCTCACATCCGAATCTCGATTATTGATTGTATTAGTTTTTCTTCTTTTTCTGACAGGTTGTCAGCCGAAGGTTTATCTTATGCCTCCACCTGCAAGCTTAAAACCTGGAAACCAGTTCTTTGATCTATCAGAGGATAGTCTTGATGACAATCTTCTCTATACTTTCTATGTCACGAACCGTCTACCGTTTGAGGACCCCAACCCAGGCATGAGGTACAGTATCTTTCCTTCCCAATATCTGAGGTTTGGTTATGTGGCTCACACAGTTGGCGAAGAAGGTTCAACATGGGAAGACATTTATGAGCAATCTTTGCAAGTTGACAGGGAGGAAGATTTACTTATAAAACGGGCGTGGTTGAGAGAATTGGCGGTCTTTGATCAGAAGGATAACATGAAAGAAAAGACTGACAAGGGGGACGGTTTCTTTGATCAGATTAACCAGACTCTTGATAAAAGCTTCTCTAAAGATCTTCTTGTTTATGTCCATGGTGCAAACTGTAATTTCTACCGGGCGACGGCACAGGGGGCTCAATTCTATCATTTTATGGGACACAACTCAGTGGTACTGAGCTTTTCGTGGCCTTCGGCTGAGAATCTTCTGAAGTATAGCCTTGACGTAGCTCATGCACAAAAGTCGATACCATCCTTTGCTAACCTCATTGAAATATTAGCTCGCCGCACCAAGGCAAGAAAGATTAATATTATCGCATATAGTGCCGGAGCCCAGATTGTGGCTCCGGGGCTTGCCTCTTTACGAGATCTTCATCCCGAAGAATCGGTAGACGATTTAAAAAAGCGACTAAAAATCGGTGAGGTATATTTTGCAGGACCCGATGCCGAATTTAAACCATTTGCCGGCCAATATCTGAAGTTTAAGGATATTGTTGACCGTACGTCTATAAACATGAACTATAATGATTCAGTTCTCTGGATGTCCGAGTTTCAAAATGGAAAATCGAGACTGGGCAGACCGAACCCTGAAGACCTGTCTAAGGAAGAGCTGCAAGTATATATTGATGCAACATTTGCCTCAGAGTTGGATATTTTAGATGTCGGAGATTCGATTTCTCTGGATCTGGGTGGTGCCCATGATTCCTGGTATAGCCATCCGTGGGTGAGCAACGACCTCCTGCTCCTCCTCATGACCAATGCGAGCCCTGAGGGACGAGGACTCATTGAAAATAGACCAGAGAGTGGCGGCAGAGGATACTATTTCCCCGATGATTATATTACTCGATTCGAGAAGAATCTAAATGAGTACGAAGCTGAATTGCGACAGCAGGGTGTTATTAAATAGAGGCAGATTAACCTCTTTTTTCTGGGTCTGAAATTTAGCGTAACCACCTTACTGTTACACTTAAATATCGCTGATTAGCCCGCATTTCTCATGAACATTGTGTCAATTTTCTGAAACTGTTTTCATTGTAACAGCTTTCCACCCGTTCGATTTGACGAAAAATCCCACACAATGTTCACCAAAGGCCAGCAGATATGATCACATCTTCCGCGTCGCAACCCCTGCAAACATAGACTACTATAGTTCACTGGGGTGCTTCTTGAATATGTAATCATCTTTGCTGGTGAGAAATCCGGG
>CAXMTO010000252.1:0-29024 GCA_964196355.1 uncultured Myxococcota bacterium
GTTTAAAATCAAGGCATTTTCAAAAAATACGCACAGTCATATAGTTAATATCTCGGAGTCTCGTGCCTCGCTTACCGGAGCATTATTTTTTGGAAATAACGCAGAGTTTGGACAAAATGGCATTCTCGGACAAGCTCCTAGGAGTAATAGCTGTAACTGATGGTGATTCAAATACTGGCTGGATAGGAAAATTTACTCAGTACTTTTTTTTCTACCATCTATGGAATGTTTCGCAAATTCTGGATGTGACATACAATCATTTCGTGCGTAGTCAGCATAAGCAGCGCCCATATTAGCGTAAATGTTGTATACCGAGTGGACCCCCATCTTGCGTAATTCTTCTACTTGATCTTCAAAACGGGCCGCTGCTGCTATAAAACCTTTATAGCCGGCCTTTTGCAGCTGTTTCACAGCAATTACATTTGCCTCATGCAGGGGCATGCAAAGAATAATAAAGCTGACTTGTTCCGGTTTAATTTTATCCCAGAAATCAATGTCTGTGACATCACCAAAAACAACATCGCGACCAGCTTCTTCGTGTTGTTTTACTGTAGATTTATTGTTATCCAATCCGATCACCTTCCTGCCGTAACTATCACGCGAAGCGTCATACATTCCTGTACCGATTCTTCCCATGCCGATAATCAATAAATCTGCATCGAGTTCAATTGGCTGGTCTGACAAATGCCGAACAGGAGCTTCATACCGTTTGAGCAGATCTCTAAAGCGGGCATAGATCCCGTAAACAAAGTCATTTATCGGTGCGCCCACAATGAAAGAGAAGGTGAGACACATGGCAATCAGAATCAGCCAGGAACTGTCCAGCCAGCCACTCTTCACGCCCACGGCGGCGACAATAAGACCAAATTCGCTAAAATTGGCAAGGGGTACTGCAGTGAACAGCGCTGTTCTGGAGCGAAAGTTAAAAAAGCTTGTCAGACGAAAAAACAACAATCCCTTAAAAACGATAAAAAGACACAGCAGTGCGCTGCAGATGAGAATCTTCGCATCAGGTAGGCCAGAGAGGCCGATACTTAGAAAAAAGGCAACCAAAAACAAATTTTTAAATCCCATCAAAGTATTACTGAGTTCTTTGGCTTTGGGATGGGATCCAATCATAATACCAATGAGTAATGCACCAAGATCTGGTTTCAAACCAACAAGTTCAAAACTACCCGCACCGGCAACTATGGCCAGAAAGAGACCAAGAAGCGTGAATAACTCGCCATGGTCGCTAAGTTCAAGCATTTTAAAAAATAATGGTCGCAACAGAAACAGCAAAGGCAGGGCAAGAGCCCAGGGAGAGGGAGTTTTCCCGGCTGATAAAGTGAGGTAGACGACAGCGATAATATCCTGCATAACCAGAACACCCATGACGGTTACACCATGCAGGGCATCCAGTTCACCCCTGGTTTCCAGTATCTTGATTGCAAAAACCGTACTGGAAAATGAAAGGGCAAAACCAATCAGGACCGCAGTAGTCAGGGGGACCCTGGCCAACAGCGGTGTAAGGGTAAGCAGAAAAACAGCTCCCCCCAGCACCACTGTGGTTATCGCCATATGAAGACTTGTACCCAGCCAGACTTCTTTTCGAAGCAGACTTTTTATATCAAGCTTCAGGCCAATGGTAAATAGCAGCAGGGTAACACCAAGATCTGCAAGTTCCTGCAACGCCTCTCCTGCCTGGCGTATCCCTAACCCATTGAGCAGAAAACCGGCGGCAAGAAAGCCGATCAGAGGAGGCAATTTAAGTAAACGGGCAATAAAACCGCAGAGGAAGGCAAAAGAAATCCAGGCAGCATCTATAAGCCAAATCGGAGTGTCCATATAATATAAACAGGGTTCTTTGTTTGCAAAAGGGAATGAATTTATTTAAACATCTTAAATTATTATGAAAGGGCGGCTTCCATCGCTACCGTGCCGAAGACATCAGGTTGCGTTAAAAACCCTGCTGTTCTTTCCTTAAAAATTGATCGCAATCTGGGGTTTGGAATAATTATTACCGACGCCTTTAATCCTGCTAAATTAAATGTCTTGCTTGCGGAAAAACAGGTGATGGTATTATCTGCCACCTCTTCACTGAGTAAAGCTGTCGGGGTGTGCACGTTTCCGTTAAATAAGAGCTCCCCATGTATTTCATCGGATACAATCAAAGCATCATTATCTAATGCTATGTTTGCTGTTTTTTGCAGTTCTTCCTTTTGCCAGACTCTACCTACGGGGTTGTGAGGGCTGCAGAGAAGCATCATACGTGCCCGACTCGGCTGTGCTTTAAAGCCCGAATCATCGGGCTCAAAAGCAGCTGCCAGACCCTTCAAGTCCATAAAGTATTTCCCACTGCTTTGAAGAAGAGGATTTTCTATTACATTACACCCATTATTCTTTATCGCTGAGAAAAACGGATAATACACAGGAGGTTGTAAAATCACTCCGTCACCGGGTTTGGTGAATGCCATTACTATCATATTTAACGCATGTACTACTCCAGTTGAAAAGATGAGCCAGCTCTTGTCAATTTCCCAATTAAATTTAGACGCGAGCCTGTTCACAATTGACTGTTTGAGCGAATCTTCCTCCAATGAGTATCCATATATTTCATGCCTGGTTCTCGCTACAATTGCCTCAGTAATAGGTTTAGCAATTGGAAAATCCATATCAGCAATCCACATTGGAAGGATGTCAGGTTCACCAAAAACCTCACCCACTGCATCCCATTTTCGAGAACCAGAGTTTTTCCGTACTATTATTTTGTCAAATTCGTCTTGCATATTTTTCTGTATTAGCTCCGGATTTGAAAGACCAAACCAGGAAAGCAGAGGTCGCCGGTGGATTTATAACTTATTGGCAGTTTTCTTATATTTCAAGACCTGCCCCCTGGCCACTGTTTAAATAACAAGTACCTGCTTGCCTATCATTTTACCGCTTTCCTGCCTGACATGCATTGCCCTGATATTTTCCACCGTCAGACCTTTCAACGTCTCCTGGCGAGTTGTGACAAGAGTTCCATCATTGAGCAGGCTTGCTACAGTCGTGAGTAGTTTTCCCTGTGATGCAATGTCTTCAGTTTGAAACATGGACCTGGTGTACATGAATTCCCACGCAATGCTGACACTCTTTTGCTTGAACAAAGTAATATCGACAGGATTTACCGGATCATCTATTAGGGCTACGCGCCCTTGTGGACGAATGCATTCAGACATTACTTTCCAGTGTCGCTCCATCTGTGTTGTGCAAAAAATTGCATCTACAAACTCAGCGTCAGCAGCTTGCAATTCTTCGAAAAGATTATTTTGGTGATTCAATATCACATCAGCACCCAGCTTCTGGCACCACTCGTTCGTCTCCGGACGAGAGGCTGTCGCATACACCTTGAGCCCTGCCCATCGAGCCAGTTGTGTTGCAATAGAGCCAACCCCTCCTGCACCACCAATTATCAGAATACTTTTACCAGGATTTGCGTTCTGTTCCGGTACAAATCCCAGGCGATCAAATAATGCTTCCCATGCTGTAATTGATGTTAACGGCATCGCAACAGCGTCTTCTGGAGACATCTCTTCTGGTGCAATCGCTGCAATCCGTTCATCAACTAAATGGTATTCACTGTTGCAGCCTGGTCGGGTGATGTCACCGGCATAAAAAACCCGATCATCAACCGCAAATCCTTTTACCTGTTCACCGATTTCCTCGACAACACCATAGGCATCCCAACCCAGAGTTTTAGTACCCTCCATCCTTTTGCGCACCTTTGTATCTACAGGATTCAAGCCTATTGCGACTATGCGGACTAAAAGATCACGAGGCTCTGGTTTTGGTATCGGCTGGTCTTCAATTGTAAATGCTGCTACATTCTCTGCTGCGCTTCCACCTTGTGCCACTATTGATTTCATATTTTTCTCCTTTCTAAGTATCTGTGATGAAATAATGTCTGTTAACTGGTACAGCTGGTATAGCTTTGTTGCTATCTTTCTTTGTAAATTATAGCACCTCACCTATAACGCAAATCAATAATCGTCATCCCAGGTCGGGGCATTATCACAAACCCATGATCCATAGAAATATCGACATTATTCTTGAAAAGTCAGCCTCATTTACACTCTTTTATGTATTTCACCAGAAACTAGCTCAGGTTGATAAAATCGTCAAGCCCGAGCCTTGGTGTTCGTAGCACTCAGCAAGGTCTATGGTTTAACGCCCGAGGAATTAACGGCAGTACCCCGCAAGAAAAAAAAACAGGTGATCCCAAACTTTATGACGGGAGTATCGGAACGAATATATGTAATTTTTCCTGTTGACAGCGAACCGTTCAATAAATATAGCTGCACTTTTAACTCTATTTAACCAACCCCGCTAACCGAAGGATAGAACATAATGCATAGCTTCAAAAATGATTACAGTGAAGGTGCTCATCCAAACATTTTAAATGCCTTGTTACTGCACAATAATACGCAGGAAGAAGGTTATGGAATGGATCGGCACTCACAAAATGCAATTTCGATATTTAGAAATCTGGTTGCAGACTCTGAAGCTGATGTGCATTTACTTTCTGGAGGGACCCAGACTAATCTCATTGCCATCAGTTCTTTTTTACGACCACACGAAGCTTGTATTACAGCGACAACCGGGCACATTGCCACTCATGAAGCAGGTGCCATTGAGGCGACCGGCCATAAATTACTTGTCGTAGATTCTAATAATGGAAAGGTAAATCCTGAACTGATTGAACCTGTTCTGACAGAGCATCATTTTGAGCACATGGTGAAACCGAGATTGGTTTACATCTCTAATCCTACTGAATTAGGAACCGTATATTCTAAAGGTGAGCTGCAAAAACTGTATGAGTATTGTCAGGCCAAAAAACTCTTACTCTATGCAGATGGTGCTCGTTTGGGATCCGCTCTTGTGAGTAGGGATTCAGGTGTAACGATGAGGGATATGTATACACTGACGGATACCTTCTTTGTAGGTGGAACCAAAACTGGTGCACTGCTTGGAGAGGCCTTAATCATCAGGAATTCTCTGTTGCGTGATGATGTTCGATATCTAATCAAGCAGAGGGGCGGCCTGCTTGCAAAAGGCCGGATGCTGGGTATTCAGTTCGAAGAGCTCTTTAAAGACAATCTCTATTTCGATCTCGCGCAGCACGCTAATGATAAGGCACAATTCATGGTAAGTGAGCTTGCAAAATCGGGTTGCACTTTTTGGATTAATTCATCGACGAATCAAATTTTTCCCGTTATTGAAAATAGAGTCATTGAAGAATTATCCAGTAGGTTTCAATTCTACGTTTGGGCCCAAATAGATGAAAACCGCTCTGCCATCCGCCTGGTGACTTCGTGGGCAACTTCACAAGAGGCTGTTGAAAATTTTGTTCAGGCCTATGAGGAAGCGAGTCGAGAACTTCCTGTTTATGCAACAGCTACCGGAGTATAAATGATAGCAGAGGGCATTATTCTTCGGGAAATTGGGGTATTGAGCAGGACGATCACTGCTGTTATTGAAATTGATGCATTCGATTTAGTTTTCCGGGAGTGCGAAAGGTTTATCAATGCTTACCTGATTTGAGCTATAAAGTTGGACATCAGTTTTAGTGCAACTGGTTGTGCTTCCAAGTGTGGAATATGCGCACAATTGTCAATTATCTCCAGACGGGAATACCCAGAAGATTTGGAAGCTATCGTGTTGGCTTGTTCAATTGAGGCATACTGATCATTGCTTCCCTGCATCGCCAACAGTGGTACTTCGATGCTTGGCAAAAGATATTCTATATTCCAGTGTCTGAACCAATGAGTGAGCCAGGTTTCTGACCATGCCCTGAAAATTGTCTCGGTTTTGTCTCCATGATGTTTTGTTAATCCTTTCAGCTTGCCCTTATCCCACGCATTAACCGCAACCTCGATTCCGGTGATGGTTTCCGAATCGACAAATACATGTGCAGCCTCAGTTATTATACCTTTTAGGAAATGTGGACGCTCTGCACCAAATATCAAACTGATACTCCCACCATCAGAATGCCCGATTAAAATGAAAGGTGTATCTGGAATAACACTCTCGAGGAGTACTGGAAGTTCTCTGAGACCATAATCATGCAGATAGTGGATGGTACGAGTATGGGGTAATGGTGAAGATTTTCCGTATCCCGCACGATCATATACCAATCCTGGACAGCCTGTTGCTCTGCATAATAACTCTGGAAAATCACCCCACATGGCAGTACACCCCAGACCTTCATGGAGATACACAAGGTAAGGCATGTCCATGTTACCTGGGATTAACTGGTAATAAAGTATCTGGTGCTCATCGAGAATTACGTTTGGCAATGATTTTTCCATGTCATGCGAAGATGTATACCCGAAAGATAACCGAAAACGATTAACTCTGAGAGAAAAATCATTATATAGATAACACTAGGAGGTTGTCCGAGAATAGGCATTTTCTCTCAAGTCGAGGCATTTTGAAAAAATAAGCGCAGCCATATGTTAGATATTGCGAGCATTATTTTTTCAAAATAACGAAGAGTTGGGTGAAAGGGGCATTCTCGGACAGCCTCCTAAGCTCGATTGGCTATCCAGGTCATCTCTACGATCATGCCATCCTTGGCAGCTATATATTGTATTTTATTACCTTTGTTCGGGCCACCATCGACGGTGATCTGGCCGCCGACCTTAGTACAGCCGAACTTGAGTGCTTCTTCGGTGGCGATGTCTATGTCCTCGATATTGATTGACAGGTGCCAGTGACCAACGTCAACGCAGCGCGGTTTGTATACCTGGCGGTCTTCGGGGCCGTTGTACTGTAACAATTCGATTGCATGCCCACCGCCCTTGACATAGGCGATCTCGACATTGCAGCCTTTCACGCCAGTGACCTTCTCCTGGTTTGCCAGGCCGCGCGGTGCACGCTCGCCGATCAAAACATAGCCGAGAACCTCAGTGAAAAACTTGATACTATAGTCCAGGTCCTGAACTGTGATACCCGTGTGATTAGTCTCTAAAACTTTAACCCTTGTCACTCTTTCCTCCTTCTCAGCTAATGGCATCGAATTTGTTGGTTTTTATTCGGTTTGATATCGCCACACCCACCATCTTAGTTGATGGATGCGGCATTCAAAAGAAAGATCTGATTCTTTAGTTCGAGACTGGTGCAGCTAACTGCTCCATGAAAATCAACTTCCAGTCCTGGTAGCGTAATGCAGTTAAATTTCCGTCGTCAGAGAAATAGAAGATCTCTTTACGGGGACCATGTTCTTCCTCGCCGGTTAGATAGGGAAGGAAGTTATACCCGTCCAGATGCACTTTATAACTCCGGCCGATTGCAGAGACGCCGCCAGTTTTGAGATTCTCTTTGATATTTGGCTCTCCGGCTACGGCCAACAAGGTTGGAAGCCAATCCATATGATGCATGATCTCGTTGGTCCAAGCACCGGCCTTGATTTTTCCGGGCCAGCGAATAATGGCGGGTACTCGCCATCCACCTTCCCAGTTAGTGTTTTTTTCACTGCGAAAGGGAGTCATGGCCGCATCAGGCCAGGAGTGCATATGCGGACCGTTGTCGGTAGAGTAAAAGACGATGGTGTTTTCGGCAATGCCGAGTTCATCAAGCACCTTCAGGAATTTTCCTATGTGCATATCGTGCTCGACCATGCCGTCACCATACTCATCCTGACCGGAGATGCCACGCAGTTCTTCCTTTACATGGGTCCGGAAATGCATTCTGGTCCCATTCCACCAGCAGAAGAAGGGCTTACCCGCCTCGGCTTGACGCTGAATAAAGTCAATAGCAGCCTCTGATGTCTCGTCATCGACGGTCTCCACTCTTTTTTAGCCCCCAGGGGACCGGTGTCCTCAATATTGCCGTCAGCAAAGGATTTAATCACCCCATGGGGACCAAACTTTTTGCGGAATTCCGGATCTTTCGGGTAGTCTTCATTTTCTGGCTCTTCTTCAGAGTTGGAGGAAAGTGTCTATTTTACCATTATACAGGTACATTCAATTAGGTTGCTGACCTTGTGAGAGACACTGCCTACCAACAGCCCTTTAAGGTCGCTCATGCCTCGACTTCCCATCACCACGGCATCAATATTGTTCTTCTTGACATATTCAATAATGTTGGCGGTGGGATCGCCGTAAAGAACATGCATTTTAGGCGGTTTGACCAGCCTGGCTTTCTTAATTAACTCGTTGATCAGAATTGTGCCGGTCTTTTCCCAAATTCCGCCTATATTTTTTCTCTCCTTCTCAGAGTACTCCACGTCGATAAAACCTCGAAACTCCTTTGAAATAGCTTTGGTAGAGACATGCAATACCGTTAAGTCGCCGTTGTACTTTTCAGCTAAATCTCCGGCCAGTTCCATTGCCTTTAACGCATGTTCAGACCCGTCCACCGGTACTAAAATGTTTTTTAACATATCCCCTCCTAATCTCGCTGTTTTTTAGAATTCGGTTAAAACCCAGCAGATCATTCTTTATTATTTCACATGCCCTTCTCTGCGTCAAGAAAAGGAAAACCGGATAATCATGTCGGAGCATCAAGCAGGTCTACGTTGGGGTCTGTTAACTCGCCTTGGGGCAGGTTCGGAAAGCTCCCTACTCTTGAGATAAGTCCAGTCAATATCCGAAATGTTCTAGAAACACTTTCTACTGCACCCCGCGAACCATAGGCAGGCTATAATCCACGTTTTTACTGAACTCATGTCCAATCACCCTATCACATATTTAGGTAAAAAATCAAGTAATCCAACCATGTCGACAGGCAGGCTAGGGTTCCGGTACCCCTCTGTACGAGAAATCCTTTAAATTTGACACTTAGACAAGTTCGAAATCTTCAAGCAAAACCATTTAATCTCAGTCCCGTATTTCAAGTCATTCCCTATTTAAATGATCTTCACAGTGGAAACCTCAGGTTGGGATAGATGATAAAGAATTAAGAATTTACAGGAAACATCTCAACCTAGAGACACTAAATTTTCTGACGCCAAATGCTAGAAAAATGGCGTCTACTGCCAAGGAATCGATTCCTTAAATTGTTATTGTCACACAAACAAAATAATTACTTAGGGAGAAAGCTATGTCGATTAAAAAAGCAGTTACTACCATTTTCGTTTTGACACTCTTGTGGAGTTCCACATCTTTTGCCGCAACTGGCGACGTTAATGGAGACGGGAAAATTGGGCTTGAGGAGGCAATCTACCCAGCATTCATACGGCTAGAGCTGATTTTTCCACGGCAGTTATTGAAGGAAAAATATACACCATGGGTGGATCGACAAACGACAACCCTTATCAAGATACCGTCGAAGTATCCGAAATTTTCCTTGATTATTAGATAATAATTGGAAACATCTTTGACGTTGAGGCAAGCAAGACTACAGGTTTAGTAAATCGATTTATTTCCGAAAAAGACAACCCGAAAGCGGGTGTATTCTGGAATGGTGAATTCGCGCAAACGGCACTTCTGGCATCTCATGGGATATTGGCAAAATATAAAACTCCGTTTTTAGGTCAGGAAACGTGGAGTGATCCTGAAAACAGATGGAGTGCTTTGGGTGGTCGAGCAAGGGTTCTGATTAGCAATCGTGAAAAACTAAACCCAGATACTGTGCCCCTTATCGCCGGCTGTCCAAATCCTGATAATGGTAAAAACCTGATCGATTACCTGCTTAGAATAGAGACCAAAGAAAATTTGGCACAACTTGGTTGGTTTCATATAATTAATGGTCATGTGTAGATGTTTTTTTCCACGGAAAAGCCATTGCGTTTCTCATAACAATCTGTTTTATTATTTTTATTTCAGACACATAAGTCAAACAATGCAGACTATTGAACGAAACACCCCCCCACCATCAAATAACTTTACTGGTCAGGCAAAATACGTTGACACGATACCACTAATGCACTAATCATACAAAAAACATTTACTCTAGTCAACATGACCACACCTGATCCCAAGACCCCGATTCTGAGCGACGAAGATGATGTCACGGTGGCCCTTGGCGGTACGGCTATTTTATCTGAAACTCCAGAAATTTATGGTGCCGAACACCAGCTCATGCAACGGGCGGTGTCACCTGAAATTGCCGATAAGCTCATGGCGCGTATTACCTGGTGGGAAGACTATACGAGTAAAAACGACGCCGACATGGACAATAACCCGTCATTCGGAAACAAAATGGGCGGCCTCTCAACCATCTACGAGAAATCGCTCGGAGCGGTTGCCAAGGGGGGCCGTAGCCTTCTCAATGCGGTATATGAGTCTGGCGAGCCTGCCAGCCAGAGAGGTCTGGTTTTCGTTGACATACCCGGCTATGACCCGATTTGCCCAACCGGACAAATTGGTTCTGGCGCGAACATCATGTGTTTTACGACCGGGCGCAGATCAGTTTCCAGCTTCAAACCGGTGCCAACCCTGAAACTTGCCACCAACACCCTGATGCATCAACACATGCAGGATGACATGGACATCAATTGTGGGGAAATCGTTTCGGGTGAAACAATAGAAATGCTTGGACGACACATCTTCAAACAGGTTGTCGAGACCGCCTCTGGCTTGCAGACAGCTAGTGAAAGAAATAGTTTTGGCGACAATGAACTTGTACCATGGCAGCTGGGAGCTATTCTCTGAGTGCTGCCGGACCTGGTGTGAATAGATAATCAAAAAGATCTCTTTGCTTATTGAAGCATGGGGAGAACAACAGACCATTCACCGATGCGTTGAAAAACGCAAACAACTATTACAGGGAGGTTAGAAATGTATAAGAAAACGATAATCGCCGCAGTTGCTCTCAGTGTCGCCCTGACGGCCGGTATTGCCAGTGCCGACACCTCAGGTAAGACGATCGCGCTCTCTAACAACTACGCTGGTAATTCCTGGCGGCAGGCAATGCTCAAGAGTTGGAGTAAGGTGACCGGTCAGGCGGTCAAGGATGGTGTGGTTGCTGAAGCCCCCGCCTTTACTACAGCTGAAAACCAGGTCACTGAACAGGCATCCCAGATCCAGAACCTGATATTGCAGGGCTATGATGCAATCGTTATCAATGCCGCTTCACCGGATGCGTTGAACGGCGCTGTCAAGCAGGCCTGCGACGCTGGTATTACCGTTGTCTCATTTGATGGTATCGTGACCGAACCATGTGCCTATCGCATTGCCGTGGATTTCAAGAAAATGGGCGAAATCCAGGTCGATTACCTAGCCAAACGTATACCTGATGGTGGTAATTTACTCGAGATCCGTGGACTTGCCGGTGTGTTTGTGGACGATGAAATCAGTGCCGGTATCCATACTGGTGTAAAAAATCACTCACAGTTCAAGGTTGTCGGCTCTGTTCATGGTAACTGGGCCCAGGATGTCACCCAGAAGGCCGTCTCCGGTATCCTTCCTTCCCTTGCTGAGGTTAAGGGTGTCGTTACCCAGGGCGGTGACGGTTATGGCGCAGCCCAGGCATTCAAGGCCGCAGGCCGCCCAACTCCTCTGATTATCATGGGAAACCGTCATGATGAACTGACCTGGTGGAAAGAGCAGAAAGATGCCAACAACTATGAAACGATGTCCGTGTCAATCGCGCCGGGTGTTTCCACACTGGCATTCTGGGTAGCTCAGATGATTCTTGATGGCCAGACCATTCCCCACGACCTGACCGTGCCATTTCTGCAGATCGACCAGGGCAATCTTGAGACTAACCTGGCAACTACCGAAGCAGGTGGCGTTGCAAATGTCGAGTACACGTTTGCAGACGCCAAGGCTGTTGTTGCCGGTAAATAACCAGACCATACTCCAGGAGCAGGACCAGACAGATGCCCAATACACCATCCCGTATCGTACATTTTGAAGGGGTCGCTAAAAATTTCGGTGCCGTCCGTGCGTTGACGGGAGTCAACCTTCATGTTGACAAGGGTGAATGTCTGGGACTGGTTGGACATAATGGGGCAGGCAAGTCCACCCTGATGAATGTGCTTGCCGGCACCCTGTCCTCCGACACGGGTGTCATAGGAATTCACGATCAGAACCTGGCCGCGCACTACAATGTGCGCAAGGCTCATACGAACGGTATACGCTGCGTCTTTCAGGAACTGTCGCTCTGCCCCAATCTGACCGTTGCTGAAAATGCACGGGTTATCCATACCTCCTTAAAAGGCTTCGGCTGGAAAAGACGTGCGGGAAAGTTGATCAGTGACAAGCTCGACGAAATATTCCCCGATCATGGGATTGCAGCGGATGACGTTGTCGGGGATCTGTCAATCGGCAAAAGGCAGATGGTTGAAATTGCCCGGGCCTTCACGGTTACGACTGAAGAGCTTCACCTGGTTATCCTGGACGAGCCAACGTCATCACTCGATGTGGTAACCGCCAAACAATTATTGGATTTCGTGCGAAAGGTTGTAACGGCTGATCAGAGCTGCATCCTCATCTCTCATTTACTCGGAGAAATCCTTGGTTATTCAGATAGAATCGTCGTGATGAAGGACGGTGAGGTGGTCGCGGAGAAACCAGCTGCGGAGTTCACCCGTGACAAATTGGTTGCGACCATGGGCCACGTGGTGGAGGAAGAGGAGAGCAGTGAGCGTGATCGAGTAAAAAAAGTACGCGGCGAGACACCTCTGATGGTACGCGCCCGGCCCAGGGAGCAAGTGGATGAATCCGATTTCCTAGCCTACAAAGGTGAAATAATCGGACTGGCCGGACTGGCCAGCAGTGGCCAGGCAGACATGTTGCTCCAGGTTTATGACGCGGCCACCAGGCGGACCGATAAAGCGGTCGTTGAAGGCCCTGTGGCACTCGTCGCCGGTGACCGGCAAACCGATGGCATCTTTCATCTCTGGTCGATCGGTCAAAATATTTGCGTACGCTCTCTGAGGAATATGGTCAAGGGGGTGTTGATTGACCCGGTACAGGAAAATGAAATGGCCGAGAAATGGAAAAACAGGATCAAGATCAAGACACCGAGCATGGACGACAACATCCTGTCTTTGTCCGGTGGCAACCAGCAAAAGGCCCTCTTTGCGCGCGCCCTCGGTTCTGACGCTGAAATTGTCCTGATGGACGACCCCATGCGGGGTGTTGATATCGGCACCAAGATCGAGGTCTATGATCTTATCAGCAGTGAGGCGGAGAATGGCCGCACCTTCCTGTGGTATACGACCGAAATGGATGAATTAAACAATTGTGACCATGTATACATTTTTCGTGATGGCAAGATAGTCTCCGAACTTTCCCGTGACGAGTTGACCGAGGAAAAAGTCCTGCAATCGTCATTTGAGAAAGGTGCCTGAGCATGTGGAACTATCTGAGCTCTCCAAAGTTTTTACGCAGCGCCTTACCTGCGGCCTCCCTGATGGCCCTGCTGGCAGCGATTTTCTATATTCAGCCCCGGACCATGAGTTATTTCGGCCTTAACCTCATGCTGCAATACGCGGTACCAATTGCACTGGCTACCGTTGCACAGATGCACATTATTACGGTCAACGACCTGGACCTGTCCATTGGGCCATTCGTCGGGTTGACCGCCTGCATTGGCGCAACCCTGTTGGCAGATACCCCCCTGCTTGGCATTCTGGCCCTGGGACTCTGCATCGTCGCCTACGCCGGGCTCGGTGCCCTGATACACTGGCGCAATCTGCCCTCCATCGTGATAACACTGGGAATGTCTTTCGTCTGGCTCGGTATTGCTGTATTGATCCTGCCCACGCCAGGGGGCACTGCTCCCCCATGGATCAAATCGATCATGGGCTTCAAGTTTCCCGGCTTTCCCTTTCCCATTGTCGCGGCTATCGTCATCGGCCTGGTGGTTCACTTCGGCATGATGCACAGCAGTTATGGTGCGGTCCTGCGTGGAGCCGGCGGCAATCCCAAGGCCATTGGCCGGGCCGGATGGTCATTGCTCAAATCCAAGATGGTCATGTATGCCGCAGCTGCCTTTTTTGGGGTTCTGGCGGGCTTGTCCCTGATTGGCCTTACATCAGCAGCCGATGCACACATCGCTGATCGCTATACCCTTTATTCAATTGCAGGGGTGATCCTGGGAGGAGGAGAGTTCGTCGGTGGTCGTGTGTCACCTATCGGCGCAGTCCTTGGCGCATTGACACTGACCCTGACAGGATCATTCCTGATATTCATGAAAATTTCGCCTGACTGGCAGATTGGTGCCCAGGGGGCAATATTGATCATCGTTCTGGCGCTGCGAGCGCTGATCAGCCGCAAAGAGGCCTGATAATGACCCCGATTAGACTCACGATACAAAGGGTTCTCAATAAACCGTGGATCTGGGCATACCTCGGTACCCTTATTGTCTGGCTTATCACGATAGGCTTCACAAAGGGGCAAGGTGCCGGCGATATCATCACTGCCGCCTTATCATTTGCAACGTTTACGGTAATTGTAGGAATTGGCCAGATGTTTGTCATCACGACGGGCCCCGGGAATATTGACCTTTCGATCCCCGCCAACATCGCCCTGTCGGGAGCCGTGACCATGAAGATAATGGATGGCTCCAATGATATGCTGCTTGTCGGTTTTCTTGTTGCCATGGGCTGCGGCCTGACCGTCGGCATTTTCAACTACTCGCTCATTCGTCTACTGAGGATTCCGCCAATCATTGCCACCTTGTCCTCGAGTTTTCTGGTGTTATCTACCGCCATTGCCTACGGCCGAGGCCTGAAGATCAAGCCGCCAACTCTTCTGGCGGATTTCGCCACCATGAAAATCGCGGGTGTTCCCGTTCTGGCACTATTCGTCATCGGCCTGGCAGTCATACTGTCCATGGTATTGAACCGCACTCTTTATGGCCGTTCGGTTCTGGCCATTGGGCAAAACATGCGGGCAGCCAGGCTGTCAGGTATCAACGTCGAGCGAATTCGTTTTGCCACCTATGTGCTGAGCGCCCTGATGGCCAGTTTATGCGGATTATTTCTGGCTGGGTTTTCAGGTGGCGCGTCACTGAACATGGGCGAAGAATATCTGCTGGCCTCCATCGCCGTGGTTGTTATTGGAGGCACCTCGGTTGCCGGCGGCAAGGCAAACGTACCTGGTATATGGGGTGCTGCCATGTTTATGTTTTTACTGGTAACCATGCTCAACACGGTCGGCGCAAGTGCTGGAATCCGCTTAATCATGACAGGTCTTATCATCGTTGGAGTTATCACCATCGCCGGCGGTGACAAACCACAGCATTAGTTGGAGGAAGAGGTTATGGCCCTGGTTGGAGATTCATACGAATACTATGACAATCGCTTTTATGATCTGACAGTTCCCATCGCCGAAGTCGAGGAACTCTACAGTGAATGCCGCTGGACTGAAGGTCCTGTCTGGTTCAACGAACATTCCACCCTGGTATGGAGTGATATCCCCAATCGTCGGCTGCTCCGCTGGATCGAGGGAAGCGGCGTATCTGTGTTCCGAACTGAAACCAACTTTACCAACGGCAATACCCGGGATCTCCAGGGGCGACTGGTAAGTTGCGAACACGGCGGCCGCCGCGTTACCCGGACAGAACCTGACGGCTCACTTACCGTTATTGCTGACAGCTTTGCCGGCAAGAGACTCAACTCGCCCAATGATGTGGTCGTCAAGTCAGACGGAACCATCTGGTTCACCGATCCCAATTACGGAATCATGTCCGATTACGAAGGCTACAAGGCTGATATGGAGCAGGATGGTTGCTATGCCTATTCTGTCAATCCTGACAGCGGCACAATCCAAGTGGTCGCCGATGATTTTATCAAACCAAACGGTCTGGCCTTCTCCGAAGATGAGAAAATCCTCTATATTGCCGACAGTGGGCGCAGCCATGACCCTGCTGGTCCGCATCACATCCGCGCACTTGATATCTCTGATGACAACACCTTATCCAACTCACGAATATTCTGCGAGGTTGACCCGGGAGTACCCGACGGCTTCCGTGTCGACATTCACGGTAACGTATGGAGCAGTTGTCAGGACGGTGTGATCTGTTTTGACAAGCAGGGGACGGCTCTGGGCAAAATCAAGATCCCACAGATGGTGTCCAACCTGACCTTCGGCGGTATTCGAAAAAACCGTCTTTTCATCACGGCAACAAAGTCTGTCTACGCTGTCTATCTTGCCACAACCGGGGTGCAGGTACCCTAGATGCCTGTCAACCCGCTACTCATCACTGGCGGGGCCCCATACCAGGTCTGCAGAAGCTGTTTATCCACACAAAAGAAATACCATTCCGCCCAGCATCTGCCGCAAGTGCTTGAACAAGATGACTTTGCCCGAAGCACCATTGCTCCGAAAAATGGAATCAAAAAAAACAGCTTTTCAGAAGCCATCAACAGGCGAGTTTTCTGCTGTTGACCTTCTTCCTGTTCAGCTTTAATTTGATCATAGCGCAATACCTCGCTCCAAAAGGAGCATTTTATACCTGAAAAATTTCAAAATTAACTCCAGAAAACCAGCGGGAAATGGAGCATTTTACGATCAAAGATGGTTCCAGAATCTCTTTGATTGACTCTCTGGAATTATCAAGATTTTCAAATGCTCCATTTTCGGTTGGGTTTATAGACAGAATCTTGCCAAATCAAATTCTTACGCTTCTTTGTAAAAGTACTTTGCTCCCATGACTTTAAAGAAACGGCTATTTATTTTAATCCTGTACCACGCTGTTCCATTGACTAAGAACAATCGCTTCACATATAATTCAGGGAGTAATATTAAACAAACAAGATAAAGCCAAACTTGTCGCAAGACAGGGACGGAAAGCTACGGGTCTTTTATGATAGCCGGGCTGCCTTGGAGAGCGCTGGTTCGGCTTTTTTGACAGTGAGAAAAACAGTAAGAGGGCTGTGCGAGGAGGCACAAGCATGTGGTGCTATTTTCTATTCCTCTTGGCCACAATTTTATTCTCCACCCTTAACTCCTGTGCCAAACCTGTGGGAACGGAGACTGATGGTGTGTCCAGGCACAAAGTTTTCTTGAAAGACATAGGCAATGGTGTGTGTCAGCAGCTCCCCATTGGGCTGATGTGGCAAATTGAGAAAAGCAAGATGATTTTCAATTGGCAGGAGGCTGATGAGTCTGCGAACCAATTGAAACTTGATGGATTTGATGATTGGCGTTTACCTACTCGTGATGAGTATCTCACATTGTATAAATTACTTCTAATGAAAAAAGGAGACTGCTCTATAAAAATCAGGAAGGGCCATTGGGTTACTGAAAACAAAAAGGTTAGGTCAGGATTTTGGGACGATGAACCGCTCTGCGGTGGGCCAGAATTTCGTTGGATAAAAACTAAGGAGGGTTCTGTTCGTGCAGTTCGGCCTTAATTAATAATCTGGATGAACTGAACCGCTACGCGGAAAAAAGACACCTCCTTTGCCCCAAATGCCCTGTTTAGCCCATACGTAACCTGCTATTGTGTCAAGCTGTATCCAAACCACACCGTTCCATTTTGATTATCCTTTTTACTGGTATTACTTCGTAATATCGCACTTATTGCATTCGTGCGCTTAGGGCTTCGCCCAACGCGCAGATTCTTTCAGATATAAAGTGGACACAGTGTCCTCCCCCTTATCCGAATTTCAGTTCAATACTTTTACCTCTTTGGTCGATAAGAACATGTGTACCGCCATTCTTATTCATTTTACAAGGAGGATAACTCATGAGCACGAAAATCAGAGACAAATTCATTGAACACATGGAGGTCACTGGACTCGCAAAGCAGACACAGCGAAGCTACATCACAGGAGTTAAAGGACTGGCCTATATCACCACAACCAATCTCCCGAGACGTTAACCGACGATCAGGTACGTGCTTATTTTGCCATCTTATTTTGGAGCGTAAATTGGCATGGACATCATGTGGTGCATACCTGTCAGGTATTATATACTTCTTCAGATATCTTTGTAAGCGGGAATGCGATATTTTAGACTTCGACTTACCGTTGAGGTTTATTCGGGGCGCAACAATTGATAAAACCTATTCGATACATCTTTGTTATTAAGACGCTGTTTTTCTGTTAGGTTATTCTTGAAAAATTTCCTTTCCTAAAAGTCAAAATCACCTTCTTATGTTGCTAGGTTTTTATGACGGTTTTTTAATTATATTTACAGGAACAAGGTCTAACGCAGCGATTTTGTATAAGGCAATAACTTCACAGTGATAATGTAGAGTTTAAGCTGACGGTTTGATGACCATATCCTCGATTTCGCAATCCTAAAACACGATGTGGTAGATCGTGCATCCCCAAAATCCTGCCAATTTCTTTTCAAGACGTAGGAACCGCCTCTCCCCTGATTAAAGCCGAAAATAATATCACATAAAATCAGACCTGTACACAGGAAAAGGGCACAGTCATGACAACTTTTTTAAAAAGCGGAGAAATTTGATTGACTATCCCGCAACTGTTGTTTATATTATAACTAACAGTTACTATATAACTAACAGTTGGGTGGCTTGTATATCCCTGACGAGCGAATAGGTTGAATAGTCGGAGTTGAGAGGCCATGAATTATTTCTATATCGAGCACATGATCAAAGAGCGTCGGCAAGACGAGCTGGAAGAATTACAGCGACGGCGGCTGATAAAAGGTTTGGAGAAGGACTCTGTGAGTTCCGAAAAACACTTATTGAATTCCGATAACGGGATGCATCTCTTTGGCAACCTTATACATAGGAGAAAGTTCAGGAAATCGGTGTTTCCAGCAGAAATACCGGACACCGCATATTCCTGCTTCAAGATGAAAGGATTCGAAAAAACTACAATATCAGATATTTGTAAAGGCCTTCGCATCAGAAGATCGCAACTTCACAAACACTTCGATTCGTTGGACAAGATACTTGAGGTACTGTGGGCAAGATAAAAGGCTATCGCAGCTAAGAGCCAACATGGACATGATTTACGGGTGGGGGACGGACATATGTAACAAAGGAACGATAATCCTATGGAAGCATGTACAGAAAGAAACGACCCAATCCCGATAACAAGAAAAGTAGGGTAATACGAAAAACATCTTGGTAAAATCCCTACATAATTGATGGAGGAAATGAAATGAAAACGGAATCTGTGAAATTAGTTTATTTTTCGCCTACTGGAACAACAAAATCGGTTGTTCAGGGCATTGCCAATGGTATTAATCCAAGCACCATGGAATTAATTGATATCACCAAACCAGATGCAAGAAAACAACCATTGCTGACATCGGAAAATGAAATACTTGTCGTTGGAGTTCCCGTTTATATGGGGCGAGTGCCGGCATTATTAAATGAGTGGCTGAATGCAATTCAAGCTCATAATACCCCTACAGTCTGTGTTGTTGTCTATGGTAATCGAGTATATGACAATGCACTACTCGAACTAAAAGATATAGTAAAGAACCGTGGGTGTCTTCCCATTGCCGGTGCAGCATATATCGGGGAGCACTCATTCTCAAATTCCGAGACACCATCACGAGGTCGCCCCGATGAGGATGACTTAAGCCATGCAGAAGTATTTGGACAGAGAATACGCGAAAAACTACAATCTATTTCATCAATCTCTCAGGTTCCTGAAGTATCTGTGCCTGGCACTCATCCTTATGGGGGAATTACAGAGCTATGGGATGTTGACTTCATTGCAGTGGACGATCAATGCACACAATGTGGTTTTTGTGCAGAGGTGTGTCCAGTAGGTGCTGTCGATTCACAAAACAGCACGATGATTGATCATGAAAAATGCATCACCTGTTGTGCATGTATCAAGAGTTGTCCTCAAAACGCCAGATCTATGAAACCCGGTCTGGTAAAAGATGCACAGGAAAGGGTTAATACACTCTTTAGAGAACAAAAAAAGCCGGAATACTTTTTATAATGGGTAACATTACTATTTGGAAAACGTGAACTGTTATCTGTTAACCTACGTCATATAACTTATTGTTATTATATAAATATAGAATAGATGGAGTGGAATAATGGGAATCTCCGAAAGAAGGCAACGTGAAAAGGAACAGCGAAAGACCGACATCATCGATGCAGCTGAGCGTCTCTTTTTTTCTCGGAGTTACGAAGATGTTACCATGGATGATATTGCCCGAGAGGTCGAACTGAATAAGGCTACCATCTATCTGTATTTTAAAAATAAGGAGACGCTTTACGCCACTATTGTTCTCCGTGGTATCCAGATCCTTAAGGAAAAATATTCGGAATGCATGCAAAAACAGGTATCCGGAATTGTCAAAGTAGCCCTGATGGGCCAGGCCTATTACCAGTTCTCACAGGAGTACCCGAATTATCTTCGACTGATCCATTTTTACGGTTCCGAACGTTTTTCCAAAGAGAACCCATATACCGCAGATATTGGCAAGGGCTATGGTAGCAGCCGCATGATCCTACAGGATGCTGTCCAAGAAGGCATCGGTGACGGCACAATCCGAGCCGATCTCGATCCATTCCTGACCTCGATGTACCTTATGATATCCTTTATGGGTATCCTCTCAGTTGAAAATAAATGGAAACTAGTGATTGAGGCAGAAGGATTTAATAATGAGCAATTCAGTAGTGAATTTTTCAGGTTTATTATTCCAGCTATTTCTCCTGGTGAGACATCGGACAAGATTGATGAAAGCAATTTTAAAGCATCTGGATTCTTTTTGACCGAGCCGGTATCGCCTCAGAAATAGGATTACCGTCTAACCTACATCCCCGACTGGTTGAGAAAACTCTCGATTCGATCACTGCGGTCCTTTACGAAGCAGATATTCCACGGCCCAATCGAATTTTTCCTGACGGTGATGGCAATGGATATGATCGCTCCTGAACACGGCAGCCGAACTCTTAAAGAGTTCTTCACCGACCTGAACAAACGGAAGGCAAAAAGGACTGTAAACCCTAACAATCTCCTTTAGCTCCTTTGGTTAATAGTTGGTGGTGAGACTTTTTCGTTGAGGTACATTGCTATTCAGCATACTTATTTGTACTGCCAGCTGGAGTTGGATAGTTTTCATATTAAGCCTGGGAGCAAAGCATCTTGACCAACCAGGTAGAATGCTTTTCCACTGCAACGAGGTGGTGCTTCCCTTTTATATATTCCACGGAAGGTCAAGCTTTTATGGCGGTTGTTATATTTTATCCCAATCATAAGTTATTGCACCCTGCTTGCACCCATCGACACAGGTGCCGCAGAGAATGCATTCCGTATTTTCCATATTTCCTTGATTAACCATGTTCTCAACCGGAAGGCTCATTGGACAGTGTTGAGTGCAGGTATGACATTGTTTGCATATTTCAGGGTTTGCCTTTAATTGCAGGGAACCCCAATGGAAATAATTTCGTATCTTCCTGCCGGTAATCATAAAAGGGGCCATCCAGCATAAATGATGGCAAAATGATCTTTTACCAATAACAAATGCCGGCAAGACGATGAGCAGAAGAAGGACAACAAAGTAGGATATAAGACTCTGCGTGCTACCGACCGAAAGGCCATGGGTCGTCTTATAGAAAAAATCTATTCTCTGGTAACCCCCGGACCTGATCGTCAACAGGACGATTGAACTGATCCAGGGTACCCAGATAAGCCATTTAAGCCAATCACCTCCCGTAACCTTTTTATCCCTGGCTATAAAAATGGCCTCCTGGCAACCGGCACCAGGACAAAGCCAACCACAATACCCCCTCCCTAATAAAAGAGAGCTAAAAAACATAAGAGTAAAAACAATAAAACTGCCATTGATAATGCCTTTTGAGCTGGCCTGGATTATAAGCACCGGGGACAGATAGTAAAAAATCGCTGGGAATAAAAAGAAAGAGAACAAAATGATTCCCCTTCGTATTTTTTGCCTTTTGTTCATTTCGCTATTTTAATGCCGGGCAAAATATAACGCTACTAATCAATAGTGCGGTTTGTTGTTGCATCGGCTGAGAAAATGATATTTCAAGACCTGGAAAAGTTACTGTAATACTCAAAAAACTTGCCCCAAAAGGAGCATTTTTGCACTTCTGAAAATTCAAAATTATTCCCAGAAGCCAGACAGTAAATGCAGCACTCTAAATTATTGATAATTCCAGAGAGTTAACAAAAGAGATTCCAGGAGTAACCTCAACCTGTTTTTTTTATGAAACGGTTAAGGTTGCCAATAGCTTTATAAATATCGTAGAATGAATAAATATCCGGTTTCCTGATATCACTATTACTGCTCATGATATCCAGTTAGAAACCGGATGATTGAGTCAGAAATTCCTGTCTAATCATCCTTTGATTGTATAATAGCTAGTTTCTGGATAATAACTTGTTATACAAACATGGAGTTACAATGATTGATCGGATAGCATTAATTTTAAAATATGATGAAAATTGAGAAAGTAGAATTTAATATAAAAAATGAATTGAAGCCATTCGTCAACTGCATTATGACAGGGGAAAGTGCTTCTGTAAAATCACATACTAACATTCCTTTGTATGCAGATGGGTATCCTGGAATTATGTTCCAACAGGCGACAAACGGTTTTTATTTATTGCCAAAGAAAAAGAAATTATCTCAATTGTTTTTATACGGTCAAACACTTGAACCTATTTCTTTAGATGTTGAGGGAGCTTATCAGTTTGTAGTTCTGCAATTGTACCCCTTTGCCTCCAAGTACCTTCTTGGTGTTGATCCCAAAGAATTAAATGATGAATGTTTTGATTTGCTTGAAATTAAAAATATCGATGTAGATAGCTACAAAGATAAACTATTAAAATCGAATAATTCAAAAGATCAAGTGGAGATCATTTTAGATTTGATGACACAATTGGTTAAATCTAACAGAGTTCCAGAAAACGATAGAATTCAGCGTGCCATTTCAATAATTCTTAAACACAGCGGGCAAGTAAAAGTAAAGGAATTAACCGAACAAATATTTATCACAGAGCGTACTCTTGAACGAGATTTTATGTCACAAGTGGGTCTAACTCCTAAACAGTTCGCTAAAATAATCCAGTTTCAGTGCTCATTAAATCAGGTCACCCAGACAAGATTTAATAAACTGACTGAAGTCGGTCTCGATAGTGGATTTGCGGATCAGTCTCACTTCATAAGAGCTTTTAAAAAGTATACTGGACAAACTCCGTCATATTACCTCAGGCAATTATCCCCCACTTTATAAATTTTGTCGGTTTTGTTCTATTTAAGCGGTTTCCTTCCAAGTATATTTAGTTACATCATCTAATATTAATTTCCCAAAAAAGAAGGACAAAAATGAAAATAATTATTTTTGGTGCAACTGGAACAATTTGAAACCATTTAGTTGAACAGTCTCTTGTTAAAACCCATGAAGCCCCTGCTTTTTAAGGGGGTTGCAATGAAGGATCAGACAAGAAGAAAATTTCTCATCAACAGCGTTAAAACAACCGGCGCCATTATTGGTGCAACAATCTTGGGGAAGGAACTCTTGTTGCCTCAGACCATTGAAGCAGCAAATGTTCAATTTCCAGAGTCAACCTGCGGCCGCAAAAACAGTGGCAGCCATAAAATTTTGATTGCCTATGCCAGCCAGTTTGGAACTACCGGTGAGATTGCAGCATCGATAGGAGATGTTTTATGTGAAAAAGGCAACACAGTAGAAACGAAATGGGTCAAAAATGTGAAAGACTTAAACAATTATGACGCGGTACTAATAGGTAGCCCAATTCATAAAGGTAATTGGATGTCCGAGGCAACAGAATTTGTGAAGGCCAATCAAAAAATATTACAGCAACTGCCAGTGGCCTACTTCTTTACTTGCATGGTATTGCATAAATTGAATCCAAAAGGTGATCTTGAAGCCAAGGAATATTCAGATAAATTACAAGTTATGGTTCCTCAAGTTAAGCCGGTAAGCATTGGAGGTTTTGCAGGTGTGTTGGATTATAGTAATATGGGTTTTTTCAACCACTTAATATTAAAAGCAATTCTTTCTACAAAAGGTATAAAGGAAGGTGATTACCGGGACTGGGATGCCATCCGCTTATGGGCTAAAGGCATACATTTTAAACTATCAGACAAACGAGTATCGTCGTTAGCGTCTGTCTGAAAATCTGTAAATATAATCAAAAGTAAAATTTATATGTGTTACTTCAAACATAAATGAAAAGGGAAAAAAAATGAAATTGATTATTTTTGGTTCGACGGGCGCCACAGGCCGCCAAGTTGTGGCACAAGCTCTTGAACAGGGACATGACGTTACCGCGTTTGCACGCAGTCCTGAAAAACTCGACCAAAAGCATGAAAAACTACAGGTAATAGAGGGAAATGTATTGGATTTTGCTTCGGTAGAGCGTGCGATACAGGGACAGGATGTCGTCTTATGCACGCTAGGTCTGCGGGCTATTATGGACAAAAGTAATTTGCGGGCAAACGGCACAAAAAACATTATCCGTGCTATGGAAAAAACTGGTGTCAAGCGATTCATTTGCCAATCATCTGCAGGCGTTGGCGACAGTAGTGACACACTGCCGTTCCTTATGAAATATCTCATTGTTCCATTCATGCTACGCCGCGTGTGGGCGGATCACGAGATTCAGGAAAACTCTATCAAAGAGAGCCACCTGGATTGGATAATTGCTCGCCCTGCAGCTTTAACCGACGGTGAGCACACAGGTTCTTACCAGCAAGGCTTTACAGCTGATAACAAAACAGTCACGAGCAAAATTTCACGCGCGGATACTGCCGATTTTATGTTAAGGCAGTTGGCAGATAATAACTATTTACACAAGACACCCAGCATTTCATATTAATAAAAACAGACATAACAAGGGGTTATGCAGAAACCGTCTATCCAGCAAATTGTAATGGTATATAGGAATAATGGACGTTAGGCAATATCGAAAAATAGCACTGGCAACTTCAAATTATTGTCAGTGTTACTTAGTGAAGATGTTTCCTGAATGTATCTCTTAATAATTCTCAGTGATCTCTCCTAACGAGACTTTCCATAGAGGTGATCACCAATCCTGCGCATGGCATCTAACTGCTCTGTATCCAAGGGACCTTCTTCAATTTCCTGCAGATTCTCTTCAAGCATAGTCATGTTTCTCACTCCCATCATACAGGCATCCAACATTGAATTCGCCAGCACAAAGCGGTAACAGTCTCCTGCTGTCGGTAACCGCTCACCGGCAGAGAGGTTTTTCTCTTTTAGTAGTTTTCCCCAGCAGGTGGCTGTAAAAGAGACGAGTCCCGGTCTTCTCTCCATACTAAGGTGGGCAAAAATATCCTGCTCGGCACCACGGTGCACGGCATTGTAGCGGATATGAAAGTAGTCAATAACGCCTTCTTCAGCCAAAGGGACGACAACCTTCCGGTTATGTGTTGTCATGCCAATGGCCCGGACTACCCCTTTGCGCTTCAACTCCTGCGCCCAATCAATCAGGCGTTGCGGCGGACGCTTGGAGAAATAGCCGAGGATAAGAGTATCAATATAATCGGTATGCAATTGACGAAGTGCAGAGCAAATAGCACGGTTACCCAAAAAAACAGAGTGCGAGTAGCAGATTAGACCTAATACAATTTTATCCCGCCTGCCGTTTTCAGCCAGCACACGCATGAACTTTTTAAACTCCCTGGATCTGCCACGGATAAAGGTTCCCCAGTTGAAGTAGTTGCATCCCCGCTCCAAAGCTGCCTCAAACACTGCACAGTCGGCTCCATAACTGGAGGATATTCCAACCTTTCCAATAGCAATCCCCGTCTGACCTAGTAACCTCTGTTCCATAATCCTCCACCCATAAGAGCACAATGTGGCCAGTTAAAATTTCTGGCAGATCTATCTAATCTGGATTGTCCGATTGTTATCCAGAAAAGATACCTAGACTTTAAAAAACTATCCAACGAAATCTCAATAGAAAAATCCCCCTATTCAGATTTGTTGGTCTACAACCGACCTTGAGGTATATGGTTTATATTGCCAATGTAAGAAAATCGATAGACTCGTCAGCTTGATACTATTCCTGAGTATACGTCCAGAACACTGGAGTGGCTATAGCCAAACACCCCTTGAATTTTCATTTAACGGTCAATGAACACACGTTTTTACCATTAAGTAACAACGCAATAACAAAAACACTTGACGACCTGCCTAATCTCCATTATACGATGCGGCATCATGAAAACCGCATAACCACATATCACCCCTTTTAAATCCGACAAGAGGAAGCCGAGAGATAGTACACCTCATATAGGTGAAGTGTGTCCTCAAGGAGGACATTGTCTATCTGCGCTGACTTTCAATCAATTTATCTTCACGTCCGCATCAATACAGAGAGGCGTTATCATTTTTCGCGTCGTATGTGTGTAATGATCCGGAAAACATAGGTTATCATGAACATTAAAAAACTAATAAATACAGCACGAAAACCAGAAATCTATACTCCAGGCACAGCATTGATGTGGGTGGATGAATATATATCTACCCAACTTCTTGCGACTCATTTGAGTCAAGATATAGAACTGGCCAGCAGGAAAGAAACCACCATCTCCTCTACAATCGAATGGATCTTAAACAAGGTTCCCGGCGATTGTTTGAATATTCTCGACCTTGGGTGTGGTCCAGGATTGTATGCAGAAAAGCTTGCAGAGCGTGGGCATCTTGTTACGGGCATGGACTTTTCCGCCAACTCAATCCAATACGCAAAGGAGTCTGCAATTAGGGAAAAGTTGAATATTTCTTATATGCAACAAGACTATCTGAAGCTTGAAGAGAAAAACAGATATGATCTTATCTTGTTGATATTTACCGATTTCGGTGTCCTGACTCCTGACCAGCGGAATACCCTTCTCGGCAACATTTATCGAGCGTTAAAGCCTGGTGGAACATTTATTTTTGATGTACTGAATGAAAATTCTGAAGTACAGGAACCAGCAACAAAGGATTGGGAACTGTCCGAAAAAGGTTTTTGGAGGAATCATCACTACCTGGCGCTCACAGAGTCATTTTATTATGAAAAGCAGAAAGTGACCTTGAGCCAGCATATCGTTATTGATGAAGACGGTGGAACAGAAGTTTATCGGTTCTGGATACATACATTTTCCCATTCCGATCTTGGTGAGATTATGTCTTCGGCAGGTTTCAGTGCTACTGTATGCTATGATAGTGTTATCCCAGATTCTGAAATGTGTAGTTCCAGGTCAGTAACTTTTTGTGTTGCTACTAAATAGGAGACAATAAATGGCTTGGCACATTTTGTACTGGATGTGCCAAGCCAGCCATCCTTTTGTCAATATTTTGCCGACAGTTCAAAAACATGGTTTTCGAATTACTAGGTTAGATATATTATATTCTTTGCCAACTTAACCCATTTAAGAAAAACCTCAACTTTAGATGTTTCCTGAACGCCCTCAAATGACACAGGGAGGTTAACACCCATTCTCCCATCAACGTTTACCACATTCATTGGTTACCTTCTGGCAAATCGGAAATCTTTTCTGATTTACATATTTTTCGTTTTCACAACATGTCTCGAAAAGGATTCAGCTGTTCATTGTGAAACCAGCTCAAAAACAGCAGAGGATGAGCGAGATCGTTTGCCCATGCAAGGGCGTATACACTACATCATTCGATGAAATATTGGCGGCAGAGCCAAAGGTCAGTTTGGAGCTGATTTTGTCAATCCTGGTTCGTGCATAATTTGCATATAAGAACAGTTATTCCGTTTTGCAAATAACTGTTTTCCCCTGTGTCAGAATTCCTACTATTCGCAGTAAAACTTTGCAGAGTTTTTGATACGTATACTGGAAACATCTAGGACGGGTAGCAAGCTAAAACGTGATAGGCTTTCGGCTTTGTGGAAACCAGAACTTTAAAGGAAGAAGGTGTAAATAATGTAGAAATGGACTCTCAAGAGATTCACACTACCATTATCAACCCTTCTTACGAAAGCAGTATCAGTCATTAGGTTTACTTGGAATGGAGCAACTTTTCATGGGGGATAATCTAAGATATTCAGGAACAAATCTATACCTCAGTGTTTTGAAAACTTGTCCCCTTTATAGTCATCGAGTGCCTGGTTATATACCTTTCCCTCTTAACGTCCAGTTGAGAGAACGGAAACACCCGGGTTTGATAGTTACCATGAATATGAATACCGCCAACAGTCCTACCCCGGCAAGACACAAAAACATCAAGGAGAAACCAACCAGGTCTGCAAGGTATCCTAAAAAAACTCCCGCTGACAGCACACCGAAATCAAAAGCACCATAGAAAAAACTATAAACTCTACCTCGATCCTGTGGTTCAGTGTTATCCGCCATTAAAGCAGTCAAAGTCGGCGCACAGAGGGCAGAACCAATGCCATAGAGCAAGGCTGCAACAAGTAAAACGGTCAGCGTTGTTATTTTGGAGACAAATACAATAGACAGCAATAAGATAAGGAAAGGGTAGAAAAACATCGGGCCTCGACCGTAGGTATCTGAAAAACGGGAAACGAAAAACCGGCAGCACACAATCACCGCTGAAGCTGCCAAAAAAAAGAGTCCTGCATTAACAGCCCTTTCACCCTTCAACATCAGGGGTAGGAAGGTGAAAATTCCACCGAAAATCATTCCTTCCACCAAAACAATGGCAGAAGAAACCACAACCACCCTTTTAAAAATCACCTCCCTATAGGTTATAGATTTTCGGGCGGATCGATCAAATATGGGCTCATGAATAAACAGGACAAGCACAAGCCCAACAATACCCACTAATGAAGACACCAGCAGAGCGTAGCTCATACCAAAATGAGTATACAGGGTCACCCCAAACCACGGCCCTAATGCCATGGACAATGTAGAGGCAATACTCATTTGCCCTAAAATTTCCCCCCGACGATGGACAGGAGCAATATCAGCAATCAAGGTTGGCGAGGAGGTAGTGAAAAAGGTGATACCAATACCATGAAAGAACCGAACGCCAAGCAGGTACATAAATGAATCGTTCACCAAATACAACGGAGGAGCGATAATGAAAATCGTCAATCCTATCAAGAGCGAGAGGCGACGACTCCGACGATCCGTCACCTTGCCGGCAAGGGGCCGAAACACCAAAACCCCAAGAGCAAAAGCCCCGAGCACCATACCAAGTTCCAGGTTAGAGTAGCCCAAGTCATCCAG
>CAXMTO010000253.1:0-6265 GCA_964196355.1 uncultured Myxococcota bacterium
CGTTCTGTCAATTCAAGGTCTTCAATTCTTTTTCCCGGTTTATTGTCTGCTCGCTGGTCTGCAAGAGTATCCAGAAAAGACCTGCCTTCATGAGAGTGATCAAGGGTTTCATTGAGACTGACACCGCCGAGATGGCCCACCTGACTGAGCATTGTGCGGTAATCATCAAGTGATAATTCCATTTCCAGGGCTACTTCATGGTCTTCAGGGTCTCTGCCCAATTTCAGTTCAAGCGCCGCAAGGGTTTTGCCAATCCTGTTCTGCTTATCTCGAAGTGATCTGGAAAACCAGTCGAGCTTTCGCATTTCATCGAGTATTGCACCACGAATTCTGTATTCCGCAAAGGTCTTGAAGAGGATATTTTTTGAGGGATCAAATTTATTTGAAGCATCGAGTAGTCCGACCATTCCGGCACTTTTCATATCATCTCTGTCCATAAAAGATGGTACCTGAGTAATCATACGTCCGACAATTATATCGACGAGATAAAGATTATCCCGAATAAGTTGAGATTTATCATCACTAAGAGGCGTTTGATCGTAGAGCATCGTTTATTACCCTCTGCCGCCAATATTGAGCAATTTGTTCCAGAAGAACTGGATATTACCTTTGGGATACACCTGGGGAGGCTCAGCGCAAATACGACTGGCAAGCTGACTAAAGGCCAAACTGACTTTTGATGCCGGCAGCAATTCGCTTATAACCTTTTGCTTTCGTATAGCGTCCACCATTTGGCGGTCTTCCGGGATGGACCCGAGATAGTCAATGGATATATCAAGATACCTGTTAGAAACCATCGTTAACTTTTTATAGACATCAAGGGCATCATCTTCAGTCCTAATCTGATTAACCAGCAGGTTAAATTTTTTCTCATGATATTGAACTGAGAGCAGTTTCATAAGTGCGTATGCATCTGTAATTGCAGTAGGTTCTGGCGTTGTAACAATCAGTATCTCCTGAGCTGCTGTGTTGAAGTAGGTGACATTTTCTGAAATCCCGGCTTCTGTATCGATTAAAACATAGTCGAAATGGTTGTTCATGGAGTCGAGCCCGTCGAGAAGGCGTATCTTTTGATGGTTTTCAAGTCTGGTGAAATTCTGGATACCGGAGCCGGCCGGAAGAATTTTTATTCCGAGAGGACCTTCTATCAGAATATTATGCAGCTCCTGTTCTCCCGAAAAAAAGTGGTTTAGATTATGAGCCGGGGTTAGACCGAACACGACATCAATATTTGCTAAACCGAGATCGGCGTCGAGTATGAGGACCCGTTTTCCCTGAGAAGCAAGAGCATAAGCGAGATTAGAAACTACAGCAGTTTTTCCTACGCCTCCCTTACCGCTGGTAATCGAGTATACGTTGGTAATACGGTTACTCTCAGCTTTAAAAGAGGCTGAACGATGAGAAGAATTTAAACCTCTCAGCGTTTGTGCCTGATCTGCAGTGGTATGAGATGTATTAGTCATGCAATAGTCCTTCATTTTGTGACATAATGAGTTCTGCTACTCTGTTTTGTGAAACCTCAACGAGGTCTTCCGGAACCCGTTGACCATTTGTCACATAGGATAGAGGATTACTGTTTTGGGTCTGGATATTTAACAGTATGCCTAGATTTGAACATTCGTCAGTTTTAGTGAATATGGTGTTCGTTATTCCGAGGGTGTTAAATCTTTCAATTGTGTTTAAAAGCTCAATTTCTCTGGTCGTGGCAGAGAGCACGAGGTGTTTGTCAATGTTGAGTTCCGGGCTGAGAAAAGGTGCGAGCTCGGCAATACAGAGTCCATCTTTAGGGCTTCTACCTGCTGTATCAATAAGAATGAGATCTTTATCCTGGTGCTTTTCGATAGCCAGCTTCAGCTGTACAGGAGTGATAACCACATCGACAGGCAGACGCATGATCTCACCGTATACTTTAAGTTGTTCTACCGCTGCTATTCGATAGGTATCGATGGTAATAAGAGCGATTGAGTGGGAGTGGGCAGCAAGATAGGATGCAGCAATTTTAGCAAGTGTTGTCGTTTTTCCGACACCGGTAGGACCAACAAAGGCAATACGCTGCTGATCACCACTGGGACCGAATGAGGGTGGAGCCGTGTGGAGCAGCTTTTGTATGGTCTGAATAATTGTTGAGGTTACAATTTTACTGTCGGTCAATTCCTCTTCAGTTAGAGTCTCGTACAAAAGGGCGGTTATGTTATTCGATGTATCATTGTTAATCCCTTTGCCATTGAGCATGGCACGGATCACTGCTTCCTGTTGGTGTAAACCGTCTGCGTGCTGAGCAATTGACGGAGAGTCACTCCTTTCATTCCTCCTGGATAAGTGTGAAACTTCTTCAGAGAGGCTTTTGACGAGATTTTTAAGTTCCGTGACCTCGTCTGCAAAAAAGGCACTGGCAGCCAGGGATTTTGGTGAGGGATGAAGAGAAAAATCGTCTTGATCTGCCCTCGGATCAATTGGACTTTCCTGCAGAAGGTGATCAAGTGACTGGTCAACAACATGGTTGAATCCGGATCGTTGATTCTCGCCTTCAAGCCTGAATGTGTCAGGAATTGTATCCTTATACGAATGATTACTCGGAATGGCTGTGTCGATTGCAGCCGTGATTTCAAGTGTCGGCTTCCCGAGTAAGCCCAGCTTCCCATTTCTCACAGTTCTGGTTGATATTATAAGTGCATCAGGTCCAAGCTCTTTTTTCACCATTTTGAGCCCCGAGGTCATATCCGCTGATTCAAAAACTTTAACTTGCATGCAGTTTCACCGTACCGAGAGATCTAACTTTAAGGTTTGGAGTTATTTCGTTATGGGAAATGATCGTAAGCGCAGGATAATAACGCTCAGTTAAACTCCTGACATGGGGTCTGATTTGAGGAGCCACCAGCAGGGTTGGTCGGCTGCCGCCGTCAAAAAGTGAAATCGACTGACCAACCGAGTCCAGAATCGTTTGGGCGATTGCCGGATCGATTGCAAGATAGCTCCCTGTTTCTTTGTGTTGAACTGCGCTTTGAATGGCATCTTCCACTGGTTTAGCCAGCGTGATAATAGGGATGACACCATCAGCTGCGAGCTCACTGCTGATTGTCCTGGAAAGGGCATGGCGGACATATTCAGTCAGAATATCGGTGTCCTGGGTGACTCCGGCCCAGTCGGCAATGGTTTCAAGAATTGTTCTCAAGTCTCTGATGGAAACATTCTCTTTGAGCAGGTTCTGCAGGATACGCATGATTGTACCTAAAGAGACAGTTGCAGGTACAAGTTCTTCAACCAGCTTAGGATAGCTTTTTGCCAGATTATCAAGCAGCCCCTGGACTTCCTGCCGGCCAATCAGCTCGTGGCCATACTGTTTAATGATTTCACTGATATGGGTAGCCATGACCGTAGTGCAGTCTACGACGGTGTAGCCGGCAATCTGGGCGCGATCTTTTTTGTCCTCTGTAATCCATATAGCCGGCAGATTGAAGGCCGGTTCTGTGGTAGCAATACCCTGTATAGTTTCAGTGACCATTCCCGGATCCATGGCCATAAAATGACCCGGCAGCATTTCAGCTTCTGCAATTTTAACGCCTTTGAGCGAGAAGCAATACTGGTTTGGAGAAAGCTGAAGGTTGTCTTTTATGTGAACGGGAGGAACAATAAAACCGGTGTTCATGGCAAATTGTTTACGTATTGACTGTATACGGGTAAGCAGTTCACCATCCTGAGCCGAATCGACGAACGGGATCAGGCCATATCCGACTTCGAGTTGCAGCAGATCTACATTGAGCATCTCTTCATAATTTTCCTCTCTGTGAGTTACTGCTTCTTCAACTGGTGCTTCAGAAATTTTCCGTTCTTCCTTTTTAGATTTGTCTACCATGTAGGCCATGGAGCCGAGAGAAAGAGACATAATGAGAAAGGGGAAAAAAGGCAGACCAGGGATAAAGGCAAATATAAGGAGAATCGCTGAAACCACCCATAATGCGATGGCATATCGGGAAAACTGGTTTTTGAGATCACTGCCGAAATCTTTCTTGCCGGTTGATCTGGTAACTAAGAGACCCGCAGCTGTGGAAATAATAAGAGCAGGTATCTGCCCGACCAGTCCGTCACCGACAGTGAGAATTGTGTAATTTGCAGCAGCTTCAGCCATCGGCATACCCTTTTGCACAACACCAATGACAAATCCGGCACCAATATTAATCAGGGTTATTATGATGGCGGCGATGGCATCACCTTTTACAAACTTAGATGCACCATCCATAGCGCCGTGAAAACTCGCTTCACTCGCGATCTCTTCCCGGCGTGTCCTGGCTTCGTCTTCGTTAATGAGACCGGCATTGAGATCGGCATCTATGGCCATCTGTTTACCAGGCATGGCATCAAGGGTGAAACGGGCTGCAACTTCAGCAACGCGGCCGGCACCTTTTGTGATAACCATGAAGTTTATGAGAACTAAAATTGCGAACATAACAATTCCAACAACATAGTTGCCGCCTACAACAAATTGACCAAAGGACTGAATCACAGATCCCGCGGCTCCTGGACCTTCATCGCCATGAAGCAGGATCAGTCGAGTCGATGCAACATTGAGTGAAAGACGAAAAAGTGTGGTAGTAAGCAGGATTGAAGGGAAAATTGAAAATTCAATCGCCTTCACTGTGTAGAGGCTGACAATCAGGATGAGCAGTGCGATAGTGATGTTCATTGACAAAAAAAGATCAAGGACGATCGAGGGGAGGGGGATGATCATAATCATCAGGATAGAAACCAGTCCCAGGGCCGCGATAATATCACTGCGATAAAGAAGCTGCTTTATCGGTAGGTTCGTTAATCTATTTTGTACGCTGGTGAGTTCCATTAATGCTGTTGCCTTTTAGTACCTTACTCCAGAAACCCTGTCATAAAAAACAAGAAACTGAGTAATGTGTTTTAAAATTATGTGGTTACATATACCACCAAGGTACTTATACCCATAAAGCTGATACTGAAAAGAGTGCAGGGATTTTTACCGTTAACCGGTGTTAGTACCTTACTCCAGAAACCCTGTCATAAAAACAAGAAAATGAGTAATATGTTTTAAAATTATATAGTTACATATACCACCAAGGTACTTATACCCATTCAAGGTAGTTATACCCCCTTGTGGGGTGACAGTGAGTAAACATGGGCTAATATTTCTGCAATTGCCTTGAAAAGATCCTCCGGGATCGATTCACCTATATCAAGTTTATGCAATAACCGAGCCACCGGAGGATTTTCCACCAGGGGGATTTCGTGTTCTCGAGCAATCTCTCTAATTTTCATGGCGATGAAATCTGCGCCTTTAGCGAGTATTACAGGCGATTCCATCTCCGATGAATCATATCGGATGGCTACAGAAATATGCGTGGGATTTGTTACAATAACATCTGCCTGAGGCACATCCGCCATCATTCGTTTTCGCGCCATTTCCTGCTGAATCGAACGTATCTGGGATTTAAGATGGGGGTCGCCCTCACTTTCTTTAAATTCTTCCTTGACCTCTTGTTTGGTCATTTTCATCTTCTCTTCCATTTCCCATTTGACAAAGAGAAAATCGAGAAAAGCAATAAATATGAGAATTGCGCAGACTTTAGCAAGGATAAGAGCTGCTGTTTTGCCTAGAAAAGAGACGGTGGTTCCTATAGTTGTATCTGTCAGAATCAAGGCCTGGTCAAAATTATCAAAGACTGTGGAGTAGGCAACCCAGCCTACCAGTATGACTTTAAGCAGCGATTTGATGACTTCGATCAAGGATTTTTTTGAAAAAAAACGACCGAAGCCTTTGATCGGGTCAAGTTTTGACAAATCCGGCATCAGAGGTTTTGCGGTCAGCAGCCAGCCAAATTGAAATACACTGGAAAAAAAACCGATGATGAGAACAAGAATGAAGAGTGGTGCGAGAAGAAGACCAATTTCCTTTAAAAGAAATATAGCGAGGTTAATCGTGGATACGCTTGTAATGGTGTAATCTCCAATGGATTGCCAGATGGAGAATATCAAGCCGGTTAAACCTTTCCAGAAGGATGGCAGATAAAAAAGCCAGAAAAGTAGAACTATAGTGAACAGGGAAGCAGTCTGTACCTCTTTACTCTGAGCGACCTGTCCCTTCTTGCGAAAGTCTTCACGCCGTTTCGACGACGGCGCTTCTGTCTTTTCTCCGCCTGAACTGCTTTCTTCTGCCACGGGTACGTTTCCTTAATAATAATGCAGTTATTCAAGTTGATAAATAGATAGCAGGATGCAGGCCTTAGCCATATTCTGTACTTTT
>CAXMTO010000254.1:0-46368 GCA_964196355.1 uncultured Myxococcota bacterium
ATATGAGTGCATATCTTGTTGTTGACACAAAGATCAATAATTTTGAGGAATATGAAAAATATAAAATGCTTGCGAAGCCAATTGCAGAAAAGTTCGGAGGTATTTATCGAGTTAGAGGGGGAGCGATGGACGTTAGGCAAACAGAGCTCTGGACGCCCAGCAGGGTTGTAATCATTGAGTTTCCCGATGTAAAAAGCGCTCAGGCATTTGTTGACTCAGATGAATATGCTCCTGTAAAACCTATGCGTTTAAAAAATGCCGAATGCACGTTATTTATCGTGGATGGAAACTGATTTCATATATTTCATGCATAAAAATATTGCTATCGCTGATTCGGACGCTCAGCGTCGCTTCTGCTTCGTGCCGGTTAGCATGGTGTAAATATTGCCAACTCGAAGGTCTGAATGTTTTACTATTTCATTAAGTTAACCTGTCTACTGTGAAGGTAGAATTTCAGTTGAGCGGTGCTATTCACTGAGAGGAAATCCGAGATGTACAACAATAAGGGCTAATGATGTCAAAAAAAACACTGATTACCAGTGCTTGCTCTTTGTTGTTCGCTTGTGACAGCAATAATACCAATTGCCCAAAGAAACATTAAGGATAATAAACAACAGATGAATGACACACTAAACATTGCTATTGCTCAAATTGCTCCTAAATGGCTTAACAAAAAAGCGACAATAAAAAAGATTGAAGAGTCTATAGAGAAAGCTACATTGCAAAACGCTGAGTTAGTTTGTTTTGGCGAAACGCTGCTTCCAGGTTATCCCTTTTGGTTGGAGCTAACTGATGGAGCAAGATTTAACAGCACATTACAAAAAGAACTTTTTGCACATTATCTGGATGAAGCGGTAAGTATTGAACGGGGGGATCTGAAAAGCATTTGTGCATTAGCGAAAAAAAATGCGATCGCCGTGTACTTAGGTTGTGCCGAAAGAGCCGGTGATCGTGGCGGACATAGCATTTATTGTAGTTTGCTCTACATAGATAAAACGGGGCTCATTCAGTCCATTCACAGAAAGTTGATGCCAACATACGAAGAGCGTTTGGCTTGGGGCATTGGCGATGGAAATGGTCTAAAAGTTCATTCGCTTAATAATTTTACTGTGGGAGGATTAAACTGCTGGGAAAACTGGATGCCTCTCGCACGTACCGCTCTATATGCACAAGGGGAAAACTTACATGTTGCTGTATGGCCGGGAAATGTTAGCAATACCATTGATTTGACAAGACATATTGCAAAAGAAAATCGCATGTATGTTTTATCCGTTTCGGGGGTGTTGCGTAAAGAAGATATCGAAAACGATATTCCTCATCACGTATTAATAAAGCAAAATGCCAATGAGTTGTTAGGTGATGGTGGCTCATGCATTGCGGCCCCTGACGGTAGTTGGGTTATTGAACCTATTGTGGGAAAGGAAGTGGTAGTTACCGCAACCATCAATCTAAACGAAGTAAGAAAAGAAAGGCAGAATTTCGATCCTTCGGGCCACTACTCAAGACCAGATGTGTTTGAATTAAATGTGAATACACAAAGACAAAAACTAGTTAACTTTAAGAATGAGTAAATTAACGACTCATAAAGGGGCCAAATCTGCTCTTGACTCTTGTTTCGAAATATATAATAGCAAAACAATGCACCGGATAAACCGATGCATCATCATGTTCGGCCGCTTGGCCTTGTGAGGTTTGAATGACTCTTCCAAAGCGTGTAGCTGTCCTTCGATGCGAGAACCTACCGAGTTTCGTGACTTGGGACATCGCGGATGTGGAGGCACTCTTCACGGACGACCACCTGATCATTGAGGAATTCGCAAGGCAAGGAGTGCAAGCGAGGTCTGTCGTCTGGCGGGACCGCCAGATCAATTGGGATGAGTTCGATCTCGCTCTGATTCGCAGCACTTGGGACTACATCGATCACCGCGAGAGTTTTTTGGCCGCGCTGGGAAACATCGAAGCCTCGTCGTGTGCGCTGTTCAACCCAATCGAGGCTGTTAAGTGGAACAGCGATAAGAGCTATCTCTTGGATCTCGCGAGCTGGGATATTCCCATTGTGCCAACCTACTCGGCATCGAGCGATATTGCAGACCTAGTGCGCATGGTTGCCCAGGAGTGGCGCGGTCATGTCTTACTGAAAAAGCCAGCTGCCGGTGACTATCGAGCGCATGGAATCACGGGGGTACGATTGAGTCCGCTCAGCCGCTGCCTGGCGACCTGCTGGGAGTAAAGGAGATGCTAACGAAGCTCCCGTTTGACCTTCTTTATGCCCGAATAGATTTGGTCAGAGTTGAAGGTCGGTTGTCAGTACTGGAGCTCGAGCTCATCGAGCCCATGCTCTACTTACATCTATCGCCAGCAACCGTGGGCCGATTCGTGGCCAGCTCCATAGCAAGGATGGACCAGGGAGAATAGACCTGTTTGCCAGAGAAAAGAGTCGACGAGCGCAACCGAACAAGCCGATACAGCAGACGGCCTTCGGCCGCCGCTGATCTCCAAGACGTTAGCTTTCACAACTTAAAGGAGGAGATGGAGCAGTGACCTTTCTCAATCTGAAATACCCGATCCTGCAAGCACCCATTGGAAGTATTGCCTCTACCAACCTTGCTTCGGCGGTTTCTAACGCAGGGGGAATGGGATCACTAGCTTTGACCTGGACGAAATCTGATGTTGCCGTGAAACGAATCAGGAAACTACGTGATAGTACTGACAACTTATTTTTCGCTAATTTTGTATTAGTGTTCCCGCTAGTTTCGTTTGAAGCAGCGCTTGAGGCCGGGGCTCCAGCAATTACTTTCTCATGGGGACAACCGGGTAAATTGATTGAGAAGGTACATAAGCATAATTCGATCGTCGGCGTTCAAGTTGGAACGAGGGCGGGTGCCAAACAGGCAATCGATGACGGTGCGGATTTTATTATTTGCCAGGGTGTTGAGGCCGGCGGTCATGTTCAGTCAACAACCGCGTTGTCAGAATTGTTACCGTCCGTAGTTGAGATAGCTGGCTCGGTACCAATCGTAGCTGCGGGCGGTCTGTCGAATGGAAAAGACCTGGCGTGGGCTTTAGACCTAGGCGCCAGTGCAGTGATGCTTGGCACCCGCTTTGTCGCAACAGTTGAAAGCTTTGCGCATCCGGATTACAAGCAAGCTCTTGTCGAAGCGAGGCCAGCAGATTCAATATTTACGCAATGCTTTAATGGTCATTGGCCCAATGCCTCTCACCGTGTGCTACGCAACAAAACTTTGGATGATTGGGAAACAGCAGGCTGCCCACAACCGGGACAACGCCCCGGAGAAGATGAAGTTCTTGCCGAAGGCAGTGCATACGATACGATAATTCGATACGACGACTCACCTCCAGTGGAGACAACAAAGGGTCATATTTTAGAGTGCTGCCTATATGCGGGAACAGGCTGTGGCAGTATCAACAATATTCCTCCGGCTGCCCAGTTGTTGTCAGACATATGGTCAGAATATCAAGAGACATCGTGAGATAAACGCTAACAATCTCATGTGGTCGGACGCGGCAAAGCCGCGCCGCTGATGCGAGCGTTAATATTGCCATCTCGAAGATCTTATTTTTCTACCAATGCTTCAAGTTTAGACTATTCCTGTAAATCTTCGGATCGACAACTATAGCGATGACAGCCAGATATTATGAAATTTGATATTCATAGCATGTCAGATTGAGTCTCGCTTTCTACACTTTATTCCCTCTCACTCTCCATATTCCGCAATCAGAACCTTATCAACACGCTGCCGCTGATCCGCATTCAGCGTTGCATACCATTCATCAAAAGTAGGAAATTTGGTCTTACACCTGCCTTTTTCCAGCATTGAGAACTCACGCCGGTAAGCTGCTGTCAGTAGTTCACCAATTCCAGAGTGATATGTTGCCTTGCATTGATCGGGTGTTGGCATTTTTGACTCCTTGAAAAAAAGATGACCGATTAATGATTCTCTTCATGTGAACGCGATGGTTTGAAAGGAAACTCAAAAGTTCACAGAACTGCCTCTCTCTTTCTTCGGCTTATGGGAAATTCTACATCCGTCACCGCGTGTCGCAAAGGCATTTTAACCTACCGACGTTGGGAGAATTTAAGATCATTTCATCGTACTTTAAAAAATTGGTTATGGAAATCTGTATGAGCCTACAACTAGATGTCGTGATTGCCGCAGTAGCACACCAGTCTTACATTTTTCTGGCAGAGTGAAACAAAAGAATTGAACCTGGTTCAGGTATATATCTGGATCGGGTTTTTTACTTCCAAAAGGTGGGGGCAGCAGTGGGGGAAAACAAAAAAGCATCCAACGACAATTCGCTAGATGCTTGTATTTATTGGTGAGCGAGGCGGGATTCGAACCCGCGGCCTTTGGCTTCGGAGGCCAACGCTCTATCCAGCTGAGCTACCCGCCCACTCGAGGAATAAGACATTAAACCACTCTTTATCTCATCCATATTTCAAACTTTATTCAAATAACCTTACAGAATGGGATGGATATGAAATAACTTCTAACAGGTTCAAAAGGAAAAAGCGAGTATAAGATGGTTCATTTCTTCTTTTCAAGATACTCTTCCCACTCAAGAGGCAACATATTTTTCTTTTTATTATTACAGCCTTTGCATGATGGTACCAAATTATTTTTTGTACTCCGCCCTCCACGTGCCAGTGGCACAAGGTGATCCATCGTAATATTCCGGTGTGCTATGTTCACGCCACAGTAATGACATAGTCCGGACGCAGTCTTTTGCTGCCACCATCGCGTTTTACGAAACTCGCGCGCTTTAGCGCGTTCGGTGCGTATTTCATCCTCATTCAGTGTGTCAAAATGAAAAATTTCTTTCATGACTTACACGAGGTCCCCCAGCAGAAGAAAACGCATGGCTCCAACAAGGTAGAGAGACCCTCCAATAACAATGAGATCCTTGTCGTTTGCCTTACACTGAGCCAGAGCCAGAGCATCCGCTCCTTCAGGTATCAAATATGCACATTCCTTCTTCTCATCCGGCAGATAGGAATGGATATATTCTACCGATGCAGAACGTTCACCATCGGCCTGGGTGAGAATGAGCTGGTCCGCCATAGGAGCGATCAGGGACAAGGTACCCACGAGGTCTTTGTCCGCCATTGCACCCCAGATACAGAACAGATTTTCATACTCAAATTCCAGCTTCAGGGTTTTTGCCAAATTCTTGACGCCGTCAAGGTTATGTGCTCCATCGAGAAGATATCGACGTACTTTACCCTTCTTATCAACTCCATTCCCACTGATAAGAGGCTGCTCGAAATATTCCATTCTCCCCGGCCATTTCACCGTCGAAATCCCCGTTCTAATGTTGCTTATATTTGCTTTAAAATCAAAATGTTCCAATAGTTTCAAAGCAGCAATTGCCAGAGAGGCGTTTTCCCTGTGGGCAAGGCTGGGATGCGCGCCACCCAAGCCAACAACCTCCTGCTCCCCAAAGGCTTTTGCGCCTACCCACCGCCATGTCTGGTCATCCCCTTCTATATAGTCAAAATCCTGACCAAGACAGAAAAGAGGTGCATTTTTTTCACCACTGACCCGCCTGATAACAGCCGCAGCTTCCGGTTGTTTTGCCCCGGAAACAACGGGGACTCCCTTTTTAATAATCCCCGCCTTCTCACCGGCAACAGCTGTCAGAGTATTACCCAGATAAGCCTCATGATCCATGCTTATACTGGTAATAATAGAAACCAGCGGTGTTACAATATTCGTGGCGTCCAGCCTCCCGCCCAAACCGGTTTCCAACAGAACAAGATCCACATCAGTTTCAGAAAACCAGAGAAGCCCGATAGCCGTAGTAAATTCAAAATAGGTGATATGGTCCTGCCCCAGTATTCTGCATATTCTTGTCCCCAGATCGGCAAACTCCTCCTCGCTGATATACTGATTGCCAATCCTGAACCGTTCCCGCACAGAGCTCAGGTGCGGAGAAGTGTAAACTCCTACGCTATAACCGGCACACGACAGTATTTCAGATAGTGATGCACAGACGGAACCTTTACCATTGGTTCCAGCGACGTGTACAAATTTCAAGCTCTTTTCAGGTCTGCCAACGCTGCCCAAAAATGACAGCATTGCATCAAGCCCCAATTTGATTTTATGCATCTGCAGCCGGTCAAGGTAGGCCAGCACTTCATTGTAGGTCATATCAATTTTCCATACTATTTCTAACTTCAGGAGTAAGGTACTAACACCCCACAAGGGGGTATAAGTACCTTGGTGGTGTGCGTAACCACATAATTTCATGATACATTCTTCAGTTTCTTGTTTTTTCGTGCAGTGGTTCTGGAGTAAGGTACTAAAGTCGTTTCAGTTTTGCATAATCGAGATGCAGTGTCTTCATCCCATGCCTGTCAAAATGGACATCCAGAGATCGCCCATCTGAAAGCTTCACCACTGTACCCTCACCAAAGAAAGGATGGCTCACCTTGCACCCTTTTGAGAAATCGGACATATTGAGTTTTTTTTGTTTTCTTCGTACCGGCTGATGATTTATAGCCGAAACTTCAGGACGGGAGATCGTCTTATAATCATTTAAAAGCTGTTCGCCCACTCTCTGGAAAAGCCCTGCATCCAGTTCACCGAGAAACGGTGACATCCCGACATGCTTAAATTGTCGATCCGGGGTCATCAGCAGTCGAGGATATGTCAGATAGAGATATTCTTTTGCACGGGTTGTCGCAACATAGAGCAATCTTCTTTCCTCTTCCCACTGTTCACCGACTCCAGCGGACGCATGGGGAAAGCGGCCATCAGCAACACCGATGATGAAAATCGCATCAAATTCCAACCCCTTTGATGAATGAATGGTTGAAAGCACCAGTCGTTTCATACTGCCGGCATTCAATGATACGGTTTCCGGCGGATCGAGAGTGGTATCGTCGATGAATGGCTGAAGTTCCTCATACCCTTTCATAATTGAACTGAGCTGATCGAGGTCTTTTTGACGTTTTGGGAAGTCGTCTGCGTAAATTTGCTGAAAGATCGGCTGATAATAGTTCTGCACCTTCTCATACAGAGCAGAAGGGTTTTGACTGCCGGAACGCAACTGTTTGAGGAGATCCAGCAATTTTACAAAAGACGCCTTCCAGGTCTTCCCGGCAGGGTATCTTGCCAGAGCAGCAAATGGATCATCTGCGGTGGAAATAGAGGCTGTGATCTTCTGGGCTGTTTTCGGGCCAACCTTTTCCAGATGGAGTAGAATCCTATTCCAGGAGAGGTTATCCTGTGGATTGACCAGAACGCGCAGAAAAGCCAGCACGTCTTTCATATGTGCCGACTCCGTGAGTTTTAATCCACCACGCTTTTCAAAATCGATGTTTTCAGCTGCCAGTTCAAGTTCAAGCTTATAGGAGTGAAACCCGGACCGAAAGAGCACAGCGATATTTTCTATATCAATCCCCTGGTTCTGCAGTTTCTTGATGGTTCTGACCACAAAGCCGGCTTCCTCCCGCTCATCTCTGGCAGCAAAAAGTTTGGGCAGGATATCGCCTTCAATGCTGGTAAAGAGTGTTTTTGTGTATTTCTCCACCGCATTTTTTATAATGTTGTTAGTGAGGGAGAGGATAGGCTGCGTCGAGCGGTAGTTTTCTTCGAGTTTAATGACACGTGTACTCTTAAAAACCTTCGGAAATCGCATGATATTATAGAAATCTGCGCCCCTGAAGGAGTAGATCGATTGAGAGTCATCCCCCACGACCATTACATTGTCATGGGTATGGGCCGCCAACCGAACAATGTCTGCCTGGATCAGGTTGGTGTCCTGATACTCGTCTACCATGATATGTGAGAACCTCTCAGAGATAGTCGTCCGTACCATCGCTGATTCCTCAAGCAGACGCTTCCAGTTTACCAGGAGGTCATCATAATCCATCAACCCGTGGTCAAATTTGAATTCTCCGTAATGTTTCTGCAGCTGCAGAATATCATCAATATGATCACTGAGGTGGCCATATTGATCGTAAATCAGATCATCAATATCGATCGACTTGTTGATTGATCCACTGATCATATTGATGATTACTCTTTTGGAGGGAAAACGTTTATCTCCCTTCCCCAACCCCAGAGATGATTTAAGGAGGTTTACAATGCCTTCAGCATCACCTCTGTCTATTATGGAAAATGTCGAACTGAAACCTATTTCCGAGCCATATCGTCGAAGCAGCATATTAGCAACCCCGTGGAAGGTACCACCGACCACACGACTGCATGTATCATTGAGCAGTCGTCCAGCCCGCCACAACATCTCCTGGCTTGCTTTTCTGGTAAAAGTGAGGAGCAGGATCGATTCCGGGGAAACCCCTTTTTCTATCAAATGGGCGACTCGGTATACCAGGGTGCGCGTCTTCCCACTCCCTGCTCCGGCAATGACCAGTACCGGACCCTGGGTGGTAGTAACGGCTTCATATTGCGGCTCGTTAAGCTGTTCGAGATTTATCCCGTTCACCGTCAAATTTCTGTCTTTCACAGTGTTCTCAATATTCATGCGGGCTACCTTAACACAGTGGTTTTCCCCTCGCAACGTCAGTTGACAAAATAGGCCGACAGATTATATTAGCAGCTCAAAATCGCGGCAGCGATTGTGCCATCACCTCTTTTAACCTTACTGAAAACAGATAACGTACCGACATGACATCAAACACATTAGATGAACTCCTTACGAGCGAAGCTCTCCTGAAAATCTTCCCAAAAGAAAGAACAAATGAATTTTTTGAGGCGCTGTTCGGAGATGCAGACGAAGGTTCCTATGACATTGAGCTGGCCTACAGAAGCGCAGACAGCAGCAGCCTGACTCTGGAACTACTCCTCCATGAACGGCCCAACTGCTGCCTTGCATGCAACCTTACCCAGGGACTCCCCCAGGTATTTTCCCGCCATCCGGTTATCGGCATCAACTCAATCGTAGGGGAGATTGACAAACTCATCGGAGACAGAGGTTCCTGCGGGGATTGGTCACTGGGGCATACAGAGCAACGGAGCAGTTCGCTGCATGTAATTCCAATCAGAATACTCACTCAGATGAAATGACAGAGATCCATAATTTTTTCACCTAGGGTGAACAAATAAAAAAGGCCGACTGTTTCCAGTCGGCCTTTTTTAGTTTTAAGCTTTTGATAATGCTTAACTACAGACTCTTGCCCGTCCCTCCGCTTTAGCATGATAAAGAACATCGTCAGTCCGCTCAAACCACTGTTTTAATGTTTCATTTTCTCGCAGCTCTGCAAGCCCGATACTGATTCCCAGTTTGATACTCTTATTTGCCCAGACGTTCAGTCCATCGACCCCGAGACACAATCTTTCTGCAAGAACCCTGGCACTTTTCAAGTCGGTATCATCAAGAACAAGAGCAAACTCATCCCCACCTATACGAACAAGAAGATCGGTAGAACGTACAGCATGGCGCAAGACATTTGCTACAGAAATAAGCACCTCATCACCCACCTGATGGCCAAGATTATCATTAATATTTTTAAACCTGTCGAGATCCATTAAAACCATTGTCAGCGGACGATTGTATCGCCTTGCACTGCCAATCATACCGTCTATTCGGTCATCTAACACTCGCCTGTTTGCAAGCCCCGTCAACGGGTCGTTGCTGGCTCTTTCGAACAAATCTTCATATTCAAGACCCCGTCGCAAGGAATCGACCAGAATTTCCAGGGATTGGCTTATCAGCCCCATATCCTCATCACATAATTCCTGACCTTTTTTCAAAATCAGCAAAATCCCTGAATCATCAATTGTCTCAAAAGTCCATTTATAGGCATAGTATCCTTCCTGTTTGGCACACATATGCTCAGACTTCGTACCAGCGCCAATCAGTCGTTCTGCAAGGGCCATCGTTTTTCTTCTGTAAGGTCCGTGCCCAGAACAAAACAGGTGCCTTTTGTTACGGACACTATTATCGTATCCAATAAGTTCGTGAGTAACCAGGGGCATCAACCAGACAGAATATGCTTCGATCATACCGGTGAGACTGAGAATTCCAGCCATTCTGGCATGAAGCTTATTAATAAGATCGAGGCGTTCAGATTGTTTTTTCAAATCATCCAATTCAGCCATAACCTTTTCAATCTTCACCTGCTCATAATGAGACAGCGGGAATTGAAGTTCTTTTGTCGAAAGAGTCATGAGTTATTTCCTTAAACTGAATACTTTAATCAAGAGGTATAAACCAATCTTAAGATACTTATCGTCCATATAGAAAATATCTTTAGCTTTTTAGTGGGTTACAGATCATTTTATAGTTTTTTTCTTGAAAATAATCTACGTAAGGCATTTATCTCGTTTACCGTCTTCTAATAAATTTATGCAATTATTGCGCCAGACAAAGAAAAACCCTGTTTAAGCCATCCACGATCCCTCCCCAAAAACAATTATTTCACCTTAATTACTAACACTTATCTGCCTTCACAAAAAAGGACATCTGGGATGAAAAAAAAATCCACAATAACGCAGCAGAAGAATGTCATAATTATGACACGCTTTTAAAACCCCTAAAAATCAAAAATTCTTTAAAAAATCTCTGGATCGTAGTAATTTTCTGTGCCGGGAGGGTGGTTAAGAACATATTCACCTGACAATAACTGCAGGCCTTTTGTCCGAATGCCGGTCTACAGGCTAAACAGCCTTTCAACGAGCATAGCTACATAGTGAAAAGTCTAAGGGAATAAATATGAGCCACCAAGGCGCTATAGCAGAAAAAATCGGCCAACTTTTCATGATCGGCTTTGAGGGATCCACCCTTTCCTCAAATGATCCGATTGCTATGGATATAGTTGACAGGGATCTTGGGGGAGTAATTCTCTTTGACAGACTCCTCGCCAAAAAACTGACAACCAACAACATTGTCACTCCAACCCAAGTGAATGATCTCACCTCCTCCCTGCAGAAATTCGCAGAGGGAAACCTTCTGATCGCAGTTGATCAGGAAGGAGGGATGGTAGCCAGACTCAAGAAACAACATGGTTTCCCCGCTACACCGGGAGCAGAGACGCTTGGCAGTGCAGCGGATAAAGAACAGACAACCCGCTGCAGTAAACAGGTCGCCTGTATGCTCAACTCACTTGGAATAAACTTCAACCTTGCCCCTGTAGTCGACCTCAATATCTACCCCCAGAACCCGATAATTGGAGCCCATGGTCGGAGTTTTTCAAAAAAACCAGATATTGTCTTTGAAAGTGCGGCTAAATGGATAGCAGCGCACAGGCAGGAAGGAGTTCTCTCCTGCTTAAAACATTTTCCCGGCCACGGTAGCTCCCACAGTGATTCTCACCTCGGTTTTGTAGATATCTCTGCCACCTGGCAAAAATCAGAATTACAGCCCTACAAAGACTTCATAAATTCTGGATATGAAGAGGGAATAATGGTTGGTCACCTCTTTAACAGCAACCTGGATGATTCTTATCCGGCAACGCTCTCATATCCCACTGTCCATGAAATTTTGCGCAATCAACTTCACTATAAAGGGATTATCGTCTCAGATGATATGCAGATGCGAGCCATTACTGATCGCTATGGGCTGGCTGAGGCGTGTTGTAGAGCAATTTCAGCCGGCGTAGACATGCTGATAATAGGTAATAATATCTGCCACGATCCACACATACTTGAAAAATTACAATTGGAGTTACTCAAAGCTGTGGATCTGGGGACACTGACTGCAGAGAGGATAGGTGAAGCCTGGACCCGTATCCAAAAATTCAAACTCTTAAGGAAAACTCAAAATGAATCAAAATGAAACTCAAACACATTCTCTTCTTGTGGGCTATCTTCTCTGGATTCTCGGTTTTTTAGGAGCACATCGCTTTTATTATGGCAAACAACTAAGCGGTACGATCTACTTTTTCACCTTGGGTTTACTCTTTATAGGGTGGTTTGTTGACCTCTTTCTGATTCCAGGCATGAATGATAACGCCGATATCCGTTTCAACCAAGGACATATTGATTTTAATATATCCTGGCTGCTGCTCACTTTTCTTGGTCTTTTCGGTGTTCACAGAATGTACATGGGGAAGTGGTTCACAGGCCTCATCTACCTCTGCACTGTTGGTCTGTTCGGATTCGGCTATATCTACGACTTCTGGACACTAAATGATCAGATAAGCCTGATAAACGGTTCGCAGACATAAGGTGCTGGCAAAAAATCAGGTAGTCTGACATTGTCTCCTCCTTTTACCCGGCAGCCTTGACTCTTACCCCTGCAATCGTTATTACTTGTGGGCTTAACCCGAAACCCCAATTCAGATAAATAAAACTCTGCTGTAAAGATCAGCCAGGTAAATGAAACATCCTGAGATAGAATATCCCTGCACCTGGGTATACAAAGTGATCGGCCGGGATTGCACCCTTCTAAAAGAAATTATCGTCTCGGCATGCGCCCCGCAGAATGTGAAGATCAGCCACTCCAACACCAGTTCCGGGGGAAAATACCATAGCCTCAATGCAGAACTGAGGGTTGAAGATGAAACAACCAGACTTGCCATATATGAAAGCTTAAAGAACAGTCCCGGCGTAAAATTTGTTCTGTAGCCAAGGAATAAGGATGACGACTACAACACCTGAAAAAAAGTCACAACTCATTGCCTCTCTGCGAGAAGGAATCGCAGTTGTACAGATGGTTCTATTTAAAGAAATAAGAGCCAGACTGGCTGAAAAACAGCCATTAGAAGAACAGACATTCCTGTCAATGCTGGCCGGGTCGATCACCAACGAGATATTTAGTACACAAAACCCGGAGAAAAAATTTGCGGCGTTCAGACAAAAAAATCTGGGGGAAATTGAACAGGAAATCATCAGTCTAAGGACAGACATGCCCAAACTCTGTGCAAAGGTTACAGATGCCCTTCGAATTCAGGTGCTTTGCGACCATCAGGAGGGAGAAGACAGTTCCGAAACGCTTATACGAGCAAAAGAAATTGGTGTTTTGGTTGAGGAGAGAGATGTTCCTCTCCCTTCAACCTTCATGACAGTAGTAAGGCTGCTCGGAGAAGAGCATAACCTGATAATTCCACCTGTCCAGATTACACCTGAACAGGATCACTCGATGGTCCACTAATTAGTACCTTACTCCAGAAACCCAGTCACTCAGTTCAGTACCCCCTTGTGGGGTGTTACCCCTGGTTCATCTCAACCTTACCTGAACAATTCCTCTTACTGAATTACATATAAACAGCGCATCGGCTGATTCGACCATCTCTTTGGTCAGGACCTGTTCTACCAGAGCCACATGTTTATCATCAAACAATTTTGCACGCATCACACCGGGAAGCAGACCACAACTGACGGGAGGAGTAAGATACTCTCCCTGGCGATAAATCATGATATTTGAAATACACCCTTCGGTAACCTGTCCAGCTCCATTACAGAACAAATACTCATACAGCCCCTGCTGCTGCGCGTTCTTATATTCCAAGTCATAAGCTTCCCTGAGGGTTGTTTTATGAAAGCACCAGGGTGAATCAGTGTCTATAACCCTGTCGGAAAAATCGACCAGAGGCAGGTCATTATTATCCTGGATTTGCAGGGCGGGTGGAATTGTGATTACCACAGGCGGATCACAGGGCATCGCGTTCAAAAACGCCCTGCCATCTTTTTTTAAGATAAGACGGACACGTTTGTGTTTGTTATCAAAACACGACTCTTCTCCAAATAACAGCCTTTCAATACCTTCGGCGTCATAAAAAAATTTAAAAAACCGCGCACTGGATTTGAGTCGCTTCAAGTGATAATCCAGAAGCCAGTAGCCGCTCCCGGGCTGCCAGAGTATTGTTTCGAAAAGTGCAAAATCAGGGAGAGCATGGGTAAGAAACTTCCCCTTCAACAATGATTCCCTCCACTCTTCTTCCGGATCCGAATCATGTGTAATACCTGCGCCAATTCCCATTTCACCACCAGTCTCCCACAATCTAACCGTACGAATGGGTACATTAAAGACGGCATTTCCATCCGGTGCCAGATAACCAATTGCACCGGTATAGACACCGCGCTGCTCCTTTTCCAGTTCATCGATAATCTGCATGGTACGGATCTTGGGGGCTCCGGTAATTGAACCACATGGGAATAGAGCCCTGAAAATATCAACCAGGTCAATATGTTTCATCTCCGCCTCGGACATTTTTGCCCTAATTGTCGACGTCATCTGCAACAGGCTTTCATACGATTCAACATCAAAAAGAGTATCAACATCGACTGTACTCTGCCCATGTCCATGCATCAATCTGGAGAGATCGTTTCGCAGCAGATCGACAATCATCACGTTTTCACTTCTATTCTTGGAGTCATCATGCAATTGTTTACGATACACCCTTTCTTCGGCGCCATTCCTTCCTCTCTTTGCTGTTCCCTTCATAGGGCGAACAGTAATTTGTGAACCAGTTTTCTTAAAAAAAAGCTCAGGCGAAAAGGAGAGTATCCTCTCATCTCCATTCCGGATATAGGCACCGTAGGCCACCGATTGATTCCTGCGTAAATCTCTATATAATTTTTCGGGATTGCCATGAAAGTCAAAAAGCAGCTTCAGAGTATAATTGACCTGGTATGTATCTCCAGCAGAGATATAATCCTGAACTCTTTCAAGAGCTCTGAGATATCTCTCTTTATCCATGTTTGACCGCAGATTGGTGATGCGGTAATCGCCTGAATCGAGAGGAGATGAGCTACAGCGTGGCAAATCATTTTCGCCTGTCTCGTGGTTAAAACTGTACGGTCTTTCGAAAACCCCGAAATCAGCAACTACATTTCCACCACGCGCAGATGGCCTCGATTTTACGTCTATTTTCCCCTCAAGAATAGCACCAAACTCATAACCTGCCCACCCAGCCAGATAATGCCCGCTCTGCAAACATCGCTGTAAATCGTCAAGATAGTTTTCCAGGTCATCTCCGACCCGGCAGATTATTCTGTCAATCGGCTCAATAAAAAGAAACGACTGAACATTTTCAGTCAGGGGCCGTGACGTATCAAGGAACACGAACTCTTTTTTATCGTGGAGAAAATCGAATAAATTTTCCAGTACAGGATCTTGAATTGAATACATGCGGCTACTACCTTTATTATTTTCAGATGCAGATGAGATAGGTTCAGGCTGAATAATTATCCCTATGGGAAAAAATTGATCGAAAAACGGAAAAAGCCGAATGGTCGTAGACCACTCGGCTTTTTCTATGTACTAGCCCGGATTTCTCATCAACAAAGTTTTTCGCAGGTCGAGGCGCCGGGCATGAAGCTGTAGTATGCTACTGCAAATGCCCGGTAACGAAGCAGCTGCGGAAAAATCTGTTGGCCCGGAGGGTGAACTTTTTGATTTGAAACAAAATACAGCCTGGTATCTGAGGGTTTAGTCAACTTCTAATCAGTTCTTGATATTGCGGTTCAAATCAAAAAGCTCATGAGAAATACGGGCTAGGGGCAAATGCAGACGCCTCTCATTCCAACAGGGGCTTGCCTACTTTTGATCCACACCCGTTGCTGCCTTTGCCTGTGCAGTTTCAGCTTTAAGATCCTCATACTCTTTTACAGACTGCAGCACAGCCTCGTCCTGTTGTTTCTTCATCTGACCAATTTTCTCTTTCACCTTTTCTGGTTTTATCTTCAACCCCTCCGCACCAAATAATGTGGCTGCGAGATATTTAAAGGAAAAGAGCATCAACTCGACATCATCTTCCTTTATCTTACTGATTGTCTCATCATCAATCTCGTAAATATCAAGAAAAGAACTTTCAAAAACAAATTTCCTGAAAGTTGCCAGATCGGTGGAGGCCATGAAAAACATCCTTTTCGCCTGTTCAGAGAGGGAAGCCTGAATACCAAAGGATTTACGGCGCATGACCAGTCTTAACCAGTCCCTGTTCATTTCGTCTCTTACATCAACACCCTGGTCAGCACGCCACTCTCGTACAGTCCATTCTTTATCTTCTTCAAAACCTTTGCAGTGATCCTCACGAACAATGAAATAAAATTTTTCTTCCGCTGATTCAAGCTCAATGCCATTGGCGTCCCTGCTACCGCCTTCATGGAAGTCAGCCATACCGACCGGGTAATACCTGCAGGCGGTGGGTCTGTCCGTATAGACCGTACAACCCTCAGGAGTTACAAAGGGACATTTATTGTCATCTTCGCGTAATTTAATCATAACTCCGGGCATATCTGTCTTTTCCAGGTATGTCGGCAGAGTGTATTTCTCAAGGAATTCATGTGCGGGGATTCCCAGACGTTTGGTCAGCATCAATATGTCATAGGGAGTAAGAACAATCTTGATTCCTCCGCAGCAGGCGGTAAAACACCGTACTTCCGGATGACAGCGAAATTTGATATGACTATCAAGGGTCAGTTTTTTCGGTTCTATTGCAGAGGGGTTTTTCTCTTTGCCAAAAATTGTCTGTTCTTTACCACTTTTTTCTTCGTAACTCATCACATCCTCTAATAAAAAATATAAAAACCAGTCCCAATTCCAACAGGAACAGGTCAAATCCTTAAGGGTTAAAACCACATCAACTCGCCTTCACATCTGCCGCCACTGAACTTCTGACCGATCAGTACGAATGGTTCTGAGATAATATTCAGCTCACGTCAGCCGCACAAGGAACCCAGCATAATAAACTTCTACACAACATGTGTAAACATATTTAATCAAAACTCAAAATCAATGATCAGATTTGTTATCAAAGCATCCTAACCCCGATAAACGGAAAGAGTCGGGATAAGTGCCTTGGTGGAGTAATCATGTCCATAATTTTAAAAGAAGTTCTTTGCTTTCTTGTTTTTTTAGGGCAGGGTTTCAGTAGTAAGGTACTAAATTTCGAATATTTACGAATTACCGTTGGTTTGATATAGGGTTATTGCTTGCAGTTTTGTTGAATAGTTCGTATATGTCATTCAGCGAAAAGAATCCCTCTGATCGGGGTTGCAATAGCGCTTTCTCTTATAATCGAAACGAGCGGTGATCTCAATAAGGACTACTCTGCATGAAACTTTTTTCCCCACCGATTGATCTCTCATCTGTCAGTACTGTTGTATATCATTTGCCCAACGGTCCTGCCCTGTCATTAAAAATTAACGGTATCGAAGAATATCTGGACCTGGAACTCGAACTTGGTCACATTTGCGATACTTCAGATATCGACGGCATCATCCATTTTTTCCCCAGGGGAAATGCCTAGGATATATGATTTACAACCCCACTGATACTTCTATCCACACCGCAGTCGACAGACATATACACACAAAATTATGTTGTCATGCCAGTGGTGAAATGGAGGAGTATGTCCTGGCTGCAATTTGCCAGAACCTTGACGGCATGGTCTTCCTCGAACATATGGAAGAGGGTATATTCTCTGCTGAAAGGACCTGGCTCACAGAAGAAGATTTCGATTGCTATTTTTCCGAAGGAAGACGGCTGCAGGAAAAATACAAAGGTCAACTGTCCATAGGGCTTGGTGTTGAGTGCGGCTACAACCCAGACTGTTCACAAACACTCATATCAAGACTTGGCAAACGCGACTGGGACGAAATCGGTATCTCATGCCATTTCATAAAACCAACTGGCTCTAGCGAACACCTCAACCTTTTCAGCAGAAAAAAGCATAATCTGGAAAAGATAAAGAAATTCGACCAGGAACTGCTGCTTGATATCTACTTTGATACCCTGTTGGAAGCTGTTACTGTCCTGCCGGGCACAAAACTCTGTCATCTGGACGGAGCCCTTCGTTTCCTGCCTAATATACACCTCACTGACCACCACCTTGAAAAAGTGCGAAGACTGCTCCTCTCTGTCAAAAAAAGAGCAATGGCTGTGGAAATAAACAGTTCAGGAATACCAATCAGAGGAGAGCAGTTCCCAACTCGTATTATCCTGGAAATGGCAATTTCCGAGAAAGTTCCCCTGGTTTTCGGTTCTGATTCCCACAGGCCCGAAGAGGTAGGAAGACACTACGCCCAGGTAAAAGCGCAGATTGCTGCTCTTAGCTCCAAGCCCTGTAGTTCCTAACACAGCTGAATAATTTACCTTCTGTCCAAAAGAAACTACCCCGACAAGTCGGAAAACCTTTTAGAGTCGCTGGATATTTCTTGTTTTTTATGACAGGTTTTATTGAGGAAGGCACTAGCCAACAGGTAACCAGTCTGCCCCCATTCGACGTATCACGTTAAATCCCCCCGGAAGAACCAGGCTGTTATCACATCCGACATGATCGAGAAATACCTGGGCTTCAAAAGATCTAGACCCTGCATTACAAAATATAATGAGGGTCTTATCAGTTGGCAGCTCCTTATATCGTTCCCGGATCTCGTCATAAGGGATTGATATCCATCTCGATTTTCCAAAATAGTTCACAAGAGGTGTGGCCTGTTTTACGTGCCGTACATCCAGAACAAGCCAGTCTGGCTGACTCGTCGGATCATCCATATACCCATAAAACGATTGCATGGAAATCTGCCTCATCCGCTTTTCGCACAGATTGTCTGCAACATAGGCGGCTGCGTTTATAGCGTCAATGGCGCTGGAAAATGGAGGTGAATACGCCATTTCAATATTACCAAAATCGTCAATGGAAGCTCCACTGCACAAAGCGACAGCGGCAGCATCGAGTCTGGCAGAAAGACCGTCATTCATTGGGCCGACACCCTGTAAACCCAATACTTTTCTGGTCTTGCGATCAAAAATCATTTCCAGACACATGATCGCCTGGTTTGGAAAAAAATGTGCCCGGTCATAAGGAGATGTAAGGGAGACATCCGCATCAAATCCTTCGGCAAGGGCCTCCTTCAGGCTCAGGCCTGTGGATCCGACAGAGAGTTCGAAGGCTTTGAGTATAAAACTTCCCACCCCTCCCCTGAAGGTGCTTGGAATACCTGTCATGTTATCAGCAGCAACTCTTCCCTGTTTATTTGCCATGCTGCCGAAAGGTGCGTGAAATCGCTTCCCCGACACAAGATGGGAAACTTCAATACAATCCCCAGCGGCATAGATGTCCGGGTCGGAGGTCTGCATCCTCTGATTTACTACGATAGCGCCTGATTCTGCAACATGTAGACCAGCGTCCTGAGCCAGCTGTGACTGCGGCCTCACTCCAGCAGCCATAATTACCAGATCGGCTTCAAGACGCCTCTGGGATGTCTTTACTGCCGAAACCTTGCCCTCAACAATAATGATCTCTTTTGCAGCTTCTCCCGTAAACACATCTACATTATTTTCTTTAAGATGCTTTTCCAGGACGGCAGCCAGAGTCCAACTGATGGTTCTTGGCAGAAGGTGATCCATATACTCTATCAGGGCTGTTTCAATTCCCCATAAATCAGTAAGGGCCTCGGCCATCTCAATGCCAATTGCGCCACCGCCAATAACAACGGCCTTACCCACCTGTCCTTTAGCGATTCTTTCTTTGATTGAGATCGCCTTGTGGAGGTTGTTGACAGTAAAGACACCATCACCGTCACTTCCAGGAATAGGCAGCGTGATCGGGGAGCTGCCGGTGGCCAGCAAAAGGACATCATAGCTGATATTATCCAGTTCGCCGGTTATTAAGTTGCTTGCCAGAATAGTTTTTTTCCTGCGATCAATTGAAAGAACACGGGTCGAAGTTAATGTAGTGACGCCCTTTGTTTTTTTAAAAAAAGCCTCGTCCCTGAGCGCATGAAAGCTCGTTGATCTCAATTCTTTTTCATCTGATACATCTCCTGAAACATAGTAGGGAATACCACACCCTCCGTACGAGATAAGACTATCCTGGTCAATTACAGTCACATCAGCATCAGCCATGAGACGTTTTACCCGACAGGCAGCCTTGGGGCCAGCCGCAACCCCACCAATAATGACAATTTTCTTTCCCATTCTATGCTCCACTCGTTTTTTATTATCTCTTGTTTTTATTATTGTTAAATTACTTTTTTTCTCCGGCAAGGTACTCTAGACATAGCCGGTGACGTTTGTCGAAAAGATGATATCCAGCCATCCAGATTGCACTGATAACGCCAAGTCCAGTACCTGATGTTATTAAAAACATGATGAGTATCTGATATTTAACTGCCTCAATCGGTGGTGTGCCGCCAAGGATTTGTCCAGTCATCATACCGGGCAGGCTGACCAGGCCTGCCGCCGCCATAGAATTTATAATCGGGACCATTCCCGTTCTCATGGAATCTTTCCGGATATCACTGCTTGCCTCCTGCCACGTTTGTCCCAGCAGCAAACGTTGTTCTACAATATCTCTCTCTTTATTAAACTGATCGGTCATCCTATCAAGAGCAAGAGATACTCCGGTCATGGTATTCCCAAGTAACATACCGAGAAGCGGAATTGCGTACTGTGGCGTATACCAGGGCTCTACTCCAATTATCACCACCAGGGCCAAAAATGTAACGGAAAAGGAAGAGATAAACATCGCTCCAGTCCCAATCACATACCCGATAACACCTTTAAGACGGATGTTTTGCCGGGCAAGCACCTCCCGTCCTGCGGCCAGCAGCATAATCACGGCCATAAGTACAACCATGACTAGACTGCTGTCAGCAAACAGGTAACGTAAAACAACCCCTATAAGGAGAAGCTGTGCTGTCATACGACAGCTGAATATCAAGATTTTCCATTCCAGTCCGAGACTGAGAAAAAGACTCAGTATTGACAGAACACAAACAAATATGGCCGCTATCCCAAGATCCCATACACTCAACGCTATGACATCCATAATCCCTCTCCCAGCCCTGTTACAACCAGCCCGCATTTCTCATGAACATTGTGTCAATTTTCTGAAAGTGTTTTCATTGTAACAGCCTGCCACCCGTTCGATTTTACGAGAAATTTTACACAATGTTCACCAAAGGCCAGCAGATATGATCACATCTTCCGCGTCGCTACCCCAGCAAACGTAGCCTACTATTGTTCACTGGGGTGCTTCTTGAATATGTAATCATCTTTGCTGGTGAGAAATCCGGGCTAGTTTACAGATCAAGTGTTTTTTCCGTCAGCAGGTTCTTTTCCATACACAACTCTCTTTCAGTCACCCGTTTCAGTTGCTCCGGATCATGGCTCACCCAAAGTATGGATGCGCTGTTGTGTTGTAAATACTTTAAAATAAAATTTTCTACCAGGGTTGTATGATAGCCATCAAGAGAAGAACAAGGCTCGTCCAGCAACAACACCGAAGGTGCATTGCACAAGCCACGGACAAGAGCAAGGCGCTGTTTTTCACCGGTCGACAACCGGGTGACCTGCCACTGGAGTACATCTTCTGAGAAACCAACAGCATCGAGATTTTCTTCAAAAGATCCAGGGTAGAGGTCAGTGGAGAAATGGTCCCCGACAGCAGGATACCACCAGAGTGGTTCTGCCGGAATCATTGTTACCCGTGAGCGCCAGACCGGCGCTGAAAGAGCGGTACTGGAAACGCCATCTAAGGATACCAGTCCGGTGTGAGGAATAAGGTCGGTTATCGCACGAAGCAACTGTGTTTTTCCTATGCCAGACTTGCCACTCAGGCCAACACACTCTCTTCTTCTTATAGTAAAGGTGTAGGGTCCGTTGACAAGAAATCGAAGATTCTCTACCCTGAGATGGCAGTTATCATTTTGCCGGGGGGAGATTGATGGTGAAAGTCGTACCATTGTCTATTGCGCTTTTCACTGAAATTTCAGCTCCATGGCTGTCAACTATATTCTTTGTGATGGCCAGTCCTAAACCGGTACCTTTATTTTTATCGGTAAAAAACGGTTGAAAGATCTGAGTAATTTTCTCTTCAGACATTCCCACACCACTATCCCGTAAAGAAAACTGAGTACCGCCCCCTGCAAGATTGCTAGTGCTCACCTGTATAGATCCGCCCTCCCCTATGGCTTGAAGTGCATTGATGAAAATATTTAATAAAGCGCGATAGAAGAGATCTTTGTCTAGATTATTTTTTTGCAGATCGGGTGCTAAATCAGTCACCAGTTCAATGTGCTTTTGTTTCAACTCCGGTGCGATAAATGAGAGGACATTACCTACTATGAGATTGAGGCTATGTGACTCAAAATTCAGTTTTTGAGGTCTGGCAAAATCAAGAAACTCTACGACAATGGAGTTCAGCCTTATAGTCTCATCGACAATAATCTTGGCCAGATGTTCGTTTCCCGGTGCAAATTTTTTAATTCTTTTCACAAGAATTTCTGCAGTACTCCTGACTATACCAAGTGGACTCTTTATTTCATGTGACACCGTTGCAATCATTGTCCCCAGATGGGCCAGTCTCTCGGCTTGATTTAATTTTTCTTCAAGTCTCAATCTCTCCATTGCCCGTTTTTCCATCTTTTCACCGGCCCTGGAAACAATCGTCCGCAACACAAGAAAAAGGATAGTCATAACGAGGCTTGAAACGATTATAATTCTGCCCTGCAAGCGGATGATATTGGTGTAGCTGCGATTGAGATTTTTCTCAATTTCAATAACACCCATAATCAGAGCCCCGCCTTCTCCTTCTCGACGAACCTGTCTGAATGGGATGAATGTCTTTAATACACACCTCACATCTTCAACAATATGCAGGAGACTGAATACATTACCACTATAGGTCAACCGAGAATTCGGTGTCCCTTCCAACGCCTTTTCATATTCAATCTTCCCCATATCTTTTTTGCCGACAAGCTCCGGAACTGTTGAATATGAGATAATATTCCGACTCGAATCATAGATAGTAACGGAATCTATTTTCAGTCCCTGTGTGACTTCCCGTACGATGCCGTCAAGAAGTTTTGATTGTTCAGGATTACTCAGAGCGATCCCACCATAACGGACGACGGCAGGGAGAACAAAGCGCATGAACACCTGCTGGTTCAGATTTTCAGCGAGCAGCAGGGAATATTCCTCATTTTGCTCCATCATCACTTTTCTTGCATTATCAGAAATTATCCAGGAGAGGAAGAGAGTGAAAATCAGGATAACAACAAGACTGCTAAAGGAAAAATACTTCACAAGCTTAAACGGCCCCAGTCCGGCGTCAAGCTTCTGTTGTCTTACCGAATCAAGCCCCGAGCTGGATTGCTGGGTTCTAGTCATGACACACACCACATCTTCTGCACCTCTGGGTGTCGCAGGGTTCACTTTTTTTGCCAGCAAAAGCCTTTTGATACTCTCTCCAGAGATAGCTCTGATTGATAGAGTGATCAATGATAGACCAGGGAAAACAATCTGACTCATCAAAGCCGCAAAGAGCGTATTGTTCTGCTGTAAGTCCTTTCCGCCTCATAGCCTGTTTCCAAGGTATTCCATAGATAGCCATTTCCAAAAGTACACCGGCCAGTCTCCGATCTCCTCTTGCAAGTACAGCCTGGAACAAGACATTGTCAGGTTTATCATGACTCATATGAACATTCGAATAAGCCCCAAAGCCGATTTTCAAAATCTTCAACCTTTTTTTTAATTCGCTGACCACCTCCTGCCGACTTTTATGTTCTCCCCTTTTCAACTGCTCACTGATGCCGAAGGGATGAAACTGGAAAGGTGTCCATGGCTTCGGGGTAAAGCAATTTACGGAAATCAGAATTTCACACAATCTACCACGCAAACGACCAATCGGATCAATTTTTCCTTTTATCTTTCCTACAAGTTGGACAGCTTCACTAAGATCTTCTTCTGTTTCGGTAGGTAAACCAATCATAAGATAGATTTTAAGTTTATAAATTCCGGCAGCCACAAGACGTTCCGCGGCACGGATGATATCATCTTCGTCCAACCCTTTGTTTATTACCATCCGCAGTCGCTCTGAACATCCGTCAGGAGCAATTGCAACACTCTTCAGCTTACTTTTAGCAAGGAGATCGAGAAGCGGTCTAGACAGTTTGTCTGCACGAAGAGAAGAAAATGACAAAGCACAACCACTTTCGCCGAGATACTCCGAAAGCGTATCAAGCTCTGAAACATCGGCCATTTCCATACCAAGTAAACCTACACGAGCCACTCCCTCTGATCGCTCAGCAATTCCAGCGGCCACAGCATCACCATCCCACAATCGAGGGGGGCGATAGATATATCCCGCGGCACAGAAGCGACACCCTCTTGAACACCCTCTGCCGAGTTCAGTCAGGTAAAGATCAGAGAACTCTGCCAGAGGAGAAAGTAATTGCGAATGTGCGGCCTTTGTGCAGCTGTCAAGAAACACTTTTTTTATCCGCGCCGGCAGGTCCCCGGACGGTCTGTTTTCCGTAAGATGGCCGTCACTGTCATAGACTGGAGTGTAAAGGGCTGGGGCATAACACCCCTCAAATAGCCTGCTCACGCCATGGAGAACTTCGAGCCGTCCGGTATCTTTAAATTTGTCGACCAGATAGTCTGTCAACTCCACGAGTACCGGCTCTGCTTCTCCAATAAGAAACAGATCAACAAAAGGGGCAAGGGGTTCCGGGTTCATGAAGGTGGCGACTCCACCACACACGACAAGAGGTGTCCTGCCTGAAATCCGGTGGTCACGATCGCAAGCCAGTGGAGTTATCCCCCCCTGCCTCAAGATCTCTACCACATGAAGATAATCATGTTCAAAACTGACAGATATGAAAATAAGAGGAAATTGGCTCAGCTCTCTTCCGGACTCGACAGATAAAAGAGAATCACCTCTTTCAGGAAGAAAAAAGCGTTCACAGACGTGTGTTTCCTGCTCATTGAGCAGCGCGTAGACAAGTTGGAAACCGAGGCTGGACATCCCAACTTTATAACTATTCGGATAGATCAAAGCGATTGGCTGCCGCCCTGTCCATTTCTTTAGAAAGCTTCCTCTTTCCTGCTCTAAAAAAGCATGGCGGCTGTTATCAACACCAACAGACGCTTTTTTTTTCCTACCGATGTTCGCCTCCGAGGAAATTTTTCGAGAGCAACAAGAAGTTAGGCCCAGAGACTTTTCTTACGGACACTATCTAGTTTGCTTTTTTGCGCAGATAAGTAGGTGTCTCTAAATAGTCGTCGTTCCAATTCCGAGAACTGCCACTCTTTTCGTCGGTGGAATTTGACGAACCCATGCTATCAAACATATCAAAATTTGAGCCGGGCAGTGGTGTTACCCTGGGATGTCTGTTTGGTGTAGCCGGCGCTCCCTTATGAACATGCTTTGGTTCGTTGTTGACCGCCTTTTTCTTGATATGCTCTTCCATTGGCTTAATAGTTTCTTTCTTGCCGATGGCATCGCCAACTCCAGTTGCAATAACGGTTACATGCAGTTCATCGCCCAAGGCATCATCATAGAGAGCGCCGATCACGACCTTGGCATCATCGTCGACTTTTTCCTGTATCATAGCAGAGGCCTGCATAAATTCAGCCATGGTAAAACTCTCTTCTGTAGCCGAAATGTTAATAAGCAGCCCCCGCGCTCCATCGATACCAAAATCTTCAAGCAGTTGATTGTCAATCGCCTTTGTCGCTGCCTCTGTGGCCCTGTTCTCTCCAGTAGCGCAGCCCGACCCCATAACTGCAGGACCGACTTCCTGCATGACTGTACGCAAATCGGCAAAATCTGCATTGATTAAGCCGGGAACATTGATCAAGTCAGTAATTCCCTTTACAGCCTGAAGCAATACTGTGTCGGCCATCGACAACATATCGGCGAGCTTACTGTTTTTCTGCATTATAGAAAGAAGCCTGTCATTTGGCACGGTGATAATAGTGTCAGCATACTTATGCAGTTCCTGCCATCCTTCTTCCGCATTTCGGGCTCTAAATTTCCCCTCAAAACTAAAAGGTTTGGTCACTACAGCCACCGTCAAAGCACCAAGTTCCTTACTTATTTTTGCAACCACCGGTGCTGCACCTGTCCCTGTTCCTCCGCCAAGCCCGGCAGTTACAAAGACCATGTCACTTCCTTTCAGAACATCCTTGATTTCTTCAAGGGATTCAAGGGCAGCCAGACCTCCTGTCTCAGGGTCAGCACCTGCACCGAGTCCTTTGGTAATACCAGGACCTATCTGAAGACAGATATCCGCTTTTGACTGGTTTAAAGACTGTTTGTCAGTATTGGCCGCTATGAACTCAACTCCCTGTAGTCTATTGACGACCATCGTGTTAATGGCATTGCCACCACCACCACCAACGCCAATAACCTTCACAGCTGCTACCTCTTCTGATTCAGCCATCCTGAACGGCATGTCTTCCCCCTGGTCTTTTACTTAAACAAAAACGCCATTTATGACGAGAATGAACCTCTGTGATCAACGAAACAATATAGCATCTGCAGAATTTGACTTAAACAAAAATTTATGAAATCACATCATTTTTTTAAGCCAATCTTTCACCCTGCCAACAACAGTCAGCTCGTTTCGAAAGCCTTCACTATGCTTGTTTCTGCCAAACATAACAAGCCCCACACCTGTTGTACATCGAGGGCTGTGCAGGTCTTCTACACGTCCTGTCACCCCGGCCGGATATCCTATTCTAACAGGTAAATCAAAAATCTGTTCGGCCAATTCCACAAGATTTGCCAATAATGCTGTCCCACCAGTTATAACCACACCACCATTGATTTTGTTTTTCTGTCCCGAGGCAATAAGCTCCCTGTTCATCATCTCAAGGATCTCAACTATTCTTGCCTCTAATATGTCAACAAGGACTTTCTGTGTGACTTTTCTCGGCTCACGGTCTCCGACGGTAGGGACATCTACCACAAAATTTGGTTTAATGAGTGATGAAATAGCCCCACCATAATCTTCTTTCAGCCGTTCAGCCTCCTGCAGCGGGGTCCGTAACCCGACGGAGATATCATTGGTGAGATTATGTCCTCCAAGCCCAACCTCGCAGGTGTGCCGAATAGTTCCATCACAGAACACCGCCAGATCCGTAGTCCCCCCTCCAATATCGATAAGAGCGACACCAAGCTCCATCTCATCAGCACTCAGAACCGCGTTTGCGGAGGCAATCGATTCAAGAACAAGCTCAGCCACTTCCAGGCCGGCCTTGTTACAGCATGTTACAACATTATGCACCGCGCCGATATCCGCCGTAACAATATGTACGTTAGTTACCAGCCTTACTCCGGTCATCCCCACGGGATTTTGGATACCGGTATGATCATCCACCATGTATTCCTGGGGCATTACATGGATAACACGCTGATTTTCTGATATTTTAACCGTCCTTGCTGCTGCTATAACTTCATCAATATCAGCCTGTTTGATCTCTCTATTATTTATTGCCAGAATCCCGGGACTGTTAAATCCTTTGATATGATTTCCAGCTATACCGACATATACATAGACCGAGCTCAAATCGACCCCAGCTGCATTTTCGGCTATAGCAACTGCCCGCTGGATGGAGCTGACAGTACTCTCAATATTTACGACAACTCCCTTCTTCAAGCCTTGTGATGGTGCTGTTCCGACACCAATTATATCTATGCTGTCGTCAGTGATCTCACCAACCACACAACATATTTTTGTCGTACCAATATCGAGGCCAACTACAAGTTCGCCCAATTCCTGACCAATATTTTCGGCATAATCCTTTTCAGGAATTTGAATCTCCGGAACATCACTATTTTCATTCTTCTCATTCATTCCTGGTCAACCTGATCCACTTTGTGCAACTAGCACTTTATCATTAAAATAATCCATCCGAATGTATTCAACACTGGAAATTATCTCCTCCCCGCTCTCTTTTTTGTAGAGGGCCTGGAGTACTCTTATAAGTTTTTGATACTTCTGTTTAGTGTTACCATTTCCAAAAAAAATAGGGAACGGATATTCTACCAGATAAACAACCAGCTCACCGTATCGATTCACATGCACCTCAGAAACAGACTGAGCTGGCAGATGCGGGTCGTTTATCCTCACTTTTTTTAGAAAAAGTAATATTTCAGCTAATGCCTTTTCTTTGAGGCTTGCAGCCGTTACTTCTGTCAATCCAGTTATAACTGGAAAATCAAGATTTGCGCCTACCGGAACAGGCGTAAAAGGAACACCTTTTTTATCAACATAGTACAACTGCCCACCTTCTTCAGTCGTTGAATGGAGCAGCGCTACAGGCACATATTCCATAACTTTTATTTCAACGGTAGATGGCCAACTCCTTTTCACTGTTGCCTCAAATATCCACGGATTCTTTTCCAGGTCTCGTTCTATCTGAACTGTATCAAGCCCCATAAGATTTGTCTGATGAAGGACAATTCCCGCCTGTTCGCGGAGCTGTCCACTGGATGTCATCCTGCATCCCGAGAAAACAACATCACTAACCTGAAAAAAAGAAATAGAATCCAACCTCTTTTCTATCCCCAGCTTGCCACCATAAAATAGTGACAAGCCAGCCACTGAAATGAACAGGAACAGCATTGCAAATCTCTGCAGCAGTTTACCTCTTGTTACAGATCTGCCATATCCCTCATTTTTCTTTCTTTTTTGTGTGCGAAACAGCTGTTTGAGCCTCGACCACTTGCCACTTTTCTTCTGCTCGTACAATCCCTGCTCACCAGGGACACCGCAAAGCGGAAATTCTCCAGTACGGACACCGGCTCCCGGTTTCTTCTTTCCTGAAAAAGGGTTACTGATCTTTCTGATGCTAGAGAATATCTTCATCGTTAAATAAAATGCACCTCAGGTTCGAGATCTATACCACAATCTTTTTTAACCTTTTCCTGAACGCTGCGCATCAAGGCGAGGACATCCGCAGCAGTCGCGTCTCCATGGTTGACAAAAAAGTTTGCATGTTTTTCCGACACCATCGCACCTCCGATTTTCGCGCCTTTCAGTCCACTCGCCTCTATCAATCTGCCCGCACTGTCGTTAACCGGATTTTTAAAAAATGACCCTGCATTTGCATAACCACCAGGCTGACTTTTCAGTCTTTTCTCCCGAAGCACTCGGCAGCGTTCTCTTATCTTTTCCGGGTCGCCTCGCTGTAATCGAAACTCAACCTCAGCAATAATGGCCTTCCCGCCAAATTCTCCATAATTATTCCAACATCTATAGCCAAAATCGAGATTCTTCCTGGCTACTGTCTGCTCCCCTTCAACGGTTACAAGAGTGATACTTTCTATTTTTGTAGATAAATCATCCCCCCAGGCCCCGGCATTCATTATGACAGATCCTCCCACAGTTCCGGGGATGCCGTTGGCAAACTCCAATCCGGTGAGCCCTCGATCCATGCAGTTCATAGAAAGACGGCCAAGGCTGCAACCTCCCCCGGCCTTCACTCTCACATTGTCCGGGCTGCCTTCAACGGGTGAGAAAATGGTCCGATATTCTTTTCCCAGTATCAACACTACACCTGGAAAACCTGTGTCATTAACCAGCAGGTTGGTTCCACGGCCAATAATCCTCCAATGCATGTTCTCTCTTCCCAAAAAATCAAGGAGGTGGGGAAGCTCATCCCTCCTGTCGACGGTGACAACCGCATTCGCCGGACCACCAATGGCAAAGGAAGTATACCGGTTTAATAAACAATTCCACTCCACTGGATGAGAAACCAGAGTTGTAAGAGCTTTTTTCTGAGAAGTGTTCATGATTAGTACCTTACTCCAGAAACACTGCAACAAAAAACAAGAAACTGAGGAATATATTTTAAAATCATATGGTTAAATATACACCAAGGTACTTATACCCCCTTGTGGGGTGTTAATTCCTCACGACAGCACCAAAGCTTCCAGCAAATCCTCTCCAACGTTAACAATATTTCCTGCTCCGAGGGTTAACACAAGATCTCCTTCCCGCAGATGGGGAAGCAACTCTACAGCCATGCTTTCAACTTGTTCTATATATAGTGTATGTCTCTGGCCATGATTTTTTGTGGCCTCAAGCAACCCAACAGATGTCACGCCGACAATAGGAGATTCACTTGCACCATAAATATCAGTCATAACTAAAAGGTCTGCCTTATGAAAGCAAGTCTGAAATTCCTTAAACAGAGCTTTAGTTCTTGTATACCTGTGTGGCTGAAAAAGAACGACCAACCGTTTATCCGGCCATCCATTTTTTATTGCAGACAAAGTTGCCCTGATTTCAGTAGGATGGTGCCCGTAATCATCAACTACAGTTATTCCCTTGCAATCCCCTTTTTTCTGCATTCTGCGCTGGACGCCCTCGAAACTTGCCAGCCCCGCCTGAATAGTAGCGAATGGGATCTGAAGTTCCAACCCGACACACACTGCAGCCAGAGCATTATATACATTGTGTTTTCCCGGAGGTACGATACCGATGGAACCTATCTCCTCTTCACCATCTTTTACAGTAAAGTGAACCTTACCATCCTTGTAAAAGAGATTATCTCCATAGATATCTGCCTGGGATGTCAATCCATAGGTGATCGTACGCTTTTTAATTTTTGGCAGAACGTCCGCAATATTCGCGTCATCCAGGCAGATTATAGCGGCACCGTAAAAAGGTACTTTATCAATAAACTTTAAAAAAGTGTCTTTTATATGGTCGAGATCTCTGTAGTAGTCAAGATGTTCGAGGTCAATATTTGTTACAACTTCCAGCACCGGAGAAAGCCGGAGAAAAGAGCCATCACTTTCGTCAGCTTCCGCCACCAGAAACTCCCCCTGGCCTAGCTTTGCGTTGCCTCCGAGTGCATCGACCTTACCTCCAATCACAATAGTCGGATCTAAACCTCCATGGGCCAAGATCCAACTGACCATGGCAGTTGTTGATGTTTTGCCATGACTCCCGGCAATAGCTATGCCATATTTTTTTAATCGCATCAATTCAGCCAGCATCTCTGCACGCTGGATGACAGGGACATGCATTTCCAGGGCTTTTTTGACTTCAGGGTTGGTAGAAGGGATAGCCGAGGAGGTGACAACTACATCTGCACCATCCACCCATTGCTCCTCGTGTCCTTTAAAAATTATCCCGCCGAGACTTCGTAATTTTTCAGTAATCGAAGAACTGTTCAGATCTGACCCTGATACTTTGTAGCCGAGGTTCAGCAGTAACTCGGCAATGCCACTCATACCGATACCACCGACCCCAACAAAATGTATATGTTTAGTTTTTCTATGCATTTTCAGTGAGAGGTTTCAATTGTTTCAAGGCAGCAGGCTACAATTCTTTTAGCCGCATCGGGAAATGAAAGTTTTCTCATTGCGGTTCCCATCACCCCCAGCCTCTCTGGATCAGAGGCAAACTCATCTATACAATGTGCAAGAGCTGTTCCCGATAAATCTTTCTCCTGGTAGAGCAATGCCCCTCCCCCCTGCACATAATATTCGCCGTTTTTGGTCTGATGATTATCAGCAGCATAAGGGTAAGGAACTAATATTGCAGGTTTTCCAAGAACAGCGACCTCTGAGAGAGTAGTCGCACCCGCCCTTGACACCAACAGATCGGCTTTTGCATACACCTCGTCCATTTTCTCAAAAAATGGCTTGACTGTCGCTCTGATGCCATTTTTTTTGTATCGTTCATCCACCTTTGCAGCGTCCTTTATTCCTGTCTGGTGTATCAGGTTAAATTTCGAGGACAAGTTAGGATCTTGTAAGAGAAACGCCTCTGTCACCAGCGTATTCAGCATTTGTGCTCCCTGGCTGCCGCCTAACACCAGCAGTGTGAGCTTGTCTGATTGTTTCCCGGTTCTCTTTTTCCCAAGAAGATCACGAATATTTTTTCTGACAGGATTTCCCGTGTGAACTACTTTCTCAGCAGGGAAATAGCTTTCACTGCCCGGCAAAGAGAGGCATACCTTGTCTACGATCTTTCCAAGTTTACGATTCGCCAGGCCTGGAATCGAATTTTGCTCATGCACCACTGTCGGTATTCCACAGCTTTTGCCGGCTGCAACAACCGGCCCGGTAACATAACCTCCGACCCCAAAAATCATGTCAGGATTGAATCTTCTGATTACTCTGACCGCCTGGACGTACGAAAGGGGAAGTGTCGCAATGGCCCTGATGAGTTGCGGAATACTCTTTCCCTTCAAGCCGTAGCTCATAATTGATTCACTGCCAAATCCGTATGTTGCGAGACTCTCTGTGTCCATTTTGCGGCGGGTGCCAACAAACAATATCTCGGTTCCCGGCCTCTGCCTTTCAAACTCCTGGGCCGTCGCAACGGCGGGAAACAGGTGCCCCCCTGTACCTCCCCCTGTCAGTAACAACCGAAGTGGCGTCCCTCCTCGAGCCAATTACCTTCTCCTTTTTGCTATTATCGATATCTCAGCCATCTCTTTCCTGTTTGTTGATAAAGACCCCGCGCAGGTTCTTATACTCCACACGGGGATTCTTAAAAGAGTCCCGCTCGTCGGGGAAGTGCCTTTACTTCATATTTAAACGCTCTTCCCCGTTGCGCATATCCAGCGAACATGTCAAAACTGGCACAGGCAGGAGAAAGTAAGACTGAATCTCCCTCTTCGGCTATCCCTGAAGCTTTTCCCACAGCATCTCTCATTGATTCCGCCCTTACGATATTCACGGCCCCTTGAAGAGCCTCCTCAATAATGTCGGCAGATTCTCCGATTACAATCAGCGCTTTCACATGTTCAGACACACTTGGCCTCAACAGGGTATAGTCATCACCTTTATCTCGACCGCCTGCTATAAGAACCACTTTTTCACCGAAGTGGCTGAGAGCTGCAACAACTGCCCCTGTATTGGTCGCCTTTGAATCGTTATAGTATTCAATGCCATCGATGTTTGTAACATATTCCATCCTGTGTTCCAAAGATGAAAAAGTGTTCAGTACACTCTGGATCTGCGGCCTGGTGCAGCCAAGCAGCCTTGCCGCAATGATGGCGGGTGCGCAGTTATAAAGACCAATCCTGGTTTTCAGCGAGGCTGACCGGGGATGGTATATCTCTTTTTCACCACTCGCGAACAATACAACATCGTCCCCTGATATCCCACCTTCAAATTTTTCATCGATACCAAAAAACAGCCTGTCTGACAAAATATTCTCTGGCAATTGTCGGCAAAAAGGATCATCGCCATTTGTAATTGCCACATCACCATTTTTCTGACAGGAAAATATTTTCATTTTTGCTGCACAATATTTTCTAAAACTACCATGCCTGTCCAGATGGTCGGGACTGATATTAAGTAAAACTGCTATATGAGGAGAAAACCCCCTGCCGGTCTCAAGTTGAAAACTGGATACCTCAAGCACAAGAATATCGAAATCTTCAGGGTTGCAGAAATAATCAAAAAGCGAGGTACCTATATTGCCGCCAATAAAAACGCGCTTTCCAGCCTTCTTCAATAATTCCCCAACAAGTGTAGTGACAGACGTTTTCCCGTTTGTTCCAGTGATGGCAATTACCGGTTTATCCACCCGACCGTCGGCAAAAGCCAATTCACCCGCAATGGTTAGATCTCTGAGTCTCAATTCAGCGATCAGTGGTGACGTGATACTGATACCCGGACTTACAATAACAACATCCGCCTGTGCCAGGAATTCTACTGTGTGTTTCCCTGTTTCCCAGTTAATACCGGATCTGCCGAACAAATCTGCCTCTTCCAATATCAACTTTTCTACCGGTCTGATATCAGAGACAAAAACTTCGGCTCCCTGCAGTAACAGATAGTTAACTGCCGCTCTCCCGGTTACCCCGAGTCCCAATACAGCTACTTTCACGCCAGGTGATATTTGAAGTTTTGTATCCACTATCTCAACTTCAGCGTAGCGACAGCAAAAAGTCCGAGAATGATGGAGACAATCCAAAATCTGACAACCACCTTGGGTTCATGCCATCCTTTTTTTTCAAAGTGATGATGAAAGGGTGCCATCAGAAAAATCCGTTTTCCATGGGTCATTTTAAAATAGCCGACCTGCATTATGACTGACAGCGCTTCCATCACAAAGATTCCACCGACTATAGCCAGTAAAAACTCCTGTTTAATGATAATCGCAATTGATCCCAGAGCACCACCAAGAGCCAGAGAGCCAACATCTCCCATAAACATTTGCGCGGGAAAGGCATTGAACCAGAGAAATCCAAGGCAGCCGCCGAATATTGCGCCGCAGAAGACTGCGAGCTCTCCACTGCCGGATACATATGGCAGCTGGAGATATTCGGCTAATACAACATGTCCGGCCAGATATGAAAAGACAAGATACACTGCAGCCGTCACAATAGTGGGTCCTGCAGCAAGGCCGTCAAGGCCGTCTGTGAGATTAACAGCATTCGATGCTCCGACAATCACAACTATCGAAAATATCACATAAAACCAGCCAAGATCAGGGTGGAAGTTTTTCAAAAACGGGATACTTAGATGGCCATCAAACCCTGGATGCAGATAAATAAACAGACCAACAACAGAACCACCGACTACCTGCATCACGAGCTTCCCTTTTGCGCTCAGTCCTTTTGAATTTTGTTTTTTTATTTTCCTGTAATCATCAAAAAAGCCGATGCCGCCATAAAACAGTGTAACAAACAATCCTAACCAGACAAGGGGGTTATCAAGGCGGGCCCATAAAATCGTTGCCACCGTAATTGCAAAAAGAATTAACACTCCCCCCATTGTGGGCACGCCCTGCTTTGCCAGATGTGTCTCCGGGCCGTCATCACGAATAACCTGGCCAATCTGAAACCGCCGCATCGTTCTAATAAACAGGGGCCCCAGGATGAGAACTACCAGGAAAGCAGTAACCGCTCCGCCAATTGAGCGCAGGGTTATATACCGAAAAACATTAAATCCTGAAAAAACAGAATGTAAAGGGTAAAGGAAATAATAAAACATAGAATATTTTTATATATCTAATTGATATTAATTTATAAAAACAGAGCAAGGACTCTTTCCATTAACCAAATCCTATGCCACCAGCTCCTGTACAATTGTCTCAAAACGTAAACCACGGGACGCCTTTACCAGGAGGAAATCGTCCTGTCCAATTTTTTTCTGGATAACGAGTTGGTTTACCCAGTCGACCGCGCCCCGCTTCTCATCAAAAAGCCGGATATTCATGCTGTCCATCCCTCCGGCTAATGCTCCGTTCATGATTTCTTCTTTAAATTGGCCGAAAAGACCTACACGATTTATCTGCAGCTTGGCTATCAGCTGTCCCAGTTCATAATGAGCAACTTTTGAGGTTTCGCCAAGTTCCAGCATATCCCCAAGAATTGCGGCACACTGTCTTCCAGCCATCTGCTTTAAGGTCTTCAGACCGACTGCCATAGAGGCAGGATTTGCATTATATGTGTCGTTGAGCAAATTGTAGCCGTCCTTGACCCTCAACATTTCCATGCGCTTATCAGGTGGCCTGAAATCGGCAAGACCTGCGGCTATCTCCCGAATATTTGCGCCGCAACTATACGCAATCGCTGCTGCTGCCATTGCGTTAGACACATTATGTTCTCCGGCCGCATAGAGATGAATATCTTCCTCTTCTTTACCATGATGCATTGTGAAGGTGATGACCCCCGGCTCTTTAAGATCAACATTAGTTGCCCACATGTCCGGGTTTTTATTCAAATTCTCCTCAAGAGCGGTGAATGTGATTTTAGCCTGGTCATATTTCCGGGCAAGAGTGTCAACACGCTGGTCATCGATATTGACAACCAATATCCCACTCTTTTTCGTCCCTGCAAAGAGCTCTTCTTTTGCATGTGCGACCCCTTCAATGGAATGGAGTCCTTCAAGATGCGCTCCATGTATATTGATAATGCAACTGATATCCGGATCTGCAATTTCAGTAAGACGGCGCAGTTCTCCAGGCTGATTCATCCCCATCTCGAGGACCGCCGCACGATGGGTTAGATTAAGAGGTAATAACGAGAGCGGCATACCGATAAGGTTATTAAAATTACCCTGCGTTTTAAGAACACAGCCTTCCGGGTACTCGGGACCTTCTGGCCATTTACGCCGCAGTATTGATGCTACCATCTCTTTGACAGTTGTCTTACCGCAACTCCCTGTTATACCAATAACCGTCTGATCACAAACTTTTGCCAACTGCGACCTCCTGTAGGCCGCCATATCTCCCAGGGATTTCAATGTATCGGCGACAACTACCTGACTGACATTTGCACCCGTTCCCTCGGGAAATCCAATCTCTCTCTCAACAAGCAGGCAGGTTGCGCCGTTTTCAACAGCCTGAGATGCAAATTCATGGCCGTCATATTTTTCTCCTTTTAGAGCGACAAAAATTGAGTCATTACTCACTTTCCTGCTATCGGTTGTCACTTCCCCCAGTAGTCTGACACTGTCCCTGATACCCAGGATTTTTCCGCCAACTCCCTTTGTAATCCGATCATTTGTCCATGAGCAGAGCACCTTTTTAGCTTCAAGTCTGTCGTCGAAAAATCGTTTTCCCTTAATACCCAACTGATACGTTTCATGTCCCTTACCAGCAATAAGCACAACATCCTCAGGGGCAGCACAGGTAATAGCCAGTCTGATAGCATTCCCTCTGTCTCTCTCTACAACAACAACCTTATCTCCTGCCTTTCTTTTGTACAGCATTTCAGGAGGCTTATTGTCGAATTCTGACAAATTAATGCCTTCCAGAATCTGGCCGACAATCTGGTCTGGATCCTCTGTCCTGGGATTATCGTCAGTTACTATCACAGCGTCACCAAAACGGCTGACAATCTCTCCCATAACCTGCCGTTTGCCACTATCCCTGTCACCACCGCAACCAAAGACACAATAGAGTTCTCCATGGGGCAATGATGCGACAGTTGAAAGGACCTGCTCCAGGGCATCCGGGGTATGAGCATAATCCACAAAAACTACCGGTCCGTTCAGTGAGTCATCCACTGAAGCCATTACTCTTTCAAGTCTTCCGGGTGCTCCAACAACCTGCTCGAGTCCACTAACAGCACTATCCAAATCAATCTCCAGGGCAGAACTGAGTCCAAGCACTGTCAATATATTGTCAATATTAAACCTGCCGACCAGGCGAGAGCAGATTCTGACCTGTTTCTCATCACCTAACTGAACATTCAAGACGGTTTGGTCAAGCCTGGAATCATACCCAAGCAGTCGAATATCTGCATTTCCCCCATCTCCCCAGCAGATTATTTTTTTGCAATGGGTCTGGCAATTGGCTACCAGATCTGAATTCCAGACCTGCTCAGTTTGTTTTCCTGCATCAGCCGGCAGCACTGCAATTCCATCTTGCGCCATATGCTCTGTAAAGAGCCGCAATTTTGCCGAAAAATATTCTTCCATGCTGAGATGATAATCCAGATGGTCTCGGGAGAGATTAGTGAATGCGGCCGCCTTAAAACGGATATTGCTGATCCTGTTCTGGGCAAGTGCATGAGATGAAACTTCCATTATGACATAGTTGACCCCGGCGTCTGCCATCTCACGAAGAACCTGCTGCAGCATCAGCGCCTCAGGGGTTGTGAAGGGTGTTGACAATACTACTGTCTCACCACTGTCTCCGACATATCTGTTATTAACAGTACCGATGACACCAACCTTTAAACCGGCGTGAAGAAGAACATGTTCAAGCAGGAACGTGACGGTAGTTTTCCCGTTCGTCCCGGTCACGCCGACAAGAGTAAGGCTCTCCGCAGGTCTGCCATGATAATTCCCAGCCACCACGCCATATGCTTTTCCACTATCTTCAACTTCTATCAGGACACCATCCCAGTCACTCAACTGTTCTCTATCGAATCTAGCGGCCTCACAGATGACAGCAACACATCCATTTATAAGGGCACTGGAAACAAAGTCATGCCCATCACACTCGGCCCCTTTGATTGCCACAAAAAGCGTGCCAGTCAGCACATTTCTGGAATCGCATGTGACAAAATCGATAGAGATATCTTTGATATTATCGACAGGACTACCCGTACTTAACTTATAGTCAACCCCCTGGAGGAGTGCCTTTAGGGATCTGGCGTGTGATGTTATGTTTTTACGGTTGTCCATAGGATGCATTTCATCGGTTTTCTTTTTTCTTCAGGCAACCCATATTTTATGAGTAGCTTAGCCCACATTTCTCATAAACTTTTTGATTTTGGGTGAGAAATCCGGGTTAGGAGCAATTTTCTGTATTAATCGGCGTCAAGGCCCGGCTTTAATCATTTTCTCGATGTTCATGTCCTCAACTCTTTCCAAAATCAGCATACATTCAGACAATTCTTGAAGGGGTGTCCCCGGGAGAGGTTGTTGTGATACAACCCTCCCGGTTCCTCGGAACCGTATTTCCAGATTGTAATTCTGCAACAACTGAAAACTCCTTCGAAGGCTCAATCCCCTGAGGTCAGGCATTTTCCCCACTGCCTTTTTCCTGTTTCCCTGTGCATCGGGGATACCAGATGTAGAGGCCTCAACTTGTTTTTTCAACTGATAGTTGTCCTCTCCCTGTTCTTCAGCTTCCACAACATCTGCAACATTTTTTGCAACCTGCTGCAATACTGAAATTCTGTCAACAACTTGATCAACCCGTTTTTTAAGAGACAGGTCTTTCAAATTCTTCTTCAATAGAGGAAATTCCGACTGCCTTTCGGCCACAACAAGCATTTTTAAGTTTGAAGTATCTGCTGGGATCGTAACAAACAGCATCTGGTTGCTAAGGAATCTCTGTCCACCTGCGGAAGGTGCAACTATAAGGTCTTTGCCTTCGAAAAACAAGGCACCGGAAGAGCCAGAGTCGGCTTGACTCCTCAATATCCATTCAACCTCTATTGCGCCTTTACTGATAATCTCTGTAAACCCATCGGGTTCGATCTCAACTTCATCTAAATAATATTTTTTTCCAGACTCTGAATCCGATACAGCCGCGACCACGTGAGGTCTGATTTTATTTCCTCCGCTGAAAATTCCAGCCATTGCAGTCAAAATTTTCAAAGGAGTGGCATACTGCGGCACCAATCCGTAGGATTGCTGCTGGGGATAAGGAAACGGCTTGTAAGTAGTCTTTTTTTTCGTGTCGGTATAATTATATGCTGAAAAATCTGTCGACCATTGCTCTGTTAAACCGAGCCAGTCCCAAAGTCTCAATTGACTGCCAAGATCCTTTTCAAAAACCTGGATAGACCATGGCAACATCATCCGACCTGCGAGTATACCGCTATAGAGGCCAGCGGAATCTCTTAATAAAAGTCTAAACTTGTCAGGGATAACTGTTGGTTTTAAGAAAATATTTTCCAGGACATCAGGAGAATATCGGGTGAATTTATTTGGGTTAAACCCGGGATATTGTGCGCCTCCAACTATTTCACCTGTTACTCCCTCCATTACATAGGCAGCCACTTTTGTATCAACCTGCTTTTTTCCTATATCTTCTACCAGGGCTTCTAAAATTTTTTGGATTTTCAGATCAATTGTCAGAACCAGATCCTGCGATTCATTCAAATGGCTGCTTTCCGATTCTTCGTCAATCTCTTTTTTTGCAAGCAATCTATCGTAATAAAATTCTACCCCGGCCAGACCTATGTTATCTTCGACATACCCTATTAAATGCGCTGCATGTGCATCATTGGGATAGAATCTCGCCTGCTCATGCTGGAGGTACACTCCTGGAAGTTGCCGCTCTTTTATTGCATCTTCCTGTTCATGATTGATATCCTCAGCTACCCACACCCGCAGCGAACCAGTTTCCAGTTTTTTCCCCAACCCTTCCATATCGACCGACAGTATCGCACCCAACGCCCTTACCGTTTCGGATATGGATTCGATCTCTTTTATTCGTGCATACACGGAAACCCTCGCCATGGTAACAGCAATCTGCTTCAGGTTTCTGTCATAGATCGTTCCTCGGGATATACCATCTGCGGATGGATTCTTTTTTACCGTTACAATTACTTCGCTTATGTAATCGATGATCTGATATTTTTCATTTACCTGCCAGCCGACTACAGCAACTATAGAAATGAACAGAACAAACAGGAGAACCCGCTTAGGGATTTTGCTCTTTTGCACTCGTAAGCGGGATTGTCTTACCATAGTATCACTCGGGTAACTTAGAAATAATTTTCTGCGTTTTTCTGCCTCTTCAAGAGGATAAGAGGATTTAGAAAATTATTATGTAAAGATACTCAAACCCCTCAAAGGAGCGCCGGAAGAATCACAGCTGATTTCCAGTCTTTCCGCTTAGAGGTAAATGAAATAGCCTTTACGACGATCAAATTTACCTACTTGCCCCTTTGCATGTACATAGAGAGAAAGTTTTTCAGCAGCTAACTTCTGGAACTGCTCATCTCCGCGGAGCCGTGCCTTGGTTGCTCGCAATCCGATGTTTTTATCCATGAGCTCGTGGCGTTTATTATCAGCCGCAATTATCGACTCATTTACCTTGCTCACATAATAGGCAAAATACATATTTACTGCCAACACGAGGAGAAGGGCGGCAAGCAGAGCTTTACCTACAGGTCGCCAAAAACCGATACTGGTGGGCAGACTCCCCTTCCTTTGAGGCAGTGAACCCTGTCCCACACCTACTTGTATCACTGGCCGCATATATGACTGAGATGTACTGTGAAAATTCATATATCCCCCTTGTTATTTGTCTTTTTTCTGCGCAACCCTCAACCGAGCACTGCGAGACCTCTTATTGACTGCTACTTCTTCAGGTGAAGACATGACCGCTTTGGTCGTAAGGACTTCCAGGTCTTTATTATTTTTAAATTTTGCCTTTACGATACGATCTTCGAGAGAGTGGAAAGAAATCACACAAAACCTGCTCCCCGGTTTGAGAAACCTGACACCATCCTCAAGTATCTTTGCCAGATTTTCCAGTTCGCCGTTCACCGCTATCCTCAGAGCCTGAAAAACTTTGGTTGCAACATGAATTTTTTTTGGGTGAAATCTTTTGGGCACTGCTTTAACTATGATGGATACCAGTTCTTTTGTTGTCTTAATAGCCTTCTCAGCCCTGTACTCAACGATTGCAGATGCAATTGGCCTGGCCTGACGCTCCTCGCCATAATAAAAAAAAATATCTGCGAGCTCGACTTGAGAACATGTTGCCAAAACGGACTCTGCTGTCATCGCCTGTCTATTATCCATTCGCATATCGAGAATTTCATCTCGCTGAAAGCTGAATCCCCGTCCCCCCAGATCGAGTTGGAGAGATGACAGTCCAACATCTATCAGCATACCGTCGACTTCAGTTACTCTTGCTTCATCAAGCCCTACCGCAATTTCAGCAAAATTCCGTCGAATTATCTTCAAGCGACTGTGGAAGGGCGACAATCTGACCCTGGCTTTTTCTATCGCACTCTCATCCCATTCAAAGGCTATTACTTTTCCATCCGGTCCGGACTTTTCGAGAATTGATAAAGAGTGCCCACCCAGCCCGAGGGTGCCATCAACGTAAACTCCACCAGACGAGGGTTTAAGAAATCTGAGAGTTTCATTGAGAAGCACAGAGGTGTGAATCTGGTCAGCAGCTCCCCCTGAAGACATTAGAAAATGCCCATCTTTGAGAGACTTTCCTCATGTCCTTCAAAGTTGTCACGGGTTGTCTGATTTTCGGCATACCATGCGGTCTTGTCCCAAATTTCGACCCAATCCAGCATCCCTGTCAAAACAATATCTTTTTCCAAATTGGCATCAGTACGCAGATCTGCCGGCAATCGAATACGCCCCTGCTTATCAAGTACACACTTGGCAACACCACCAACCACATATCGAACAAAACTTGCTATCCCCTGTTGTCCTCCCCCCTGAGTTAACAGTTTCGTTTCCAGGGCTTCCCACTCCGCTACAGGATAGGCGCGTAAATGCTTGTTCCACGGGGCAACCATAAGAATTTCCGAATCACATTGGCGCAGCACGTCTCGAAAACGACTGGGGAAATTAAACCTTCCCTTCTCATCCAATGCGTGCTCCGTTCTGCTTCGAAAACGACCTCTGAGTAACAAACGCCCCTCCCCGACCAATCTCCACCACGAAAATCCCAGATAACCCACAAAAAACCACTATCATTCTTTTTATAACAGAGAGGACCGGTGTGTCAAGGAAAAAACCTCTGAAACTTCAACTAGATAAGGGCAAGAGCCTATACAACAAAAACCACAATATAGAGTGTACCACAATCAAAAAACTACAACATATTGAATATTAATTGACAAATCTGCAATAAATGAATGTGTGGCCCACACTCACATAACCGCCTATAACAATCTATTATTATTCAAATTTATGAAATAATTCGATTTCAGTGAAAGATATGCTCAAACAGAAAAGTGGGGGATGGTGGGGGAAGATAAAAATGGAATTGCAGAGCCAGAATACTTTTCTGGCACAGATCACTACTCTAACCTCTAACTAGCGAGATGACACCGGAGGGTCCTGAAGTTGCATCATGTAGGAGACTGCAATAAGACCACGGCAGTTCCTGGGTTCTGCATGTCCATTGGGAACAGCAGAAGAAAGATTGCATCTTTGCAGGTTCTATGGGATATGAGAAAACATTTTCAACGAAAATGGGATGTTATCTCTACCAAATCACCATTTCCCTCCGGCTGTCTTCATTTCTTTTACCAGGCTGCGGGTCATAAACGCCAGGAGTCCCACCCCCAGGACAAGAACCATCCAAAGCAACCATTTTTTCCATGGCGTCCGAGCGGGTGGGGGCTGCAGAGCCGAATCACCGCCAAGGCGTATTCGTTTACCAAGTGTGGCCTTTTTGATCACCTGTGTCAGGGGTTCAGCTTGTATTGCCTGCAGGATCATTCCGTCATTAGTTTTTTTCTGTTGCTCTTCAAGTTTACCGCTGCCAAAGGCCAGCAGGAAGGGGGGAGCCCCTCTGCCGACAAAAAGGAGTTCCTCTGGTGTCCACCCAAGCTCCAGGTTCAGCGGACTATCACCAGTGTGCAACCCAGATCCATCCTGCTGCACTACAAGGCGCCACAGGGTATCACCTGTTGGCTGAAATGTGCAGGGTTCACTTTGCAGAAAAGTATCTTCAAGGTTCAAATTATAAAACACTTTCTCACAACGCGTCCGCCACTCTCTCTCCTGATCCATGCGGGATTGCACAGAGAGTTTGGCTATAGAGTTTGTCTCTGAAAAACGTATCTGAGCGCTGTCAGCCGGTAGATGGTATTGCGCCTCATAGTCAATTATAAACTTTCCTTCTTTTTCTGATACGTTGCCGTTATAAAGTGACACCCACTGGTGCTTCTGCCGAGATTTGATTACCTGTGAAAAACTGGTAATACCCGTCAACCGGAGAGGCTGACCTGCCTGGTGCCAGGTAAGTTTCAGATAGTTGAGCGGACGGCGCGGTAAAGGTACTGTTCTTTTCTCCACCCGCTGCCCGCCGTACTGCAAGTCAACCAGAGTCTCCTTGTTCACCAATGGCGTCCAGCGCATGAGATCACTGCTCTGTAGAATATTTATTGTGAAAACAGACGAATCACTCTCTTTTTGCCATCGGAATTCAAGTTCGCTTGCCCCCCGTTTCAAACCGCTGAGATCGAGCAGATAACCATTGGCCTCCCGTCCACCTGGGCCTGCAGCCTCCGCTGACTTGATATTGACAATCGTTCCGGCCGAATTACGGGCAACTCGAAGTGAAAGGGTTGCCTGGCTGTCTGGTTGCTCCTCCCGAAAAAGAGGAAAAAAGGGGACACCCTCCTCTCCCTGCAGCGTTCTCTTCTCCGGTTCAATGGCTCTAAAACCGTGTGGTACGGTGTCCCCGGCGCTGTTAAAAACCCGTACGTCTCCAAGATCTGCCCGCCTGACCGTCCGGTACACATCTGCTGGCAATTCCAGGGAATAGACAGCTCCATTGTTATCAACTTCAAGATAGTAACCTGCGGCAAAATCGTTAGACGATACTTCCTCGGCCTGCAAATGTCCGCTCGTAAGGATACAAACCAACAGCGTCAGAACGTATTTCATTTAGAACCTTCCTCGCGTTTAGGGGGTAAAGGAGAAAAATAACCGATAATGAGCATCAGAATACCGACAACCAGGAAGGAAACAATACGGGCTATAGTTCCAGTACCCGAAAGGTCAACCAGGAAAAGTTTGAGTACTACCATGCCAAGAAGAGCTGCCCCTACACCCCAGATCGGCCTGCTGCCCTTCCGTGCAGCCCAGATGGTGATGGCAAGAGCACCCAAACCCCACAGAGCGGCAATAGCCGCCTGAAAAACAACTGAACGATAGAGAGAGTCGGGATAATAAGGGACACCTGCAAAAAAATGCACCGACCGGGCGACCACGCTGTTCACCCAGAAGAAGAAAAGAACAGAAAGCGCCAATAAAGACTGCCTTGCAGGCAGATACTTAAGAGTATAGCCGTTGTTCCTCCGGTTCAACACCCACAGCACAAGGATAGCTATAGCTACAATTCCAACAAGTTCCACCGGATTTAGCAGGGGAATATAGGGCAGGGGCGAAGGATCACCTGCAACCGAAAAAGAAAATATCATCCAGAGCACAAGGCCAAAGGCCGGTAGGACACCACCAGTCCCAAGATATGAAGATTTGTATCTACCGACAGGCCAGAATTCACCCCTGCCAAGCCGAAGAAGCAGTAAAAACGCACCACATGGGATAATCGCCCAGCAAATCATTGACCAGACTCTGGCAACTCCTGTCAGCTGCTCCACGGCCCATCCCGCCTCGTGGCTTAAGACAAAGAGCAGCAGCCACATGGTACCGAGATGCCATGCCACCCGGTAAAGATTTGGCCAGTCTCCACCAAAAAGATAGAGAATCCGGTACTGAATAATGAAGCCGATGATCCAGGCGACAGCACCCCAACCTCCGAGAAGATGAAAATTGGAGCGAAATCCCAAAAAACTTACAGATAGAAGAATAATCATTGCAGGCAATTGCAGGAGTAAAGACAGGCCTAAGCGTGACCAGTGCAGCTTTTTCGAAGCAATCCCCATAAGAATTGAACTTGCACTACAAAACAGCAGGAAACCATTTAATGCCTCCCTGTGTGGCATCTGGTAGTCCATTTCTTGCAGCCCGCCGATATACCACCAGCCAAGCCCCAGGATCATAAGTGGCAGAGGGAAACGGTGTTCCCACTTTTTCAAATCATTAGAATGTGCATCGAGATAGTAACTTGAAAAAAGAGCGGCTACAGAAAGAAAAGTGCAGCCAAGGAAATAACGATTGAGAAATAGCAGGGCGGAAAACGGATACAAAACAGTATCAAGAAAGATATAAGCGGCCGCCAGTTGCAACAGCAGTCCGAAGTGACGGGCAAGTACCCGCTGCTGTCTCACCCCGACCCAGATCAGTCCAGCTCCCTCAAGAGCCCAAATTGACGCGGACCAGTGACCGTCAAGGGCCAGTGGGATGGCAAGGCTCCCAAAAACTACGCCCAGAGCAAGAAATGCTTCAGTTAAAAGGCGCATGCCCTCAACAAGTTTACGCCACAAAAGAGTCGCGACAGTCAGGTAAAAGAGGCCGAGCGCCAGAGCGGAGAAGGCCATACCGTATTGAAAATCCTTCACCAGGAAATACTGCAAACCGGATACCACAAGAGGCAGGCCAAAAACCAGCGGTCCATCTATATACCCCCGAAGGTTGATAGGCTGGCGATGAGCAAAGAGGATTGAGATGAGTACATAAAAGACAAAAAAGAGGATGAGAAAGGGTTCCGTCGACTGGAAGTATTCCGGCCGATACCCCGTGCTGCCCCAAAAGGTCCCTATGCCAAAGGTAAAGAAAAACCCTATAAGGTTCAGCTCCCGCCAGGATTTAAACCAGGCTATGCCAAGGATGCCTGCGTTGAGTAAACCATAGTAGGAAAAAAGCATTACATGACTGCCGTCCCCTGTTGACATCAGGACCGGGGCAAGAAAACCACCTATAATACCGAAAACGGCGAGTGATTTTGATTCCTGCAATACTGCCAGTGTGCAGGACAGGGCCACAAGGCCGATCATCACGGCTAAAGAGAGAGTCATTGGCAGGAAACCATAGATTTTGGCCGCACCAAATACCACCAGGTAGAGGATACCCACCCCACCTCCCTGCAACGTGAGACCGTATCCCGACCTGGAATGCCTGAGCCACCAGCCGATGCCAAGTATCGCCATTCCACTCAGGGCGACCCCTGCCAGGCGAAGTTCAATGGGGATCAGATCGCGTGCCGCCGCATATTTCACCAGAAAAGCTACCCCGAAAAAGAGAATTATAATCCCAATTTTCAGTACCAGGTTGCCGCTGGTGAAAAAGTGGCCGATTTTAGCCACAAGATTAATGCCATCGTCTCCAAGGCCACCAAGAAAACGATCGAATTGGGATTTCCGGCCAGCCAGTTTCTCTGAAATGGCCTGTTTGGGTGGGGCTGTGTCACCGTGTGGCTCCGACTGTTTACCAGGTGGTGGCTCAGGTGTTGCCGGTTCAAAAACAATCTCCTGGCTCAGCGTTTCCTCGTTCTTGCCCGCTTTAGCCTTCTCAAGGAGATCAAGCCTTTTTCGAAGTGACCAGACTTCCGCCCCTAACACACCGATAAGACCACCTAAAACTGCTCCGCCAACTCCGAATCGCAATACCCCTAAAATCCCAATCACCAGTCCAAGGATCACATGCATCGT
>CAXMTO010000255.1:0-8310 GCA_964196355.1 uncultured Myxococcota bacterium
TTGAAATTCCGTTCTGTTGTGAGCGTTGCAATGGCCATCTCACGGATCTGCTCCGGGTTAAACGAGCGTGAATGAAAGGCCTTAATAAGATCACAGATCATCGTCAAATCTGGAACAGCTGAACCAATAAAATAACAGAACCCAAGGGCATCCCACTGGAGAACACCAACCTGAGACAGCCTGGAGGCTTCAGCCTGCCCGACATAACTGTGATGATCTTCCACATTGGACCTGATGGTATGCCCTGCTGTATGATCGGCACCCATTGGTGAAGTTGCGTAGGTCGCGGCAAGCCCTTTGAGTGCCCGTGGGTCGTAGGCTGGAAATGCCTGTCCCTTGGCCGTGGGTACCTGGTAGACCCCAAGTACCTTTGCCGCAATATCAGCACCGGAGCCAAGTACTCTGCCAAGAACGGTTGCTCCCCGAATTTCCTCCATCATTGATAGAGCGGCCTCGCTGTCGCCAAACTCAGCCAGCCCTGCCTGCATTGCAACACCAATAGCCGCACCGGCCTCAATGGTATCAACGCCGCTGTCATTTGCCAGGTAGTTGAGCTTTGCTATTACATCAAGATCCCCGATACCAAGGTTGGAGCCCATCAAGCCAATTGTTTCATATTCAAGTGGTGATACGAGAGTCGATCCATCTTCGTTGGGAAAGACGTTGGAACACTGAACCAGACATCCGGGCATACAGCCATGCGTCGTCTTGCCTTCACCACCACGGGATTCAATGAGATCAGCGAGAGCCTGACCATTGATCTGCTCAGATAACTCGAATTTTCCCCTTGAAAAATTTCTATTTGGAAGAAACCCCAGAGCCTGCCCGACATCAACCATGGCAGCCGTACCGTACTTCCTGAACACCTCCGAAGTTTGAGGGGTCGAGTTGACAAGTTTGGCAATGGCCTGGTTTGTCTTTTGGTAAAGATCTTTGTCTTCTGGTTTGAGGGGAAGGGTACCAGTGGGATCTATAACAATTGCCTGAATACCTTTTGACGCCAGGACAGCGCCGAGTCCACCTCTGCCGCAAAAGCGTGATGGATTGCTCTGGGGGTCAGAGACTGCAATTGCGGAGGAACGCATGAGCTTCTCCGCTGCCGGACCGATCATGGCAAAGGAGATTGATTTGCCGTATCGTTCAGTCAGTATCTCTGCCTTTTTGTAGCATCCGTGTGAGGCGAGATCGGCAGCATCTTCAAAAAACAACCCGTCCTGATTAATATGGATAACCTGCCATTTTTCCGAATTTTCAGGAATGCCTTCCAGGGTAATGCTGCGAATTCCCAGACGACCCATATGGTAAGCAAAAGTACCACCGCTGTTACTTTCCTTAATAGCACCGGTCAATGGACTTTTGCTGCCGACCGAAAGACGATTAGCATTGGATATTGTGGTTCCGGCCAGAATGCCGCAGCAAAAGGTTATCGCATTGAAGGGGCCGAGCGGGTCGGCACCCGCAGGGACATGTTCTGCTATGATATCGGAGGAAAGAGCCCTGCCCCCCATTAGAAATGCAGCCTCCGAAACAGGCTCTTTACGTTGCTCACCGCTTTTTAGATCTATCCAGATACTATTTTGCATGTTTGACTCCATTATTTACCCCGAACTCTTCATGTTTATCGGGTTTTAGGTTGTAATGAAACGGAATATGAACCGTTTCACTTTGGCATATTTTATCCGTTAATGCATCTAGAAAATAAGTAGAGATTGCGTAACATTCTCTCTGTAATTTTAAATGACAATGGAACTATTGACCCTGGCCCTCTTCGTTTGTTATTCTCAATCCATTCTGATACCACACAAAAACTCTTGGGCCATAATGCCCTGCTATCTAACAGGAGATTACGAATATGGGCGTTCAAATCATTGAAAAAACCTCGTCCGCATACACATACCCGCTCTTAATTAAACACATATTGTCGGCTCCACTGCGCTACGCACCCGAACAGGAAATCGTATATCGCGGTGAACATCGCTATTCTTACAGGGATTTTTCTAAGCGTATTGCCCGGCTGGCTCATGCTCTGGGCGATATCGGCGTTCAGGCAGGCAACACAGTGGGAGTGCTTGACTGGGACAGCCATCGTTACCTTGAATGTTATTTTGCCGTGCCCATGATAGGGGCAATTTTGCATACGATAAATTTCCGGCTCTCTCCTGAGCAGATAGCCTATACCATTAACCATGCTGAAGATGATGTTATCATCCTCAATAAAGATTTTCTGTCGATATTCCACCAGATAAAACCACTCCTCGATTCGGGGAAAAAATTTATTCTCATCTCAGAAGATAAAGATTTTGATGAATGGCCAGAAGATTTTTCCGGAGAATACGAAGCCCTTCTGGCCGATAAAAACAGCGATTATGTATTCCCTGATTTCGACGAAAATGCAGTCGCTACTCTTTTCTACACAACAGGAACGACAGGCCGTCCCAAAGGAGTCCGCTACAGTCATCGGCAAATTGTCCTTCATACCTACGGTTTTACGACCGGGCTTTGTGCATTCAAGAGTTATGGTCCAGTCAGTTCAGCAGACGTCTATATGCCCCTTACGCCCATGTTTCATGTTCACGCCTGGGGCATGCCTTACCTGTTTACGATGCTCGGAGCCAAGCAGGTATATCCCGGGAAATATGAACCAGGAAAAATTCTGTCACTGATAGAAAAAGAAGGTGCAACCTTCTCCCACTGCGTTCCCACTATCATGCATATGCTCCTGAACGACCCGGCGGCCGATACCACTAATTTTTCAGGCTGGAAGGTTTTGATCGGAGGCTCCTCACTATCAAGGGGGCTGTGTGTTGCAGCAACAAAGCTTGGTATCAACCTGTTCAGCGGATACGGCATGTCGGAGACTTGCCCTCTGATGACCATCGCAACACCTAAACCACATATGCTGGAATGGAAAGAGGAAGATCTGATCACCATCAGATGCCGTACAGGATTGCCTGTACCTTTTGTGGATTTAGAAATTGTAGACGGCAACGGAACGCCACTGCCCCACGACGGTAAACATAAAGGTGAGATTATCGTACGCAGCCCATGGCTTGCTCAGGAATATTTCAAAGAACCTGGGAAAAGCGAAGAGCTCTGGAGAGACGGATGGCTGCACACCGGTGATATCGGGGTTATTGACAAAGACGAATATTTACAGATTACCGATCGTATAAAGGATGTAATCAAGACCGGCGGTGAATGGATTTCATCCCTGGAGCTCGAGGACATGATCAGCCAGCATGAGGCAATCAGTGAAGTTGCCGTCATCGGTGTGCCTCATGAAAAATGGGGTGAACGTCCTCTGGCCCTGGCGGTACTTAAACCGGAATTTGTAAATTCGGTGTCCGGAGATGAAATAAAGCAATTTATCGCCGGTTTTGTTAAAAAAGGATCAATACCCAAATTTGGAGTTCCGGATGAGGTTGTAATTGTAGACACAATTGCCAAAACCAGCGTCGGGAAACTGAACAAAAAAGAACTGAGAGAACAGTATAAAATTTTTCCTTTACCATCTGGCATTTAGTACCTTACTATTGAATTCCTTGTTTTTTGTGACAGAAAATAAATATTCTTTTCTGAAATCATAATGTTAGAAAAACCTTCAAGGTACTTATACCCCCTTGTGGGGTGTTAGTACCTTACTCCAGAAACACTGCAATAAAAAACAAGAAACCGAGAAATGTCTTTTGAAATTAAGTTGTTAGATATATCACCATAGTACTTATACCCCTCAAGCGGGTACTGAAAAGGGTGCTGGCTTTTTACCGTTTACCGGTGTTAGAATCTTTACTAGTCTTTCTAAGTGGGTTCAACGAATGTTTAATTAAAAGGAGTGGCAAGTATGATCGATTTTACCTTCACTGAAGAGCAGGAAATGTTTCACCAATTAATGGAGAACCATCATGGCAATTAAAACAAGAGCCGACTACCTGACAGCTCTCAAACAGATGAGACCTAATATCTATAAGTTCGGGGAGCTCATCGAAGATGTTACCACCCATCCGGCTACCCGGAGAACTATAGAGAGCCACGCCATAGCTTATGACGGCGCCAACGATCCTGACCTGAAAAAAATGTTCACCACCACCTCGTCGCTTAGCGGTGAAAAAATTCATCGCTGGAATTCCATGATGCAGGAAGAGGGTCATCTGATCGCTAACATGAGACTTAAGCGCGAAAACTATCGTCGTACCGGCACCTGTACTGGAGGCGTTTGCGTAGGCTGGAATGCCCATAACGTGATGTGGGCGGTTACCCATGACATCGACGAAAAGTACGGTACCGACTACCAGGAGCGGTTGAAAAAATGGGTTTTACACTCTGAAGAGAAGGGCCTGACTGTTGCTGGCGCTCTCACCGATGCCAAAGGAGACCGCAGCTTGACACCTTCTAAACAGGTAGAACCAGATACGACCCTGCATATCACCGAAGTGCGGGATGACGGAATCGTTATCCGCGGAGTCAAGGCTATGATCTGCAGCACAGCCGCATCCCAGGAGATCTTTCTGTTGCCGGGTAGTGTCTATAAAGAAGATGACAAAGACTGCGCTCTTTCCTGTGTAGTACCTCGGGATATTGAGGGACTGACCGTAGTTGAGGCCACGCGCCCAAGCGACCAGCGTGAATTAAATGATTCAGGACTGGATGAAGTTCCCAATACCGGAATAACCCAGGGATGGTTGCTGTTTGATGATGTTTTTGTACCAAACGACCGGGTGTTCATGTGCCAGGAATTTGAATTCACAGGCAAAGTGATCGGCTATTTTACCGCTAATTATCGGGCCTGTATCGGTGCCTGTGTGGCAGGCCAGGGGGATGTAATGATTGGTGCTTCGGTCCTGATGGCACGTGCAAACGGCCTATCCTCAAAAACCTTCATGAACAAGCTCGTGGATATGTCGGTGAACAACCAGGTCACATTCGGGCTGGGTGTCGGTGCAGTGGCTATAGGTTCGAAGCATCCGTCCGGAACCTGGGTTGCCGATCCACTCACTGCCCATACAAACAAGGTCATGGTCGCTACATTGCCGTATGAAGTAAAACGCCTCACCCAGGAGATCGGAGGTGGTATAGTTGAGACAGGATGCATGCCTTCGGCTAAAGATCTGGACAGCCCTGAGTATGGCGAAATGCTCAGAAAGGTTATGAAAGCAGGAGCCTGCTCCAGTGAATCACGTTTCAAGGCTGCCCGACTGTCAGAGTGGCTCACCGTGGGCGGTGGTATCCCCGGTTGTATGCACGGTGGTGGTTCGCCGGACGGGGCAAAGCTTGTCGTCCGGTTTTCAACTCCCATGGAAAAGTATGCCGACTATGCCAGAAAGGTCATGAACATTGAGGAAGAAATCCCTGAACCAGTTAAGGCTAAGAAATAATAGTATTCACCTCTTAAGGTTTATCCAGGTCAGAGACAGGACAATACAATGGACTTTTCCGGAAAAACAGCGGTAGTAACAGGATCAGGCAGTGGAATAGGTAAAGCCATTGCCCTGTTACTGGCTGCCAAAGGTGCAGATATAGTTATAAATGATATTTCACCCGAAGATGCTGCGTCAACAGCCCATGAGATTGAATCAATCGGCCGAAAATCACTGGTCTGCTGTGGGAACGTTGCCATCCAGAATGAAGTCCGGGATATGTTTGAGCAGGCGAAATCCACCTTTGAAAAAGTCGATATTCTGGTGAATAACGCCGGAATCACCCGGGATGGCTTCTTACTGAAAATGACAGAAGAGCAGTGGGATCAGGTTATGGATGTGAACCTGAAGGGAGTGTTCAACTGCTGTAAATTTGGGGCCACCATGATGTCCGAACAGCAGTACGGCAAAATAGTCAATATCGCCTCGGCCTCAGCGCAGATGGGGAATATTGGGCAGGTAAATTATGCGGCCAGCAAGGGAGGCGTGATCTCCCTTACCAAAACTCTTGCAAAAGAACTGGCACGATTCAATATCAATGTCAACGCTGTTGCACCAGGTTTTATTGAGACACCGATGACCACAGCAGTTCCTGAAAAAGTCAGAGAGTTTCTTATCAGGCAGATTCCGCTTGCAAGGGCAGGCAAACCTGAGGATGTTGCCAATGCGGTAGCATTTCTCGTATCTGACCTCTCTTCATATATCACCGGTCAGACGATCTCCTGCAATGGAGGCATGTACGTGTAGGGCTGTTACAAATACTCTTTGTGCGAGGATTATATAATGTCTAGAGATGAACTGTTATCACCACACACGTATTCCCGGAACCAGGTTAATATGTGGGGCATCGTAAGAGTGCTTATCGCTGACAGCCTTTAAATTTACGAGGTCTGCCCCCATTCCGGAGAAATTTCTCAAGGACCCGATTTACACCCTCTGCATTGGTTATGGGAGCCATATGTCCCCCATCAGTACTATGCAGTTGACTCTGGGGGAGGGCCTCTTCCAGACTGGCTACAATCTGTCGTGTGGGCAATGGGCTTTGCGGGCTTGTGATCAGACAGACAGGGAGATCTATCTGTTTGTAATCTTTGATTGTTAAAGGCTCATTGATTCCGGCCTGGAAATCAAGCGCAACCTTTGGAATAAGACCATCCAAATGGTTCCGTTTTGCCTCACCTATCCCGTTATAGGAACCCTCTCCGCTCCAGAAATCAACAAACATCCTGGTTGCCTGCGAGAAATCATTTTCTTCGATACATCTGTTGATACTGTCGACCAGTTGAAGAATTTCCGCTAAAGCCGGATCATTTTCCCCAAGCAGATGAAAAGCGACCGGTTCATAGAGTGATAGACTCTCCAAGCGCTCCTGATTGTCGTAAGCAAAACGTAGCGCCGTCGCGCCACCATAGGAATGGCCCACAAGGTGAAAGTGTTCTGTGCCAATGAGCTCGGTGATTATTGTGTCGATACGCAGAGCTTCATCGACAAGTGAGAATGATGACGGGTTCTGCGGATAGTCACCATCTCCATACCCGTAAAGATCGATCGCTATAGTATGAAAATCACAGTTCAACCCCGTTGACAGCCTCGACCACTGTTCTTTGCTGCTCATGGAGCTGTGCAGCATAACTACAGGCGCACCACTCCCCTCTCTTATATATTCAGAACCTGTCTGCATGGTAGAAATTTTTTTGATGAATTTAGTTAGAGGATCCGTTTCTGATCACGTCCCAGCAGCTGCATCAGTGTTTCTGCCGGGCTGGAGAATTTGGCGAGAAAAATCATAGCGGCAATGACATAGGGTTTGAAGTTGGCCTCTTTATAAAGAGGATCGCGGTAGCGATCAAACACTGAGGCAGCAACCTCTCCCTGTTTACAGCTGACACCGGTAATATCAGCAGGAAGGCAGTGCATATACAGAGCGCTCTTGTTTTTGGTCAAGCCCATGAGTTCTTCCGTACACTCCCAGTCCTTATAGTTACTGTTCTGTACCAGGAGTTCTTTCTCCAGAGCTTTAATGCCGTCCATATCGTTGTTGCCGTAAAGCTCAGTCCGCTGCTCCATGGCATTAAAGGGGGCCCAGCTCTTCGGATAGACAATGTCCGCTCCTTCAAAAGCCTCAGCCATTGAATCGGTTCTGGTGAAAGAGCCTCCGCCGGCCTCAGCGTTTCGCCGTGCAATGGTTTCAACCTCGGGCATAACGCCGTATCCTTCCGGATGTGCCAGAACTACATCCATGCCAAATCGGGTCATGAGTCCGATCACGCCCTGGGGCACCGATAATGGTTTACCGTAAGAAGGTGAATAGGCCCAGGACATGGCAATTTTTTTTCCCCTAAGCTTCTCAATTCCTCCAAAGTGCTCTATCAAATGGAGGGTATCGGCCATGGACTGCGTGGGATGATCAATATCACACTGGAGATTGACAAGAGTGGGCCGCTGTTCCAGAATACCGGTTTTATATCCCTCACTCACGGCTTCTGAAACCTCCCGCATATAGGCGTTTCCTTTGCCGATATACATGTCATCACGAATACCGATCACATCTGCCATAAATGAAACCATATTGGCAGTTTCGCGAACAGTTTCCCCATGGGCAATCTGTGATTTCCCCTCATCCATATCCTGAACAGTCAACCCCAGAAGATTAGATGCGCTGGAAAAACTGAACCGTGTCCTGGTTGAATTATCTCGAAACAGGGAAACGGCGAGACCGCTGTCAAATACCCTGGCAGATATGTTTTTTCCCCGCATATGTCTGAGGATTTCGGCTGTCTTGAACACCGCAGCAATTTCGTCATCACTGCGGTCCCAGGTCAGGAGAAAATCATCGAGGTACATGTTGCTGGAGTTTAACAGCGACAGTTGTTTTATCTGTTCTTCTATTTTTACT
>CAXMTO010000256.1:0-4020 GCA_964196355.1 uncultured Myxococcota bacterium
GCCGTTGATGACGACCTTGTCGACCTTTACTGTCCTGTAAAGGTTTGCAGCCTCCATAAGCCGCGGGTAAATGTCGACTCCGGTATTGAGGACAACTGCTACTTCGGCTTTTGGGGGGATATCTTCCACAACAAGAATTGAGCCTATTCCTGTGAGGATTTTTCCATGGATTACTACCAGGAATGCAATTATCAGAACTAACAGAAAGATTTTGCGGAAATCAAATACCATGGCTCAATATACTAATTTTATGAATGAAACTCCCCGCAGCAAGCTACGGGGTATCTCAACAAAGGATATTTCCAATAATAACGCTGCAAACAGCGGGGTATTTACCCTAAGAGAGAATAAATTACTAAAAGGAAAAAAGACTATACCCGATTTTTTCGAAGGGGGTCTCATTTTTTTAAATGGCCATTATTGATGCAGCATGACAATAACTCGGAAACAGTTCATTGCATCACATATCTTGTACCGCATACCGCACACCTCATACCTCACACCGTATTAATTCCTGAAAAGGATTCGTAAGCCCAGCAGGAGAGAAACTCCTGTACAGAAACAGATGAAATGCAACATACTGTTTGAGAAATTCTGATGCTTGTTTACTTCCGGGATAAGATCCGAGGCCCCGATATATATAAAGTTGCCTGCAGCAAAGGGGATCAGGTAGTAAATCCAGTCACTGAAAGAGAATAGATAGGCGAGTAATCCGCCAAGAAGAAAAGTCGATGCGGATAATAAATTTAACAGTAATGCCTTCTTTCGTGACCAGCCGCCATGGACCAGTACAGCAAAATCACCTAATTCTTGTGGAACTTCATGGGCAGCAGCTGCAAGCCAGGTGGCAATGCCGAGACGAATATCAATAAGAAAGGTGCCGGCAACTGCAATGCCACCGATAAAATTATGAATACCGTCGCCAATTAAAATGAGATATGTTTGGGGTTTTTTGTTCTTGCAATCTGTTTCTTCCCGGTGACAGTGATGCCAGTGCAGCAATTGCTCCAGAAGCAGGAAAAAAGTAAATCCTGCCACAACGTATATATATGCCGTTAGATCATCCCCTGTTTTTTCAATGGACTCAGGTATCATATGGAAGAAGGCGCCTCCCATCAGGGACCCGGCGGATAAGGCAACAAGGGGCAGGAGGAGCTTCTGTAGGGCGCTTTTGCTTAGTGAGAGCGTAGCTGCGCCGACAAGAGCCAGAATGCACATCAGTATACTGCTCCCGATAATCCAGAGAAGGGGGTTGGTTCCTGTAAACATATGCTATTTGCTTGTTGTATATTTGGGGATGATTATTTTTTGTCGTTATTAGTTTGTTAACTCAGCGAGCATCTTTAGTGGGATTTTGTAAATTTTTCAACAACCTTAATAAAACTATAGGCAGGAAACATCATAAAAATAATTTTTCGTGGGTAACCATACTATTTTACAATATAAAAAAGGACTGATGTTGAAATAGATCAACACCAGCCCTTTATACCTCTGCAGTATCCTGATCGGGGGGGATGGATAACGAGAGGGACGATTTTTTAAGCCTTGCGGATCAGTACGGACCAGGCACCATCATCGAGTTGCTCCTGTAAAAGAATTTCATGGCCTTCTCTAATTACGGAGCGGGGGACATTGTTGATTGGAGGTCCTTTGTCTAGAACCAGGCCCAGGATCTGCCCGGATTGCATTTTGGAGAATGCAACCTTGGTTTTTACCAGGTTCATGGGGCAACCGACACCACGTAAGTCTTGAAATACATCTGCTTTAATTTGAGTTTCCATTTTGCTACCTTCCTTCATAATTTCCAGAGGTTCAGGCTCCACAATACCTTTCTGTATAATAAAGGACTTTATGTCTGGAGCCGATTTGGCAAGGGAGACAATTGCATAGCTCACTGATGGATCATAGGCCAGCTTGATATCCTCAGCGGAGGGCCGGGCCGGTGTCTCAGGATGACTGTGATAGACTGCGCGAATTTTTAACCCCTGATTTCTGCATTCCTTGAAAACTTCAAACTGTTCTGCCGGATCCATTGAAAAATGGATTGGAGACTTATCAAGGTTTGCCAGTTCGAAATGATTACAGACTAAACCGTCTTTTTCGGCAAGATAGCCACATGCTTCAAGGGGAGCTTCGGTTCTTCCATGTACAACAATTTTATCAATTATATCCTGCTTTATTTTCAGCATCATGTTGTTACCGGTTCACTTTTTAATTCGCATACAGACTGTTCAGCATCAACCAGTTCGGTAATTGTCGGCTCTGTGCCGCAGATCGGACAACTGTCCTGCTTGTTGAGTTTGATTTTTCTGAATGACATGGTTTTCGCATCAAAGGTCAGCAGTACATTTGTAAGAAGTTCTCCTGCTCCGGTAATGAACTTTAAAGTTTCTGCTGCCTGGATAGTGCCCAGCATTCCTGCAATGGCACCGAGAACCCCGGCCTGGGCACAGGAAGGCACAGCATCAGGCGGCGGCGGTTTTCTGAAAGAACAGCGGTAGCAGGCAGTCTTCCCGGGGATGACGGTCATTGTCTGTCCGTCAAACCGCAGGATGCCGCCATGGGAGAAGGGGATTTCTTTAAAGACGCATGCATCGTTAACCAGGAATTTTGTAGGGAAATTATCGGTGCCGTCCAAAACAAAATCATAGCCGTCAATAATTGAATTAATATTGTCGGCACAGAGGAAGTCCTGGTGAATGTTTACCGTTATGTCAGGATTGATTGCCCGCATCTTTTCAGCAGCTGATTCCACTTTGGGAACATTTATGTCTTTGGTGAAATGGGCAATCTGGCGCTGCAGGTTTGATACTTCCACGCTATCGTTATCGACAATGCCGATTGTTCCCACGCCAGCAGCCGCAAGATAAAGTGCGGCCGGGCACCCCAGTCCGCCGGCGCCAACTATCAAAACCTTTGCTTCGAGCAGTTTTTCCTGGCCATCGACGCCGACATCATCCAGCAGGATATGGCGGCTGTACCGTTCCAGTTGGTTTTCAGTAAAATCAATCATAATACTATCCTTAAAAGTTTCTCATTCATCAACAGGGCCTGGTAATTTCAATATATTACAGGCGCATGTGTCCGCATTGTGCTGTTTACAATGCCGACAATCATAATGCTGCAAGCCCCCTTTCCAGATCGCTTCTCAGGTCGTCAAAATCTTCAATTCCGGCAGAAAGACGGATCATGGTCTGACGCACCCCTATATCGCTCAGCACTTCATCCGGGTATTCACAGAAAATTGTTGACGCCGGATGCAGGATAAGCGTTTTGTTATCATTTATATTTGTAGCTCTTTTAATGAGATTTAAATTGTCCAGCAGTTCAAAACAGGCTGCACGGCTTTCCAGGTCAAAGGTCAGTATGCCTCCATAGCGATCAGCAAACTGTGCTGAAGCAACTTCGTGAAATTCCGATTCCGGCAGGCCTGGATAATTCACCGATGGAACCTTTTTGTGCTGTTGGAGAAATTTTGCCAGATCAAGTGCATTGGAGCAGCTTTTGTCAATACGTAAACTCATGGTTTCCAGGCCGAGACTATGCAGATATGCATGATGGGGAGCCAGGCAGGAACCCACATTTCGGAATACCTCCCTGCGTAATGCGCCAAGCAGGGCAAGGGGTCCCATTTTGTCGGCCCAGTCTTTGAGCCGGGGAGACTTGCGCCAGTCAAAGTTGCCGTTATCGACAATCACTCCGCCGATGGAGGTGGCACCGCCTGAGATATATTTGGTGCTGGACAGGACTTCTATGTTTACCCCGAATTCCCTGGAACGAAAAAGATAGGGCGTGGTGACCGTGCCATCCACTATGAGTGGTACGGATTCTTCAGAAGTTATTTTTGCTATTGCCTTAAAGTCAGCTACTTCAAGCTGGGGGTTGGTAATGCTTTCCAGAAAAACAGCCCGCGTATTTTCATCAATGGCCCGACGGACCTCTGCCGGGGCTGACATGTCCACATACCTGACTTCCAGTCCCCACGGCTTAAGGGTTTTTTCAAACAACGACAAGGTGTTT
>CAXMTO010000257.1:0-5865 GCA_964196355.1 uncultured Myxococcota bacterium
GATTATTGGTTCTTCGAGGAAGTTGCTTATTGGCCTGAGGATGCTTGAAAAGCTCCAGGACCGGGAAATGCTCCGTGCTATCAAGGACTCGCTTACAATCGGCGAAAGCTATTATGAAGGCGATTATACTTCTGTTACCGGTAATATTACCACACCTTGCCGGGCTTTTTTCAAAGCCATAAAAACTTCAGAGGAAATCACTATCGGAGGCGTCGGTATTGTTGAAGATTTCACTGAAAAAAAACAATCAGAAGAACTGATTCAATACCATGCCTCCTATGATCCGTTGACCGGGCTTTCAAATCGTCGTCTGCTGCTCGATCACTTGAGCACTGAAATGGCACGTGCTAGGAGGCATGGTCATTATGGGGCTTTACTGTTCCTCGATTTGGATTATTTTAAAAACATTAATGATTCACTTGGTCATTCGGTGGGCGATGAACTACTGAAAATTGTAGCAAAGCGCATTACAGAATGTACAAGGAAAGAAGATACGGCAGCCCGGATGGGTGGAGATGAATTTGTTATCATTATCACTGAGCTGGATAATACGATCGGGCTTGCATCGTACCAGGCGAGGGAGATCGCTGAGAAAATCAAACTCCGTATTTCCGCCCCCTGTCAAATAAAAGGACATGATCTACACATTACTCCCAGTGTTGGGGTGTCTATTTTTCCTACACCGGATAAAGAAGTAGATGATGTTGTCAAACAGGCTGATTCAGCAATGTACCGTGCCAAAGCTGGCGGTCGCAATACAATCTGCTTTTTCCTACCTCATATGCAAAAGGCAGCTGACGAAAAACTACTTATCCACACGGAGATCAGAAAGGCTCTGACTAACGATCAATTGGCCCTTTACTATCAGCCGCAGGTAGATCTATCTGGGAAAATTGTTGGAGCAGAAGCTCTGATACGCTGGCAACACCCGAAAAGAGGTCTGGTCCCTCCAGATACATTTTTAGAAATAGCGGAGGAAACTGGACTCATGCAGGACGTAGGTCAGTGGGTATTACGAGAAGCCTGTCAGCACATCAAACAATGGACTGATGCAGGACAACTTAGATATTCACAGACTATTTCCGTGAATATCAGTGGCAAAGAAATTACTGCACCTGGCTACGCTGATATGGTAATCAGCATTCTTGAAAAAACTGGTGCCGACCCCAACCATTTGGGGATCGAACTGACTGAAAGCAGTCTTGTTCCTACAGGAACTGATATAGTTGAAAAAATGATGACGTTCAAAGAAATGGGAGTTAAATTTTCTGTGGATGACTTTGGTACTGGTTACTCATCGTTGAGCTATTTAAAGAGTCTGCCGCTTAATACACTTAAAATTGATCGTTCTTTTGTTAATGACATCGAAGATGCCAGCCATGATGTTGTACTGGTCGATACCATAATTTCGATGGCCAAAAACCTGAGGCTGGAGGTCGTTGCAGAGGGGGTGGAGACCGAACAGCAACTTCTCTATCTCAACACAAGGGGATGTGTAGTCTTTCAGGGGTTTTATTTTAGCAAACCTGTTGAAATTGAGATTTTTACCAAAATGCTCGAATTAGGGAGCAGTAACCTCGATGGCCTGAAAACCACCTGAACCCTTCTGGGGACTTTGTTTACAACGCTCCCGCAGAACACCTTCAGACCCAAAATAATTCCAGGCAATATGTCAATTCTCGGACAAGCTCCCAGTATTCGGTATTTAATTTCGGATCTGCTTCTGGGGTCTGCTATAGTATCTAAAATAGCCAACCAGATTGGAGCCCAAAAAGAAAAACTCCATCAGCACAGCACCTGGAGAACCGGCAAGGTAATTATGGATTATCCATATTCCTGTGCTCAAGAACATGAGTTGGCGCAGGAGCTTATCTTCCCTGCTAAAAGAGGCCACTGTGCTCATGATAGCACCGGTGCATCCCAGAACTGATAATAAGCCCTCGTAGGTTAGTGCAGAGAGCACTACAGATACTCCAATGAAAATTCCCAAGAATATCTTCGAAGTGGAAAACAGGCTGGTGATAAAACGTCCAGCCGCCACCAACGCCAAACAAGCAGCGGTCCAATGTCCCAGGCACATGAAATGAAGTGATATGAAGATGCAGGAAACAATCAGGCAGCCAACAATATGTACTCTTTCTTTGAACTGGAAGGAGACAATATCACTACATACAGCGACTCCAATCAGCATCTGAGAAATCACAAATAGTGACATAGTCTTTTGTTTTGGGATAAACTGTTCCGAACATTTTCAGCTTAGGATCAGGACTATACAGGTATTTCCCCCCGCTGTCCATCAAGATAATTCCGGTCGTGCTGAGATAAAACCACAGTCATATAAAACCCATCAGTCTCTACACTGGATAGATTCGCGACAGTGTGGTACGTATTTGTAACCATTTATTGGGTATGGTCTGAGCGGGCTTTCGTCTCTTCATTTTACTCATCTTGAGATTTGTTATGGTGGAGGGTTTGAGTAACAAACTGATAAGTGGAAAAAAACGTCAGGTATTAATCAACATCATGGACATTGTCCGTGTAATAAGGCTGTTAAAGTTGAAACATGAAAAAAATCGATTCAATAATCTTTGACTTGGATGGCACACTGTGGGATGCGTCTGAAACATCCGCCACGGGTTGGAATGTTGTCTTGGTTAAAAACAATTTATCTGAGTTTGAGGTTACCGCTGATGATATTCGAAAGGTATCTGGCTTACCCTTTGATGAGTGCCTTGCCAATATTTTTGGGCATGTTGAGCAAGTGGACTGTATCAGTCTTGAACCCATTATTGACGAAGAAGAAAAACGCTCTCTCGAATTAAATGGAGGAACATTGTTTGAAGGTGTTGTCGAAGGAATAAGAGCACTTTCGAAAGACTTTCCTCTTTTCCTTGTCAGCAATTGTCAGTCCTGGTATCTGCGGTCATTTTGGAACCAGTTTAAGGTAGAGCAGTATTTTCAAGGACAAGATTGTTACGGTGATTCGGGTGAATCCAAAGCTGAGATGATTAAGGGAATCTCAAATAAACATTTTCTTAAACATCCTATCTATATCGGTGACACAGAAGGAGATCAGAAAGCTTCGCATGAAGCAGGTGTGGTCTTTGGTTATGCAAGTTATGGCTTTGGTGAAGCCAGTAATCCACAAGTATCATTTTCCAGTTTTGATAAACTCGTCAGTTGGTTCTTAACATGAGGAATTCTTTATAACTAGATGTTTTGGAGGTAAAATATGACTTCGGTCTATCATTGAGAAGATAGCAATGTAGTATCTTTTTTTATAGAGATCAAATTCTGGATATAATTTCTTTGCACATTGAGGACAAATAAACGACCCAAGCGTACTTAGAAGAGAGACAATCGTAGATATTGTCTGTTGTAAAAAAATGAGTAGAGTAGTCGTAAGAACTGGAGGAGCAGTTATCAAAGTTAGAATAGATAACCGGGAACCGCAATCAATCATTTTTCTTGAAAAATTCTTCTTTCATGTGTCCTGACATATCATGATAATAGACAAAAAAAACCTCAACCTTATTCCTAATTCGCAGGATCAGACCTGTTTTGGTTGTGGCGGTAAGAATCACAGTGGACTGCAGATGGAGTTTTATACTGACGGTAACCGACTCTATTCTTTCCCTACAATACCGGTATATATGGCAGGCTGGGGGCAGACTGTTCACGGGGGGATTGTGTCTACTATTCTTGATGAAATAATGGGCTGGGGTGTAATTTTTCTTTGTAAGAAAATTGGTGTCACTCAGACTATTACTGTTGACTTTGTAAAACCTGTATTTGCAGATAAAGAACTGACTGTCGTTGGCGACCTTAAAGAAAAAGAATTAAATCGTACGGTACAGATGTCAGCCGAAATTTATACTTCTGACTCTGTTCTCTGCGCTCGTGCCAAAGCTGATTTTAAGGCACTGGACCCTAAAGTTGCTGTTCGCCTGGGAATTGTCAATCAGGAGTATATGCGTATGTTCGAACCAATTTTGAATTTCAAATACAGTAATTTATCATAATCGTACCTGTATTTGAAATTCCATCCTATTCTACTTTACTGTGCTTCACGGATAGCGGGTCGAAAAGGGTATCCTTTTTTTCACCAGGGACGGATTACTCGGAAGACGACACCTCTATTGGGGTATAAAGTCCTTCCCTGCAAATTGAATATTGTCAACAGTCGGATTCATTGGGGCAACAGCATGTACTCCACCACAATCTGGACATCGAGCCACATAGGTTTCCATGATAAAAGATGCGTTGCATCCTTGACATACTGCCGTAAGGGCCCCCCTCATAATCGGTTGATCCCTGACGGTTCCACCGTGGGCATTGTATACAAATTCTACCAATTCTCTTCCTTTGGAAAATGGTCCCCCGGTTCCATTGCTGCATCCACACTCTGACATGGTAAACTCCTTATCTCTTAAATTACGCGGGTTACGTATTATTACGATGCCTACCCACTGCGGTTTTTCAGTACAGGAGAATACTACGACGATTACATGTCAGAAATGACATAGATCAATTTTTGGTCAATCTTTGACAGTATCTGCAAAATCTAGAGTCACTTTTCTTTATTGTTTTAAAAATAGTTTTGCTGAAAGTAAGATTTTTCGAATTCCTGAACCTTCACTCCCTCCTTTACCAAAATCCACAATCTTTGTAGGTTATCTGGTGAAGACGTATTATTCAGGATCAACAGATTGATTACCCGAAACTACACTTTACAACCTTTTGCTGAAGCTGTCGGAATCAATATTACAGCAAAGCTATATCTAGTAGTCGACAGTGTGATGTATTTACTCTCAAAGTGTTTTTGATAAAGATGACTGATAGCAACCCTTTTAGCTTTATTCCACCTGGCAGTCTCCTTTACTTGAATTATGGACTGGCATTCATTGTCCTTGGTGTTGTTATTGTCTCCAAAAATTTGAAGGGAAGCCGGTTAAAGATTGCCACCCCTCTAAAATATCTCGCCATGTTCGGATTTACTCACGGCACCCTTGAATGGTTCGAACTATTTTTGCTTTTTCAGGGGCGTATAATGCCGCAACCCCAAATTCTCATGGTTAAGACGCTGGGATTTATTTTTGGTGTATCTTCCTTTTTCTTCTTGATGCAGTTTGCGATCAGCCTGTTGCGTCGGATCTCAAATCAGAAACAACTTCATTTGCTGTACTTTCTACAATTAGCCATTTTTTTGATTTGGATAAGTTCCGTAGCTTTTCAGTGGCTGAAATCTCATGGAGAATATTTAATTTTTCTGCAGCACGCTGATATCATGAGTCGTTATTGTCTGGCTTTTAGTAGCAGTTTACTCGCATCGTTCGCTTTCATGATGTACTCCTTTGAAGTGCAAAAAAAGAGTGAAACACAAGCCCAAAATTTTTTTAGAGTAAGTGTCGCTTTTTTTATCTACGGTTTTTTAGCTGGACTCATTCCTTCAAAAATGATCATACCCGTTATCAATGTACCGATTGAGTTTTTCAGAATGGTTGCAGCGATCTCGATCACTCTGTTTATCGTAAAGGCTTTGAATATATTTAATCTAGAGACAAGGAGAATGGTAGTTGATCAGACTAAACAACTTGTCCAATCAGAAAAACTTGCCTCATTGGGCAGGCTTGCTGCGGGGGTGGCCCACGAGATCAACAATCCACTCACCAATGCCTCGCTCAATGTTCAGATGGTAAAAAAAATCATCAACAGCAGAAATGAAGATGATGAGTCATTGACAACAAAAATTGATGCAATCGGCAGAAACATAGAACGTGCATCAATCATAGCAAGAGAACTTCTCCGGTTTTCACGAAATGATACGGAAGTATTTTCAAAGGTAAATCTAAATGTCATTATTCA
>CAXMTO010000258.1:0-18737 GCA_964196355.1 uncultured Myxococcota bacterium
AGACCACACAGGAGATCTCATAAAAGAATCACTAAATTTTCATAAATTAATTAAGCGCGTTTTCAGATAGATACAGAATATTTTGATATTCCTGCTTCGAAACTTGGGTTATAAATGGCATTCTTGGCACAGTTACTGCAATTCAACGAACAATTACAGCAACCAATGAATGGAGAAAATTAAAACTGCAGAGAGGTGACAACTTATGAAAGATAATCATGATCAACTTCGATTTCGTCTTGTAGGAAAAGGGTTCATACTCAATCAGATGGAAGGGTTGGTAGGCCGTACACTCACTCAGGCATTTGTTGATCAGAATGAAGACACCTATGTAAAGGTTAATGGAGAGATCATTCCTCTTACCGAGAAGCACAATTATCTTGCCGTTAATTAAATCAAGGGCTTTGAAAAACCAATATGCATTACCTTCAGAACGCGAGCTGGTGGGCGTCTCAAATCCAATCGGCACGGCCTTCCAGGAGCGTTTATGATGACCGAAAGGAATCCAGATCGCCCACGCTGACGTTTCTCTAAGTACTGAAAATGTTTAGAACCACAGCCCTCGAGTCCTTCCTATCATATCTGGCCCAAAGAGCCCCCAATCATTCATCCCACAGGTTCGCTATCGTATAAGGACCGCCTTCCATAGCCCAGAAAGTTCCACTAACGTAACGCCGGTGGCGATCTAATCTTGCCATCTCCTGCATGTCGTCCTGAGCAAGAGACACTTCTGCCGCACTTAGATTCTGTTTTAGCCGGCCCGGATTAACTGACTTGGGGATGACCGCAGTCCGGCGATGAATCGCCCAACTAAGAACTAACTGGGCCGGTGTGATTCCGTGACGCTCAGCTATAGTAGTTATTGCTGGTTCTTCCAGTAAAATTGGTTCATCCTCAACCTTCAAGCGCTCAGGTCTATCGGCTGAACCTAATGGTGCATATCCGGTAAGATGGATACCATTTGATTTGCAAAACTCAAGCATCGCCGGCTGCTGCAGGTACGGGTGCAGCTCGATCTGATTCATCTCGGGCTTCAGATTCCCATCCGTAAGAAGTCCCTTGAGTTTTGCAACACTGAAGTTCGAAACACCGATATGGTTGCATAACCCCTTATCTACCATTTCTTCCATCACCGACCATGTTTTTATTATTGGTAGATCATCCAGAGCAATGAGGTCATTAACCGACTCGTGAAAAAGGACCTCTTTCCGGAGCACTACCGGCCAGTGGATAAGATACAGGTCGAGGGAGTCGATCTGGAGGTCAGAAAGAGTCTTTTCCAGGGATGGCTGTAAATTCTCAGGTGCATGAGAATTGTTCCACAGTTTTGAGGTAATCCACAACTGGTCTCGGCTTGTCACGCCTTCCTTGAAGGAATCTGCCAGTGCCTGTCCGACCTCCGCTTCATTGCCATAGATCGGGGCACAGTCTATATGACGATAGCCAATGCGAAGAGCCTCTTTAACTGCCTTATACACTTCACCAGGTGTAGACTTCCATGTTCCCAGACCAAGGATAGGCATCTGATCACCGTTTGCGAATTGAAGTGTCTCCATTTTTCCCTCCATTCAGTTGATATTGATAGAATAAATACATGTAATTCTGGTTTGAGCCGCATCAGGGAGATTTTCCCCAAAAGCACATGCAACAGCATACGAGATGCTACTATAATGCTCATTTTGCTAAAAGATACTCATTCTGTAAGATTCTGCCTATGTGAAATTTTATCTGGCGAAGGTTTTACGTGGGTCCTCTCTGCTGCATTGACAGTCGCCCATCATTTCATATAAAATAGAGGTAGCTGAACATAAGATAAAGCCAAATTTGCTGAGAGGCAGAGACGGAATGCCACGGGTCTGCAACAGATAGCCGGGCTACCTTTTAAAAAGGTGGTTCGGCTTTTTTTATGCCACTAGAACCCTGGTTTGTTAACCATATATACAGATGCCGTGGCTTTAAGAAAAGACCGGACAGGAGAAAATTCTTTTATTTAATTAAAATTGTTTAGAGGATTTTTTATGGCAATCAGAAGAGTAACTATCAGTCCTGATCAGTATGACGCTGTCCTCTTTGATATGGACGGTGTAATTACCAGAACAGCAGATATGCACGCAGATGCCTGGAAGAAGCTTTTTGACGAATATTTGAACAAAAAAAAGAATCCGGCAAAATATCGGCCCTTTGACATCAAAGATGACTACGTAAAACATGTAGACGGTAAACCTCGCAATAAAGGTGTTCAATCCTTCATTACCTCTCGTAACATTGATATTCCCTATGGTACCCCTGATGATGCATCTGACAAGGAAACTATATGCGGACTTGGCAATAGAAAAAACCAGCTCTTTTCTCAACTTCTGGAAAAAGAGGGCGTAAAGGTTTATGAATCGACAATTGAACTTATAAAACAGTTGAAAAAAAATGGGTTTATGACTGCTGTTGTCAGTTCCAGCAAAAACTGCCATAGAATCATTAAAGCCGCAAATATTGAAGCTTTATTTGATACCAGAGTAGACGGTATGGTCTCTGAAAATCTTGGTCTGACCGGTAAACCTGAACCCGACATTTTTCTGGAGGCAGCCAAAAGACTGGACTGTGATGCGGCAAGGTGCGTGGTTGTGGAGGATGCACTTTCCGGTGTAGAGGCTGGGAAAAAAGGTGATTTTGGGATGGTTATCGGTGTTAATCGCGGGGATCAGGCAAAACTGCTTAAACAAAAAGGAGCGCACCTGGTAGTTAACGATCTCTGTGAAATTCGGGCAGGCAGGCTGTTTAAAAATCTGCCTCATGCAGTGAAATCCTATGGCAGGATTATGGATCAGATAGGCGGCAAGGAGATAGTGATATTTCTCAATTATGAAAGCATCCTGTCCCATATAGTCCCTCTTCCTGAAGAGGGTTGGTTTTACCAAAACATTGCCAAAATACTTACCTCCCTGGCACGTCAATTCACAGTTTTTATTCTAAGCCGAAAAAGACCTGAACATGTAAAAAGCCGGATCAAGATTGACAATATTTATTATGCAGGCTGTGACGGTTCTGTCATTAGAGGGCCCGGAGGTCGCTTAATAAAAATCAACAATCCTGGTCCTGAGATGAACCGGGGTGAAAGCGACGCGGTTGTAACTATTCTTGAAAAACTCAACCTGACCAGCCAGAGTATTTGTCCTGTTTTGTTTGGAGATAATTTAATTGATGACGATCATTTTGAGGCTGTTTCTCTCATAGGTATCGGCATAGCACTGGGCTCTGGTCCGCACTCTACAAACGCGACCTTTAAAGTGGATTCTCCAAGACAGATTGCTCAATTTTTACTTAAGCTCTCCTCCAGTCTTGATAAAGGCACCAGCTGGGGGCAGATCTATTTGGGATTTGATGCTGAGGATGAAGGACGAAGAGAAGCTCTATGCGCTCTGGGAAACGGCTATTTCGTTACAAGAGGCGCCGCCCCTGAGGCAGAGGCTGATGAAGTGCATTACCCCGGCACCTACCTTGCCGGAGGATATAACCGTCTTAAAACAAAAATTGCCGGCAAAATCATTGAGAATGAAGATCTGGTAAATATCCCCAACTGGCTTTGCCTCAGTTTTCGCGCTCCTGGAGAAGAGTGGTTCCAGTTAAAAGATGTAACAATCCTTTTTTACAGACAATATCTGCATATAAAAAAAGGAATACTTCATAGAACAATACGCTTCCGAGATAAGAAAAACAGAGAGACAATCATTCTCCAGCACTCATTTGTCCACGGCAAGCTTATGCACCTGGCGGCATTGAGAACACATATTACCCCCTTGAACTGGGATGGCAAAATGGAGATCTCTTCTGCTCTGGATGGCAGGGTGACAAACCTGGGAGTTAAGCGCTACCGCGATTTAGGTAATGCTCACCTTGATCTGGTCCAGTCTAAACACCTTGATAACAATAGTATGGTCCTGAAAATGCGAACCAACAGGTCATGCCTGGATATTTCGATGGGTGCAAAGACAGAGATCTTAATCAACAATAGACCGGAGCCAGTTGAATCAGTTGCTGCTGATAAACCCGGTGGATACGTTGCCAAGCATTTTGCTGTAGATGTGGGTAAGGGAAATACGCTTACTGTGGAAAAACTGGTCTGCATCTATACATCCAGGGATACAGGCATTTATGAATGTCTGTCAGAGGCAAGACAGACCATTACAAAAGATATTGCAAGTTTTGATAATTTATTGAAATCCCACGTTACAGCCTGGGAACTTTTGTGGAATAAATTTGATGTCAGGCTGGAGCTTGATGATAAAGGTGTCCGGCAATATACACAAAAAATTATTCGATTGTATATTTTTCATCTCTTGCAGAGCTCCTCAGTGCATTCCCTGGACATTGACGTGGGAATGCCCGCCCGGGGCTGGCATGGAGAGGGCTATAGGGGGCATATCTTCTGGGATGAAATGATAATTTTTCCATTTTTGAACTATCGAAGTCCCCGAATTACAAAAACCTTACTCATGTACCGTTATAGGCGCCTTAAAGAGGCAAGGCGTGCTGCCAGAGAGTCTGGATATAAAGGTGCAATGTATCCGTGGCAGAGCGGAAGCAACGGTAGAGAAGAGACCCAGCAGATGCATCTCAACCCGGAATCGGGCCGCTGGCTGGCTGATAACACATATCTGCAGCGCCATGTAAATAATGCCATAGTGTATAATATCTCGCAATATTTCCAGATTACCAACGACATAGAGTTTTTAGCCTTTTACGGAGGAGAAATAGTAATTGAAATTGCCCGTTTCTGGGCAAGTCTCGCCACCTATAATTCTGAGCTTGACCGCTATGAAATCCTCGGCGTAATGGGGCCTGATGAATATCATGATGCATATCCCGGTGCGGATAAACCTGGGTTGAACAATAATGCATATACCAATCTGATGGTCATGTTTGTCATGGATCAGGCCCTTAACATACAGAATGTCATTCCTGGCCAGGACTGGGAAAACCTGAGGAAAAAGCTCGCGATTGAAGAGAGCGAATTGAATGTCTGGAAAAAAATGAGCCGGAGGATGAAAATTGTATTCCAGGAGGATGGTATTATCAGTCAATTTGAAGGATATGCAAATTTAAAGGAATTTGATTGGCAGGGTTATAGAAGTAAATACGGTAATATCCAGCGTGTGGACAGAATTCTGGAAAAGGAAGACGATAGCGCTAATAACTACAAACTCTGCAAGCAGCCGGATGTTTTAATGCTTTTTTATCTCTTCAGTGCGGAGACTTTAAAAAAGATGTTTAAACGTCTTGATTATACATTAGATAAAAATTTTATCTTAAAAAATATCAACTACTATCTCAATCGAACCACAAACGGATCATCCCTCGCATTGACCATTCACGCATGGATTGAGGCCAGGCTGGCAAGAGGACCTTCGTGGGAATTATTCAGTCAGGCACTCGAGACCGATATGGTTGACGCCAGAACAGGAAGCACCAGAGAAGGTATCCACCTGGCTGCCATGTCAGGATGTATTGACATCCTACAACGGGGCTATGCAGGGCTGGAGATACGAAGTGATATACTTATTCTGAACCCATTACTGCCGAAATCCATAAAACGCATCAGTTTTCACATTCGCTACAGAAAACACTGGCTTGGCCTGGAAATCACCCAACAAAACGTAAGGGTCAAAAGTCTTACCAGTAAAGCCATACCTTTCACGATTATGATCAAAGATGAAATAATCAGGTTATATCCCGGCAATGTCGCGGTGGTGAATATTTAGTACCTTACTCCAGAAACCTTGTCACTCAGTTCAGTACCCCCTTGAGGGGTGTAAAAAACAAGAAACTGAGGAAGGTATTTATACCCCCTTGTGGGATGTTAAATTATATTCAGGGAAACCTGAGGAGGAATAGAGATAAAATGGATAAAAAGAGCCATATTATCATAGTATCAAACAGGTTGCCATTTGTTCTCAAGAAAACTGAGAATGGAGAAATAGCGGTGGAAAAAGGTGCAGGGGGCCTGGTAACAGCAATGGCTCCGGTATTGAAAAGTCGAAAAGGTACCTGGGTAGGCTGGCCTGGGTACGCACAGGAGGCAGACCTTGATGACGATATATTACCGGCGATACAATCAGCAGCTTCTGGATATGATGTTAAACCTGTTATGCTGAACTCTTACGAGTTAAAAAATTATTACGAAGGTTTTTCCAATTCAATTGTATGGCCGCTTTTCCATGATTCTACCGATAAGTGCTTATTTTTACCGGATTACTGGAAAAGCTACAGGAAGGTTAATAAAAAATTTGCATCAACAGTTTGCCAACACGCAAATGATTCGGATTTTCTCTGGGTGCACGACTATCAACTCATACTTGTAGGTGATCAACTACGCAAAATGAACATAAGAAACCAGATCGGTTTTTTTCTTCATATCCCATTCCCCCCCGTTGACACCTTTGCCAGATGCCCATGGCGTTCTGAACTTCTATCCGCCATGTTGGAGTACGACATCCTGGGTTTCCAGACAATTCAGGATAAACGTAATTTTATCGGGTGTCTCCAGAAGATAATTCCACATATTGGAATTGATATCAAAGTGGAGTTTGACGAGCCGCTCACTGAATTAAGAATGGGCAACAACAAAGTACGCATCGGGGCTTTTCCGATCAGCATTGATTACAATGAGATTGTTTTGGAGGCAACAGATGATAAAGTTAATAGAAGAGTTAGGGAAATACGTAGAAATAGACCGGGAAATAAAATATTACTGGGTGTTGATCGTCTCGATTATACCAAAGGCATACCTGAAAAATTGATAGCATTCCAACGATTTCTAACACTCTTCCCAAAATTCCAGAACAAGGTGCATTTCATTCAGGTTGTGGTCCCAAGTCGCAGAGAAATAAAGGCTTATGCGGGATTGAGACTCAGGATAGAACAACTTGTGGGAGAGATCAACGGCATATTCGGTACAAATGACTGGCTGCCTGTCCAGTATATGTTTAGATCGCTGGACAAAAATGAATTGATATCGCTGTACCGGGCATGCGAGGTCGCCTTTATTGCACCGCTAAAGGATGGCATGAATCTCGTTGCCAAGGAATATTGTGCATGTAATATTGATGAAAAGGGTGTTTTAATACTGAGTGAATTTGCCGGCGCCGCGCAACAGTTCTACAAGGATGCTATTCTGGTAAATCCTCATGACGTTGAAGGAATGACCAGTGCAATTTACAGAGCGCTTACAATGCCTCTAAAACAGAGAATTCAGCGAATGTGCAATCTTCGGCAGAATGTAAAAAAGGAAGATGTTTTCTGGTGGGTCGACTCGATTTTTAATGCTGCCATCGAAAAAAGTTTATCAACTCTTCCCCAGGTTGACGAATATTTCCCCGGAAAGTCCGTCAATGAATTGATGAGTTAGTGTCTGTCTATTAATGAGAGATTTTATTCTGAATAATCATTTCTTGACTACTCTATCAAACTCATTACGTTTATACAGAATAATGCAAAATAACAGTTTTTAAGCTATAGCAGGTTGACTTTTGACAGCTCATCACATGTAAATCATCTACAGGAATCCGTTGTAACGCCTTTTAAACAATCAGGAGCTAGCCATGAAAAAATTCTTTCTCCCAATTGCCCTCTCTCTTTTTATAGCATCGGCCAGCTACGCAGAGGATATTAAAGGGGAAGCAATCGATAGTCTTTCAACAGCACAGACATTTGTCGAAAAAGGCAATTACAGTAAAGCAATCGAAGAGATCAACTATGCCCTGGCCAAAATAAACGAACTCACCGCTGAAGGATTAATCAAATTCATCCCCCCTCCTCCCCCCGGTTTCACTCTTGATAATAAACAGTCACAGGGTACAGGAGCAGGCGCAGTAATTGCTGGAAACGCCGGTGCCAATGCCAGTTATTCAAATCCTGACGGTGCTTCTATCAACCTGAATATTGCAATTGGCGGCATGACCGGAAAAATGGCCAGCCTTGCTGCCTTTACCCAGATGTTTGCAGGTTTGGCCCCGGCTGGAGAGGCAGCACAGTCAAAACAAATCCGTGTACAGGGTTATACTGGTACAGAAATATACAACAGCCAGGAGAAGAGCGGCAGTGTAACTTTTCAAATTGGTGCCAAAACATCGGTAACTATTGAAGGTAACAATATCGAGTCACCGGACGTACTAAAACAATTGGCAAAAAACATTGATTTTGCCGGGCTCGAGAAAAATTATTGAAAGCTGTTATAGCATAAATCTATAACAGCTTTATTTCACGCAGCTGCAAGCTACTTCTATTTCTATTTACAGGACAGATATGAAAAGATTCCTGCAAATGTTACTTACCCACTACCGCTGCAGGAACCTCTGCGACTTCAGGCCATTCTTCCGGCATCAACTGGCCGGGTTTTTCTCCGTTTTTCTCTTTTATTTTTGGTAATTCAGGACGTTTAAACCCCTCCCTTACCTCTTTTGGAATGCGTCCGTTGAGAATTGATTCGGAACGTAGTCGACGGCCAACGGTTCTTTCCATCATCGCTCCAAGCTCAAGGAGTCGATCGATGTCAACACCGGTATCAATACCCATCTCGTCCATCATGACTACCATATCTTCAAGTACGGAGAGACCGACAACATTGGGGTCTTTATAGTAATAGGATCCGGTGCCCAAGCCAGGTACGCCATCGACAAAGTTGGCAGGCTGTCCACCGGTACCGCCGAGGGTGCCTTCAAAATTGTTGATCCCGGCCTGCAATGCAGCCAGAACATTAGCATTGCCCCATCCACGAGTTACATGAAAATGACCTATATGCAGATCAGGATTAGGCAGAGAATCAAGGATCATTGAGAAATAGCGATAGACCCTGTCCGGTGGAGCTGATCCGTCGTGATCTGCATGCTCAATATCATCTGCTCCTATACTGAGCCAGCGACGGGTAAACTCGACCGCGTCTTCAAACCGGGTTGGTCCCGATATCGGGCTGCCCCAAATGGTGCTGACCGTACCACACATCTTAATACCCGCATCGTGGCATTTTTTTATGCAGCGCTCGGCCTCCCTCCAGTACTGTGGCAGAGTCATACCCGCGTTTGCAAAATGATGCTGTTCATCAGTCGAAACCATCATCAGGATCCGATCGGGACCGAAGCCGCGCTCTTTCAGTTCAATCGCACGATCGACAGCACTCTCCCGAATAGTTATACATGTCCACTCGATGTCTTCGTGTTTGAGACCGCGTTTAGCCAGTCGTTTTTTAAAAATATCGCTGTGAACACTTTTAAGCAGCTCTTCAGCATCCTCAAACTGAGGCATATTGCGGGGGTTGCCGAGGTTAGTCACCTCCATGCGCTTGACGCCGGCAAAAGCAAGTTCCTGCAGATAAAAAGTTTTGGCCCGGGTCGGGATGAAATGTTCCTCATGCTGAAAACCGTCACGTATGGTGATATCACCAATATTGACTTTTCTCGGCATTCTTTTAAAGACATCAAAAAGATCGTGGTTCGACATGAATTCCCTCCGCTATGAATATTTTTTTCATTTATTTTCAGTTTTGTCAGTGAATACACCATCTTTATGAAACAGCATCATCGTCTCTAACTACTGACTTTTAAAGAGTGCATATTACTAGTTCCCAAAAATTTGGGCAACAGCACAATGAGTACCAGGATTGTTCCCACTAGAATAACAGACAACTTGCTTGAAACCAGCAGCAATCCGCCAACAGTCAACAGGATTTTACCTAATAAGTTGATCCTGGTTTTAAAATAGCCGATATAAGCAGCAGAGAGAGCTATAATTCCTACGATGCCGCTGACGATTGCAAGAGAGAACTCAGTCCAGCTAAAATTGATAAAGAGCATGCTTGGGGCATAAACAAACATAAAGGGCACAAGAGCTTTTCCCATCGAAAGGCGAAATGCCGTTACTCCTGTGCGCATGGGATCTGCCCCTCCAATCCCTGCGCCGGCATAAGCCGCCAGGGCTACAGGCGGTGTCACATCAGCCAGGACGCCATAATAAAATACAAAAAAGTGCGTGGCAATGAGTGGCACCCCAAGGTCACTGAGAGCAGGCCCGGCAATTGATGCAAGGATTATATAGCAGGGTGTGGTCGGGATTCCTGCCCCCATGATGATACAGGCGATGGCGACCATGATAAGTCCAAAAAACAGGGTAGATCCCTGTACTGTAATTAGGTCAAATGGAATCATGTTCGAAAAAAGTGTGCCGGCGGCAGACGAAATTTCCAGAACTGCTCCGGAAAATTTAAACCCCATGCCAGTAAGGGTCAAAACGCCGAGTATAAAACCTACACAGGCACAGGCCGCACCTATGGCCAAAGCATATCTGGCACCTTCATCGAGACCCTTTGCAATCCTTTTTGGGGTCAATGTTTGAGAATCATCAAGATCCCCGATCCCAAGCTTTTTTGTAACAGGCGGAATATAAGAACAGACAATTGTAAGAATTATACCCCAGAAGGCAGCCAGATACGGCGTAAACTGCATAAGTAGAAGAGTGACCATGACAGTCAGTGGAATCATCAGATGCCATGATCGTTTAATAACATACATGATCTGAGGTATCTGCTCTTTTGCCATGCCCTTCAGGCCAAGGCGCTTGGCTTCAAGGTGGACCATACTGAAGATTGCAAGATAATGAAAGAGAGCAGGAATGATGGCGATGAGAATAATTTCATTATAAGGCACTCCGAGCATTTCCGTCATAACAAACGCAGATGCTCCCATGATAGGAGGGGTTACCTGTCCACCGCAGGAGGCGGATGCCTCTACCGCTGAGGCAAAGGTGGGAGTAAAACCGTTTTTTTTCATCATGGGAATGGTGAATGAACCGGTTGTTGCAGTATTGGCAATGGGCGAACCGGAAATCATGCCGAAAAAACCGGAAGAGACCACAGAAACCTTGGCGGGGCCACCAGAATACTTACCTGCTAAAATCGTTGCAAGGTCAATAAAAAGCTGGCCGAGACCTGAAGCCTGTGCCATTACACCGAAGAGGACAAAGTGAAATACGTAGGTGGCAACGACACCAACAGCTACGCCATAAATACCCTCCGTACCAAGGTAGAGATGTTCAACAATTCTTACAATATCATATCCCCGGTGGGCAAGCACTCCAGGCAGCCATGGCCCTATCACCGCGTACAAAAGTGATACAGCGCCTATAGTCGGCAAGGTATTGCCCATGACCCGCCGACAGGCTTCGGTTACCATGATAATGGCAACAAGCCCCATGATGTAGTCAAAAAGCACCGGGAAGCCAATATTGGTAATAAAGATATCTTCAAAAAAAACGACTAAATAGAGAGAAAAACCTCCACCGGCAATGGCCAGTGGCCAGTCGGAAAAAGAAAGTTCATCTCCTTCTCCTTTAAGTTGTCGAAGCGGCAAAGCCGTAATGGCGATAAAGAAGATTAATGCAATTAAACCAACCTTCCCCAAAAGGGGCATTTGATCCGCAAACCGATTGGCCAACTGCCATGCGAGGAAGAGATAAAAACCGGCAAAGCAAAGGCCAAATCCCCAGTCAGTGGCTTTATTTCCGGGAGTTTGTCTGGGAAATACCAGAAACACTAATCCCAGTACCAAGGTGAGATGAACTGTCCGGTGTGTGACTTCATTGAGAAGACCAAATCCGGCTGTATATACATGAAAAAGACTTAATACGATACAGAGAATTCCTGTTATTTTAGCTGTGATACCAGTGAGATTTCTGAAATTAGACTCAGCATCGTATTTTTTTACAATTGTCTCTATCTGGGAGGCATCCGGCAGCTCAACTCCACCTGGGTGCTGCGTAGAGGAGCCAGCCTTTTGTTTTTTTTCATCAACAAGCATTGCTTCTCCCTTGGATCATTTCGATATTATTTGTAAAGAGTCTCCGTTTTCAACATAAAGTAAAAGAGGCTGGTCATCCCATTGGTTAAGATCTATGACTCCGGAAGCCAGGGTGAGTCGGTTTTGATATAATTTATCGGTTCTTACCACAAGTTTTGGAATAGGCCTTTCCATGTGGAAGATAAACCAGTCCTTTGTCTTCTCCCAGGAAATCCCACCGGGTTCCGTCGTGCTGGACGGAAGGCCTGCGCCATGAGCTTTAAAAAATTCTTTTGTCTGGATGATTTTACCGGCCCGAATTTCATACACGTCTGTAACCCGGGTTTTTGAGACAGAATGAATAAATGAGAGAGAGAATGTCTGGTCAGATCCTAAACGATACCTGCCTAATTCTCTCTGGTCTGGAAATTGTGTAACTACCAGCTCTACAAATCCCTTGTCGAGGATTTCAGTGCCATAAGATGTGCAGGCGGCAAGAAAAATAACCAGCACGCCTGCAGCAATTCGATTCCTCTTACTTGATAAGGCCTTTTTCACGGTAGTACTTTTCGGCACCCGGATGAATCGGGATAGATACTGATTCAAGCGCCTTTTCAAGAGATATTTCTTTACCTTTGACATGGACCTTGGCAAGGATGTCAGTGTTTTCATACAAGGCTTTTACCACGTTGTAAGCGGTATCATCATCCAGTTTGTCATGAGTTGCCCAGATAGCTCTCACAGCAATAGTTTTCACTTCACTGGTCTGCCCTTTGTATGTATTTGCAGGAAGGACGGCATCTGCATAATATGGTTGGATTTTCTGCAGATCTTTGATGGCAGGACCCGTCAGAGGAAGAATAACTATATCGTGGTAGTTTGCCAGTTCAAGAACAGATGCTGTAGGTGTACCTGCAGTTATAAGAGAGGCATCAAGGTTGCCATCTTTTATTTTCTCGACAGACTGGGAAAAGGAAGAGTAGTCTTCTGTAATATCCTTTTTCCTATCCATTCCGTGAGAGGCGAGCAGATCACCTAAAAGCTGCCATTGACCGGATCCGGGAGAACCGGAAGAAATAGATTTACCCTTGAGATCGGCAAACGTTTTAATACCGGCGTTCCCACGTACTACCAGTTGAACAGTCTCGGGATACAGAGCTCCAAGCGCCCGAAGGTTTTTCAGATCCTTACCTTCAAATTGCTTGATCCCCTTATACGCTGCATCCAGTATATCCGCAGCGGCAAAAGCAGACTCAATACCCATACGGCTGAGAAGGGTTGCATTAGCAACGGAGGCATTACCGGTCTCAGCTGTTGCCGACAGTTTTTTACCGTCAATTACGACCTTGTTAGATATCATCTGTGCCAGCATACCGCCCAGAGGATAATATGTGCCGCCGGTGCCACCGGTTGCAATACCAAAAAATATCCTCTCCGCTGAGAGAGCATTTCCTGAAAACAAGAGTCCTGTCAAAAAGAGTGCGCATACTAACAAGCTGGTTTTTTTCATAATTTTCCCCTCCTATCTGTTCATCAAAGATTTTATCCAGAACAAGCCCAATTGCTTGTCCCGGACGTGATGATGGTATTAACAGTATCTCACGCCGTTTACGTGCACGTTGCACAGAGGTATGAAGATACCAAAAGCAGTCCAGAGTGTCATCAAATATCACCGCTGCCCTACCGCTTTCTCAATCGCTGCGGTGATATCTGAGAATGGTCCAAGCTTCTCAAGTATTGCGACAGGTTCAGCCTGCCGGGCCTGCTCATGAAATGATTTATCATTATACCCGCTGAATATAATGACCGGAACCCCATACTCTGCTTTAATTCTCTTTGCTGCTTCTATGCCGTTCATTTCACCGGCAAGAGTTACATCCATCAGAATTACGTCCGGCTGCTCCATTCCGACACGCTCGATAGCCTCCTCCCCGGTTGTTGCAACCTCACCAACGATATATCCGGAAGAACGCAAATTTTTAGCAAGCATTAACCCGATAAGAATCTCATCCTCGACAATCATTATCTTTATAGTGTTTTCACTCATATCCGTTTTTCAGTTGCAGGTTCAGGAAAAGTGATACGATACAGCGTCCCGTGTTTTCTATCAACAGATACGGTACCTTTCAGCTGCAATTTCACGAGACTTTTTATGATAATCTGCATGCCAAATGAGGTCTCTTTATGAATATCTATCTCCTCCGGCAGTCCAACACCATCATCACCCACAGTCAGCACAATTTCTCCTTTCCTGTCATTTGCCAGACCCAGACATACTGAACCTTGACGGCCATCAGGAAAACCGTGTTTTATTGCATTAGTAACGATTTCATTGACTACCAGACCAATTGGAACAGCAAAATCAATAGTGATGGATACGGGATCAACGTTTGACGACAACAGTCTGATTCTTTCACCCACCACCATATTCTTAATGAGCGACTCTGCTACCTCATAGAGGTATTCTCCCAGGTCTATATTCGAGAGGTCCTGTGATTGGTAAAGCTTTTCATGTATCAGGGCCATCGCTCTGATTCGACTTTCAGTTTCAAAGAAAATTGCCCTGACACCAGCATCCTTAACACCCTGGGTCTGTAGATCGAGTAGAGCAATAATCACCAGCATATTGTTTTTTGTGCGATGATAAATTTCTTTCAGAAGCACTTCTTTTTCGTCAAGAGATTTCTTAAGTTCTTCATCCTGTACCTTAATACGTCTTTCCTTTCTCTTTATATCAGTGACATCGGTGACCGTAACGACCATGATAGGATTATTCTGCCAGGTATTTACCATAGCCCAAACTTCCCCATCAAAGATCGAGCCATCTTTTCGGATCCATTTCACCGTATAGGGAAGAACGGCCTCACCCTTTGCCCTCCGTCTGGCATTACCCTCAACCAGTTGTCTGTCACCATCAATTATGAAGTCCAGCGGTCTTAAACCAACCAGGTCTTCCTGACTGTATTGGACCATTTCAGCAAAAGAAGTGTTAGCGTAGCTGAAGATTCCGTTATCGATTATAAAAATCCCGGCCACAGAAGCTTCGAGAGTGTCAAAGTATTGTTGCTGACTGTTTTTCAGTGTACTGCTGATTATCTGCCGTCGCTCTACCTCTGTTTTAAGAAGAGTAAGGGTATCTTCAAGCTCATCTCTTTTCAGATCCAGCTCGGTGGTTCTGTGTTCGATCTCAGATTCGAGCGATTTTGAATATTTTTGCTGTTTGTTTTGTGCCATCCGCAACTGTGCAACCATAGAATTGAACGAGGCGGTGAGTGAACCAACTTCATCTCCGGTCGTTACCGGACATTGGATCGAAAGATCCCCATCTGCGACACGGTCGGTTGCTTCAATAAGAGACCGGAGAGGCAGAATCAGATGTCGTACTGCTACAAGAACAGTGATAACAGCAACACATACAGTAAGAATGGAGAGAATAATCCCCTTTGATTTGATACTCCTGATCGTCTTTTCCAATGCGACACGATTCTCCTCTATCGAGAAAAGCATGTCTTTCTCTTTAACGACAACCCCAAGAATCCAGCCCAATTTTTTCATTCTGTGGGTTGCCACCAGATACGAGTCGGTTTCGTGATGGATTTTCGAAAAAGAGGTCGCCTTCCCTTCAAGATTGTGTGCCAGTTCCCTCACTTCCTGTTTATTCGAATCAGTCAGGGCAATATCCAGCCTGTCACCGGAATTGATCAATTTTGACCTATCTACCGTGAGCCCGAAGAGCGGGTAATAAGGGTCAGGAATTGCGATTACTCCGCTGCTGCGATTGAGCAGGAAAGAAAAAAGAATGGTACCATCAGCCCATCCACTATCATCAGAACGAAGTATATCGTTGATCAAATTCTGCAGGGGAACATCTATACCGACAATACCACGAAAAAGTCCCATATTATCATAGATCGAACCGCTGGCTGTAAGCATAAGTCCACCAGCAGCATCATCTTTATAGATAGTTGTCCAGCGTACTTCGGGGGATGTATCTTCGTTTCTGGTAAATATTGTCATTGGTTCACCGTCACGCAGATCAAATTCAGAAGCTGGAGGAAGCATAAAAATGCTCTCCTTGCTCTTCTGGACATCAGTGTAATACTGTCCTATTCCAGAAACAGTTATTACGTGACTGGCTAGTACTTCCGGGTTTTCTAAAAGAGTCTGCTTGAGAAAAGGCCTGATATGGGTCAAAGCGCGAAGCTCACGCCTGATATTTGAGCCGAGTTCAGGAGTTCCCCAGTAGGCTGAAACAACGGGGTCTTCAATGTTATTTATCCAGATTCCATTTTGCGGCTGGAGATGATACCGGTACGCTTCGAGCGGGCTCTCCGAATAGTAACTGAGATCCGCATAGATTGCCGAAGCGTGTCTCCGTAATAGACCTGCCGAAGCGGTGACACGGTCAAAGAAGCCCTGGTATCTGCCTGCCCTCTCCTTTGTAATTGCTCTGAGATAGGAAAAAGTCTGGTCCCGTATCTTCAGTTCATCTACTTCAGCAGCCTTCAACCCGTATTGACTGATACCTTTCAAGGCAATAAAGGTAAACGGCACAATAGATAAAAGGATGATAAGTGTCAGTATGGCAAAGAACCTGACACCTATCTGGGATTTAAACGTTTTTATCATAAGGCTCGCAGGAAGTAATATACTCAGATTGGCGGCGCAATAGTCACTACAATCCTCATATCACTCTCTGCACGCACGCCATGCGGTTCTCTAATCTCTGAGATAAGAATATGGCCCTTCCTTGCCGGGATTTCTGCTCCGTCATCTCCCAGGAAAAACCCCTCTCCCTCGATGACCTGGATAGAAAGTTCGCCATCCAAGTCGTGTGAATGCACAGGGAAGGTAACTCCTGCTCTCAGGTTAAAGTTAATAATCTTAAAATATTCAGAATCTTCTACCAGGAAGAATCGCTTCATTGCTCCCTCTGTAAATTCATTGGTTTTATCAAGGTCAAGTAGTTTCATGATTTCATCTCAAAGATTTAAATTTATGTTTGCGCTGTTATTTTCATAAAAAAGTCACAGCTATAGAAATTGATACATCAACTTTGTTGCGTCTATTCTGCCTTCACATTTATCTTTATCAGCAATCCGAGAAACTAACCATTATTTTTACCTTTGCATAAAACTTACCCAACAAACTCTGGCAAAATTTGCGGAATTGCCTTAAAGGTAATACGGTCGTTAGAATGGCTTAACAGGTTATTCTTGATAGCTGACGCCTCTGCTGTTACTTTGACGAATTGGCCTTCTTCAACCAGTAGAGGCGTTATTTTTATAAAATCGACAGGGATGTACATTATGGCAACAGACAAAAAACAGATCAGGGAAGTTGACAGCAGCAATGCAGTGTCAGAGGAGACAATCCTCAAGATTTCAAAAGAGATTGCAGTGAAATTTATTGAAGTCGGTAGAATCACCCCGGCAACATTTCCCGCCACGTTTACAACCATCTACTCAACCATTGAACAGACAGTAAGGAAGAACGGAGCATGATTGAACTCGATCCATCTCTTAACAGGGTTCCCAACGAGACACGACATATCCATATCATGGGAATTTGCGGAACGGGCATGGCCGCACTTGCAGGGATGCTCCAGCAATCCGGTTTCATCATTACTGGAAGTGACAGTCACGTTTACCCGCCGATGTCAGAATTTCTTGCAAAACTCGGTATCAGCGTCTGTAACGGATATGGCCCGCAAAACCTTATCCCCAGGCCGGACCTGGTAATCGTGGGCAATGTTATAACTAAAAAGAATCCTGAATCTGCAGGCCTCAAGGATTCAGGGATCCCTTATCTTTCATTTCCACAGGCGCTCTCTCATTTTTATATTACGCCTCTTACCTCACTTGTGGTTGCAGGAACCCACGGTAAAACAACAATATGCTCTTTCCTGGCAACCGCGCTCTACAGAGCAGGGCTTGATCCTACCTTTATGATTGGCGGCATTGTCAATGAGTTCAATGCTAATTTTCGACTGGGAAAAGGTGCTTATTTTGTTGCCGAAGGCGATGAATACGACACGGCTTTTTTCGATAAAGAATCCAAATTCCTGCACTATCAGCCCCAAATTGCAATTATTACCTCTATCGAATTTGACCATGCAGACATTTTCTCAGATTTAGACGCGATTAAACGCTCATTTCGAAAGTTTGTGCAGCTGCTTCCCCTGGACGGCCTGCTGATTGCCAACCTTGATGATCACAACGTGGCCGAAATTGTATCAGAAGCACCCTGCCCGGTGGAAGGCTATGGCATGGATCGCGCCTACCCATGGTCTCTTGGTGAAATGCACCACAAAAACGGAAAGAGTGCATTTTCCGTATATCGTCACGGAGAAAAATGGTCACAGATGTCTGTCGGGTTGCCGGGACAGCACAATTGTCTCAACAGCCTTGCTGTATGCGCCGTAATGAACCATATTGGTGTGCCGGCAGTTGAAATAAACAGCGGGTTGAGCAGCTTTGGCGGGGTCAAACGCAGGCAGGAGGTACGGGCAATAGTAAACGAAATCACCGTGATTGACGACTTCGCCCACCATCCGACAGCGGTAAGGGAGACGGTAAACGCACTCAAAAAAGCATACGAGGGTCAACGGCTTATCGTTATATTTGAACCGAGGACAAATTCATCGAGACGATCGATTTTCCAACAGGATTATGTGACAGCTTTTGACTCCAGCGATATCATCATAATACGCGAGCCTTTACCCCTTGCTGATTTTAACCCCGACGAGCTTTTTTCCTCAACACTACTGGCATTGGATCTAAGAGATGAGCGTAGCCTGAGGGCAGAGGCTTTCAAAACCACCGAAGAAATACTGGATTACCTTGCAACACTCCTGCAAAAAGGAGACGTGGTTGCCATTCTTTCAAATGGCGGGTTCGATAACATTCACAACAGACTAAT
>CAXMTO010000259.1:0-3242 GCA_964196355.1 uncultured Myxococcota bacterium
CGTCTGCAAGATAGTAACTGACTATACGTCACAAATCGGCTTGTCTGATTGTCAACATATTTCCACTATATCAAAACTGGCAGAACAGCCCCTCAGTGGTCTATTTATTAGCTGGAGTTGGTTCCTTGTTCCGGACATGTTTTCCTCTCTCCACTCTTTATCCTCCTTCAGTTTCTCCAGATACTCTCAGGCGTACCTGTGTCCTGCCCCAGTCACTCCACCCCCAACGCTTTAAAAACAGCATTGACAGGGTCAGCATAGAAGCCCGTCTGGAATTTAGCAAAGATAGTAGCGATATCACCAACACTGCTCATGGGCAGCAAGATTCGTTTTGCCCCGGCATCAAAGGCTACCTGCAGGGTTCCCGCTAAATTTTCCACTGGAGTGATACTGCCTCCCAGGCAGGTATGACAAATAAATGGCTGGCAGAACAAGGGTTAATATCCGTCAAGGAACAGTGGGTAAAACCACACTACCCAGCCACGGCCCAGTGACCTTAATGAAACGCCCTGTGCGGATCCGCATGCAGGGGTGTTGTGAGGGCTGGGGGAGAAAAACCCCCGGCTACCCGATTAGCAGATAATTTAATACCATTCACCATTCCAATTTGTATATTCTGTTATTCGTGTAGAAATATAGTCTTTCAACCTCCCTAAAGAAAGCGCTGATGCAGCACTGGGATTGTTATCTACCAACCACTGTAATTCTTTAGTTTGAAAAGCAATCATGTCTTCCATTGCTTTCTTTTTTGTACCTGTAAAATTCTCATAACTATTTTTAATTGGTGAATTTATTTTGGGATTCCAATCTGGTTCGGTGCCATGAAGAATATAATAATTGATAGACTTCTGCCTACAAAACCATGATAGCTTACTCATAGCGTGAATAGTCATAAAGCCTTTCACTTCGATATATAGATTCCCATCGGGCAAATAAAAATCACACTTAGGTTGGTGTGACCTTGCTTTTTTCCATGGCCAGTCATCAAATGGGATTCTAGTTTGCTTTTCAAAAGAAACACCTAGATCTATAAAATGCACTTCAACAATATCTTCAACTTTACTCATCTATATTCCTGCTAACGTTCTCGCTGAGACGCACGGTTTTTGCGTGTCTTCTCTATCGACTTGATGCAGTAGAACTTGTTAGTTGCGGTGAACTCTCAAGAGCCTGCCTGACAACCTTTGAAACGCTCTTCTTTGTAATGCCCTTTGATTTGCAATATTTAGAATCTAACCAAACAGATAACTCTTTCGCACCTTTACTCGCATTACAGGAAAAACAACATCGAACAATATTCTCGATAGTTACAATACGAACGTCGTTGATTATATGCTCCCAGGTTGGTTTGGTTTTGATGTCCTCATTACCCGAGCCAAAATCCACGCCGCAATAAACGCAGCAACTATCTCTATTTATAACTTTCTTCTCTAACCATTCGGGGATATTCCATCTGTTCACTGCCTATCTCTCACTTTTCTGTTCAGTATGACCTCATAACATTTGATATAAGGGGCTGATATGCCATATGCCTAGCTGGGCCAGCTCAATTGATTGATTATACGTTTTGTAAATTTTTAAGGGACTTGCCATCCTTGTTTACCCAAGCTGTAAGTCCGTTTGCGCTACCACCATGAATTACTGCTGCGGCAGAGCTTGGACTTGAAAACTCTGTGTCTTTGACAAAATCATATTTATCGCCATTTTGTACCAGGCCGTCTTCCTCAATTAGCTTGTTTCGCTGGGCCATAACACTCGGCCATTTTTTTGCCGAACTACGCTCTGTTAGAACAGCACTTGATCCAGCCAAGACTACAATTCCATTTGGTGTGAGGTATCCAGAGGCAATAACATTTTTAATTTTGCATGTTAGCATTTCTCTTTCTGTTTCACTTTCAACCTTTGAAGTTCTTTGAACAAAGGATTCAACTCCAAGAACTGGCAGGACTTGTAGCATTTTCTCCAAAAATACTTCCATGTCCTCACGGTCTGATTCAGGCAGCTTTGCTCCGCTCCCTTGACTGTTCACTACTACGGTTCTCTCTGCTAATATTGCAATTTCAATAAGCCTACCTTCGATATAACGGATATGTGCTTTTGTGAGGTTTTCGTCTTTCGTTATAAAAAAAACGATATTATTCCAGAAGTCCCTTGATAAGTGGCTTTTAATTCGATCTTTTATACATTCTGCTTCACCTATGTATATTGCACCCTTATTTGTATCTGGATCTGTCCCTGTTAAAAAGTAAACTCCAGGGCTGAGAGATTCCTCCCTTCCTAATAGTTTTTCAAATTCACTTCTTGGCCCGGCCACAGCTTTTCCTGTCCAGTTCGATAACTCAGCCGTGCGAAGTCGCTTGGGATCTCCAAATGCAAGAAATATTTTTAATGTTGCTGTTGGCACTTCTTCTCCTTACGCATAACGATTTAGCTCACTGGACACAAGGGAATGAGGACTATGCAAAAAGCAACTGAAACACAGAACGAGGAACAACCAAGAGGCAGCGCCCCTTGTGTTCCATGTGCAGCGCCTTGTTATGTGATTCCGTCCATTGTGTTTTTGCTATTTAATTACCCTAAACGATACAAATGATGGAATCAGCATCTCACTTTTTATTTCTCGATAGCCCGCTTTTTTTAGCTGGTCATGTATTTGCTTTGGAGTAGGTAGAGGGCCGTAACCATCTGTCATTGACGTCCATAAATTCATCAGACTCAAAGATGGATCTTTCCCCTTGCACATACTTGTTAATATTAATTCGCCACCGGGTTTTAAATGTTTCCCAAGGTCTTTTAAAAGCTCAATCCTTTCATCAACCGGGAAGTAATAAATAAGATTATAAAATGTAACCAGATCAAAATCTGCTTTGCTTTCAAATTTACGAATATCTGTATTTTCAATCGTGACACGATCTTCAATGTTCCAGGTGTTAATATTTTCCCTTGCGAAATCCGCAACACTTTGCTGAACTTCCAATCCAACCACAGCTAATAAAGGATTCAGCTCACAGGCATGTTTAATATAGATCCCAGATCCACAACCGACCTCCAATAATCTATAGGATTTGTTTTTTGGTATAAGTTTATCAACAACATCAAGCAAAACAGGCTCAAGTGTTCGGGAGGATCTCGCAACTAATTCTCCATGAGCTTCGCTGTATTCAAATTGCATACTTTTTTTAAGCATTGAAGGTGTATTAATAATAAAATCATAAAAAACCTCAGCCCGCACTTGTAGAAAA
>CAXMTO010000260.1:0-5333 GCA_964196355.1 uncultured Myxococcota bacterium
CGAGATTGCAATTAACCCTGAGATGGCCACCGGCACATCCTGAATCATTGAAAGCGTCCCGGAATAGGACGAAAAGGATGCGAGACAGATACTCACCACACACCCTCCAATCAGAAAAAGGGCTACCGCTGTGGCAAAATATTCAGGACAGGAATTTGAGAAAATAAGAGAGACATAGGCAACGACAAAGCTTGTGTTCAGTACGCCAAAGATACCCATTGCCGTCAGGTTCGAAACGATACGCTTTCCCATACTCGAATTTTCTGTTTTAGTTACCGACATACTGTGCTCCTCCTGCCTCAAAAGTTCTGTGGTTTTCTTTCATAGGTCTGGTGCTGAAGCAAATCACATCCCGGCAAGTCCCTTTACTTCAGTGTCAAAGACCATGAGCAGCGTACTGAAACCGGAGATATCAAAAACCTCCTTTATCTCTTTGTTCAGCATACAAACTCTCAAGTCTCCTCCAGACTCTTTAAGTTGCTGGGCAGTCGCAAGAAATACCCGCAAACCTGCACTACTGACAAAATCAAGTTTTTCAAGATTTAACAAAATTTTCTTAACACCATCACTTCTCAGCCGATCAAGCTCTTCTAGAACCTGGGGCGATGTACCGGTATCCATTTCTCCTTCAAGGTAGACTACTTTCACATCATTTTCGTCGCGGGTCTGTAATTTCATTGTCAATCTCCTGGTTTACTGTGTTGTTGAATTTAATTTTCCATTACAAATAGTTACATCAGCTTCCCTTGTTATCAGAAAAATATTTCACAAGGGTCACCACGTTTTTATTAACCTGTCTCCGGTAACTCGCTTTGTCCATAAGGTTTTGCACAAGATGTATACCCAGTCCTCCTATTGGCCTTTCAGCAAGAGGTACTGCTGTGTCGGGGGGTTCTCCAACAAATGGATTAAAAGGAATACCGTCATCGCTTATGGATAAAATGAGGCGGTCTTTATGATACCGGCATGCAATTTCAATTTCGTGTTCCTGTTTGTCGCAATAAGCATACGAAATAACGTTGTTAAGTAATTCGTCAAGGACAAGGTTAAACTGTCTTCTTATTTCAGTTGTGATGCCGTGTTTTTCAGAAAAAGTGTTGAACTCCCGGTTGACCCTACTTATTTCAGCAAGTTGATTCGGAATAATATGGTGAAATAAGTCAGTGGTATCAGTTGTGCTGTCCACCAAATATTTCAATGCCAGCAAGGTGATATCATCGAATTGCTCAGCCTTTCCTTCAAATGATTTTACTTCATCGAAGATATGATCAACAGCCGCTGCCGCATCCTTGTAGTGGTGTTGGACAAGAAGTTTTGCGAGTCGCTCCTCCTTGAAAAATTCTTTTTCCAGGTTCCTCGCCTCTGTTACGCCATCTGTGTAAACAAAAAGCAGATCGTCCTTCTGCAGATTGATTGTACTCTCTTTGTATGCGAGTTCCGGGCTTGCAGCAGCGACAGGACCGTGAAGCGTATCCAGCCGTTCAATCTCACCACTAGGCCGGCATATAAATGACGGATTGTGGCCGGCATTGGTGTAAGTGAGCTTACCTGAAGAGATCTCAAGAATTGAGATAAAGACCGTGACAAACATGAACATTTTGTTATCTCGACTGAGTTCATCGTTCACTCTGGTCATGATACTCGCCGTACTGCTATCCTCGGACGCTCTGGCTTTCATGAGGGTACGGGTGACGGCCATGAATAATGCGGCAGGAACCCCTTTTCCTGAGACATCACCAACACAGAGGCAGAGGTGGTCATCATCAATAAAAAAATAATCGTAAAAATCACCACCTACCTCTCTTGCGGGAAACAGTTTGGCATGAAGAGTAAATTCATATCTGTTCGGATAGGGAGGAAACACCTGCGGAACCATACTCATCTGAATATCCCGCCCGACAGAAAGCTCATCCTCCATTCTTGCCTTCTGAGATTCGATAAGACGATATGCTTCATTCAGTTCATCTCTTTGTTTTTTGAGTTTCAAATGAGCCATCACTCTGGCATGGACAATCGGTGGTGAAATCGGTTTGGTCAGATAATCTACCGCACCGACCTCAAGACCTTTTGTCTCGTCACTTGTCTGGCCCATTGCCGTGACAAAAATAACAGGAATATCTTTTGTTTTTTCATTTGCCTTGAGAATACTGCAAACTTCATAACCATCCATCTCAGGCATCATAATGTCCAGCAGTATAAGGTCTGGCGGATTCTCTGACTGTGCTGCTTTCAAAGCTTGTTTGCCACTTATCGCCGCCATAATTTTATAGTCGCTTTTCAGCAGGTCATTCAGGACAGTTATGTTCAGTCGCTCATCATCTACTATGAGGATTTTCTGATTAGCCTCTGTCATCTATAGTCTCCTCAATCCTCTTCCCGAGAACCTGCAGTGTTTCCTGAGCTTCCTCAAATTCAAAGCCACTCACCTGTTTTACCAGTTTTGTTGTTAACATTCTGGTATCTCTAAAACTTCCAGACAGCTGACGAATCCTGGCTGCAAGTTCTTCAGCTTCGGGATCCATTTCCTCCAGTAAGGTGTGCAACTTACCAAGCATTTTCAACACTTCTCCGTGATCAGCAAGCTCTTCCGGAGTATCGTTACCTGCCTCACTCTTTATATAATGGTCGAGTCCGGAGAGAATCGTCTCCATTGCTTGTTCAAAAGATGAAATGCCCTCGTGTATCACCTCGAGAGTTTGGGCCTTAAATGCGCCTTCAAGCAGTTCTGCTGTCTGCTGTAAATCATTGGCGCCAATTGTCGCTCCAATGCCTTTTAATGTATGAGCAAGGCGTTGGCCCGTTTCAAAATCCTCAATTTCAATTGCCCTGTGAATTGCGGAGACATCCTTCTGGTGGTCTGCAAAAAAATCGTGCAGAATCTTAGTATATAAGACCGTATTGCCACCAACCTGCCGTACTCCAGATTTAATATCAATGCCCGGTAATGAATCCGGCAGGTTGTTCTCACCGCCTGACTCAGACGCATTGGATAGTACCTGCGGTGCGGCAAATTCACGTTCCCCGGGCTCTATCCATTTGACCAGCGCTTGAAATAGATTTTCAGGGTTGATGGGTTTAGTCAGGTGGTCATTCATTCCAGCCTCAATGGCACGTTCTCTATCTTCTGCAAGAGCATTTGCTGTCATCGCCAGCACGGGTAGATTGGCATATTTTTCTATCTCTCGAATTTTAGCCGTTGCAGTATACCCATCCATCACAGGCATCTGTACATCCATGAGCAGACAATCGTAGCCAGCCTGCTCGAGCATGTCCAGCGCTTCCTGACCGTTATCTGCCACCTCGACATTCAAACCGGCCTGCTCAAGTAATTCTGTTGCGACCTGCTGGTTAATTTTGTTGTCTTCAACGAGTAAAATCCGCGCGCCATGTATGGCCTGCAGGGATTCTGTCCTGGAACTGTCGGCATGTTTTTTGGAACCCTTCCCTGTATAGCCAACTTCGCCAAACGCCTCCATAATCACATCAAATAGAAGTGAGGGGTTGGTAGGTTTTGACAGGTAGTTATCTAAAAGCTCAAGACCAGGTTCATCCACATAGTCTGCCTGGTTTAAAGAAGAAACGAGGATCTGCTTAATGCCTGAGCCGGGAAATGTTTCGTGTATCTTCCGGGCAGTCTCAAGACCGTCCATGCCGGGGGGCATTATGTAATCAAGCATCACGAGCCTGAAAGGTTCTTCCGTGTCCCCCATGATAGAGAGCGCCTCCTCTCCGGACTTGGCTTGTTCTACCTCAAATGAGAACTGTTCGAGGTAGTTTGTCAGGATAATACGGGCATTTTCATTATCATCTACAACCAGAACCTTCATACCCCGCAGATCTGGGGTTGGCGTCAGGGGTGTCGTTTGCTGAGGCTCTGCTATGGAAAACTCAGCCGTGAAGGCAAAGGTGCTGCCTTTGTCCGGCTCACTTTCTACCCAGACAGATCCCTCCATTAATTCGACCAGTTGTTTTGAAATTGCAAGGCCAAGCCCGGTCCCGCCGTATTTTCTCGTCGTAGAGGTATCTGCTTGCGAAAATGATTGAAAAAGCCGTGACTGCTGTTCTTTCGACATCCCGATACCGGAGTCTTTTACCCGGAATTCAAGTGCACATTTTTCTTCATCAAGTTTGTTCAGGGAAATCGAAACAATGATTTCTCCGTCATCGGTAAATTTGACTGCATTATTAGCGAGGTTGGTGAGAATCTGTCCAAGCCGAAGCGGATCACCAATGAGATGACGTGGAACATCGGGGTGGCGAGAAAAGAGAAGTTCTAACCCTTTTTCCTCGGTCTTAACAGAGATTATAGTCGCGAGATCACTGAGCACCTTATCCAATTCAAAAGGAATAGACTCCATGTCGAGTTTTCCGGCTTCAATCTTAGAAAAATCGAGGATATCATTTATTATTCCAAGCAGGGAATTGGCGGAGGAGTGTATTTTGACAAGATAGTCGTCTTGTTTGGGAGAAAGGTCAGTGCGCAGGCAAAGGTCAGAAAGACCTATTACGGCATTCATGGGGGTTCGAATTTCATGACTCATATTGGCCAGAAAATCGCTTTTGGCTTTTGTTGCAGCCTCAGCGACCGCTTTAGCTTCTTGTAGCGCCAGCTCGGCTTTCCTGCGATCTGAAATATCCTCAAGTGTGGCAATTACCTCAGTGGGTATTGTATCCGGAGTCACAGGGTTGAAGATAATTCTTAGGTATGAGGTTTTGTTGCCGGTGGCGGAGGTATATTCCCCTTCAAATACTGCCTGCTCTCCATTGAGGCTGTTCTCGAGTTTATAGCGCAGATCTTCTACCGATGCCTCTTTTAACGTGTTGAAGCCTATAAGGTTTTCTCGCGTTGAACCCATTAATTCGACAAAAGGATCATTGCAGTCAACAATATTCCCCTGATTATCAAAGAAAATCATACCCAACGGTGAGTTTTCAAATACCGTACGATGTTGGGCTTCACTGGCCTCCAATGCGGCCAGAGCCTCCTTGCGCTCACTAATATCTCGAAAAATGACCACTGCCCCCAGGGTCTGTCCTTCTTTCTCAATAGGAACCGAGGTATACTCGACGGGAAAAGAATTGCCGTCCTTACGCCACAGCACTTCATCAGCAATGCTATTCGTGACACCCCGAGTAAAAGATTGATACATAGGACATTCTGCGACGGGGTAAGGACTACTGTCTTCGTGGCTGTGGTGGATGATTGGATGAATCTCTTTGCCTAGAATTTCATCTGCCACATATCCGACCATAACTAGAGCGGCAGGATTAATAAAATTTACCAAACCATCAGCTCCGACTCCAAATATTCCTTCTCCCACAGATTCAAGCAG
>CAXMTO010000261.1:0-5718 GCA_964196355.1 uncultured Myxococcota bacterium
ATAGATACAGGTGACAGCAACAGTGCTGCTCAGTTCAGAAACACTCACTCTTCCCTGCTCGACCGCCTTTCAGAAATGCGGCAGCGAATACTCGAAGATCAAACTCTGGCCGAACGCATCAAATATAAATTCAAAATAAAAAACACCACAGGCTACAGCCTGAATGCACTTATCGATTACGACGATCCTATCGATATAATGTCCCACCTTATGATCGGTTCTGAAGGGACCCTCGCTTTTATAGCCGACGGGGTCTATCGAACCGTTGTCGAACACCGCCATAAAGCATCTGCTCTCATCCTCTTCAACTCTATGGAAGATGCCTGCAAGGCTATCCCTCTGCTCCGCCAGCAGGAGGTTGCGGCAGCGGAGCTTATGGACCGAGCCAGCCTTGCTTCGGTCGAAAACAAATCTGGTATGCCCGAATATCTCAAGGATCTCGGCGAATCAGTAACGGCCCTGCTCGTTGAAACCCGCACTGAAGAGCGGGATAAACTTGGCATCCAGATAGAAGAAATAACCTCCTGCCTGGCCGGATTTGATACCGTCATGCCCATCTGTTTCACCGATGTACCTGAAGAATACACGGCGTTATGGAATATACGAAAAGGACTCTTTCCGGCAGTTGGCGCAGTCCGTAAGTCCGGGACCACCGTAATCATTGAAGACGTCGCTTTTCCTACTGAGTATCTGGCCAATGCCGCCTTGGAACTGCAATCGCTTTTCACAAAATACGGCTATCACGAGGCAATCATTTTTGGTCATGCCTTTGAAGGCAACCTGCATTTCGTCTTCACCCAGGATTTTTCTATCCAGGCCGAAGTTATCCGTTATCGTGATTTCATGGATGACGTGGTTGAGATGGTGGTCAGCACCTATGACGGTTCATTGAAAGCTGAACACGGTACCGGCCGCAATATGGCACCTTTTGTTGAAAAAGAATGGGGCACGGCAGCCTTTAAACTGATGAAGGAGATCAAGGCTCTATTCGATCCGGAAAACCTGCTCAACCCCGGTGTTATTTTCAACGAGGACGCTGAAGCCCACATTAAAAACCTCAAACCTCTGCCGCAAACCCATGAGGTTGCAGACAAATGCATCGAATGCGGCTTCTGCGAACCTGTCTGCCCTTCAAAGAACCTGAGCTTCACTCCGAGGCAGCGTATTGCCGGCAGAAGGGAAATCAGCAGAAGGTTGTCCTCTGATGGCGCCAGCACCGAGTTACAACAGTTTGCCAAACGATATCAGTACCCCGGCGTTGACACCTGTGCCGCCGACGGGCTTTGCGGCACCAGATGTCCAGTCGGTATTGACACCGGCAAGATGGTCAAATCTCTTCGTGAGGAGGCCCATGGCCCTCTGGCCGAGAAAATTGCAGGTGCAGTTGGCTCCCGGTTCGGCAGTGTCGCACAGTCCATCAGGCATACTCTTAATGGAATAGACAAAGTACATCAATATTCCGGAACCCGGTTCATGGAACAGGCTTCAAGTATTGCCAGAAAAGTATCACTTAACACACTTCCGCTCTGGAACAGAGAGATGCCTTCCGGAGGCAGAAAAATTAATCATCAGTCTGCAGATGCAAACAATCCACTCCAGGTTATTTATTTTCCAAGCTGTGCCAGTCGTGCTATGGGTGGCCCGGCCAGAGCCGAAACTGAACGGGACGATCTCCCGCAAAAAACAGCCTCGTTGCTGGAAAAGGCCGGCTACCAGATCATCTACCCGGAAAATCTTGACAGTCTCTGCTGCGGACAGGCTTTTGAGAGCAAAGGATTCATGACAGAGGCGGATCGCAAGGCCAAAGAACTCTCTGACAGCCTGCTGGACGTTTCAGACAATGGCAATATTCCCATACTCTGCGATACCAGTCCATGTCTGCAACGCATGCAGGCAAGTGCTGATGACCGGCTCTCCCTTTATGAACCGATTGAGTTCGTCCTGCAATTCCTGATGGACCGACTCACATTTACTCCTAAAGATATTAAAATTGCAGTGCATCCAACCTGCAGTACCCGGAAAATGGGTTTAGAAACAAAACTCCTTAAACTCGCTCAATCCTGTGCCAAAGAGGTGGTCTGGCCGCAGGATATTTACTGCTGCGGATTTGCCGGTGATCGTGGCTTCAGTTTTCCGGAATTGAACAGGACTGCACTTGAAGGGCTTGAGAAAGAAGTTTCGTCCTGTGATGCGGGTTATTCGACCAGTAAAACATGTGAAATCGGGTTGTCGTTACATGGCGGTATTCCGTATCGTTCTCTGCTTTATCTTGTCGATGAGGTAACAGAACCAAAATAAGAAGAGGTAAGTATAATGGGATGACAGCACAACATGTGATTGTTCACGGCAGAGTTCAAGGCGTATTTTTCCGCGACTCTACCAGGAAGATGGCACTTAGCTACTCACTCACAGGATGGGTTCGGAATCTCCCTGATGGATCCGTTGAAACAGTATTCTGTGGTGAAAAAGAAATGGTAACTGATATGCTTACCTGGCTTAGAACGGGTACTCCGCTGTCCAATGTGACCAGTATTGAAGTCAATAACATTGATATAAAGGAGAAATTCCCCAGTTTTGAAATCCGTTACTGAACCAAACATCTTCCTCAAAGCCGATCATCTCAACCTCTGGTTTGATTCCTACAATCAGGATAATGAGCCTGAAAACACACAGGTTCTCCATGACGTCTCATTTGAAGTTAGAAGAGGTGATACAACAGCACTCGTTGGTGAATCAGGTTCTGGCAAGTCAGTTACTGCATATTCAATTCTTCGTCTGCTCGAAGAGAGCAGCTCTGTAAGAAGCACAGGTTCAATTTTTTTTCAAAACAGAGATCTGTATACCCTTACGCTTGACGAAATGCGTCTCATTCGTGGAAATAAAATAGCGATGATTTTCCAGGAACCGATGTCTTCTCTTAATCCGGTCTATACCATAGGCAGCCAGATGATGGAGCCTCTCATTCTCCATCAAAAAATGGAAAAAAAAGATGCGGAAAGAGAGGCTATACAGTTATTGCGCAGAACTGGAATTGATGATCCGGAAAATCGTTTTCACGCCTACCCTCACCAGCTGTCAGGAGGACAGCGTCAGCGTGTAATCATTGCGATGGCACTCGCCTGCAAGCCCTCTCTTTTAATAGCAGATGAACCGACAACCGCACTTGACGTAACCATTCAGGCCCAGATTCTGGAGTTGATCAAAGACATCCAGGCAGAATATGGCATGGGGGTGTTGCTCATTACACACGATCTGGTTCTGGTCAGAAACAATGCCAGTCATATTTATATCATGGAGAAAGGCCGGATTGTCGAACATGGCCATACCGAGCGTGTATTCTCCTCTCCCTCCAACAGTTATACAAAGCGACTGCTTTCTGCCACCTGTCAGCAGTCAAAACCGGGTAAGAGAGCAGGGCCATTGTTATTGGAAACAGATAATCTCAACTGCCATTTCCTGATGGGGAGCAGCTGGGAGCGTCTAATAAAGAAGAAAAAGCGAGTGATCAAAGCGGTAAATAAGGTCAGCCTCAAGCTTTTACAAGGCACAACCTGCGGTGTTGTCGGTGAGTCCGGGTCAGGGAAAACTACTCTCGCCATGGCCATTTTGAAACTTGTCAAGAGTCAGGGAAAAATCATCTTCGACGGCCAGAACCTCACGGACATGAGCGACCGCCTTATACGACCTCTAAGAAAGGACATCCAGATTGTTTTTCAGGACCCTTTTTCCTCTCTCTCACCACGGCTCACTGTTGAAGAAATCATAAGTGAAGGCGTTAAGGTCCATATGCCGGGCACAACAATAGAGCAACAAAAAGATATTATCAAAACAGCCCTGCATGAAGTGGGACTCTCTGAAGAGATGGCCTTTCGTTACCCTCATGAGTTTTCCGGGGGTCAGCGACAGCGAATTGCAATTGCCAGGGCCATTGTCTTAAAACCACGCCTACTTATACTTGATGAACCTACATCGGCACTGGATGTGACCATCCAAGCTCAGATTATAGAACTCCTGTACTCCCTGCAGGAAAAGTACAACATGACCTACCTCTTTATTTCTCATGATCTTCGTGTTGTTAGGAGTCTCGCCGACTATATAGTTGTCATGCAGCATGGCCACGTTGTAGAGTCGGGACCGGCAGAGGAAATATTTTCCGCCCCTGCACAAAAGTATACTCAAACCCTTTTCAAAGCCGCATTACATGATTTTCAAGCGCCACTTTGCTGATGTCAGATAGTTTCCCGCTAATATTGAGATCTTTATTCGTTAACACCCCACAAGGGGGGTATAAGTACCATGGAGGTGTATATGACCATATGATTTCAAAATATACGCCTCTATTTCTTGTTTTTTATGATAGGAATTCAGGAGTGAGGCACTAAAGTGGGCTCCGCCCACAATCCAAAAGATAAATTGTCCCACCACAGAGAACACAGAGAGCACAGAGGAAACAGAGATAGAATTTTTTTCTCTGTGCTCTCTGTGTTCTCTGTGGTTTAGGTTTTCCTTGTTTTTTATTGCAGTGTTTCTGAAGTAAGGTACTAAGCATGTTCCCCGAAGACGTACTCTTATCTGCACCACATTCACCTGGCGTCTATCTGATGCTCGACAGCAAATCTGTTGTGCTCTATGTCGGAAAAGCAAAGAATCTTTTCAAACGCCTTTCTTCCTATGCACATTTTTCCGGTGCGGAATATAACAAAACAGCGATAATGCTCTCCAGGGTGCACAAGGTTGACACAATCATTACCAGCACGGAAAAAGAAGCCCTTATCCTTGAAGCATCACTCATCAAGAAACATAAGTCTAAATACAATATTATACTTCGTGACGATAAGAACTACCCCTATATCAGAGTCACCGTCCAGGAAGAGTGGCCCAGAGTGATGATGACCAGAAGGAAAAAAAAAGACAAATCACGATACTTCGGCCCCTATTCATCTTCTTCTGCAATGTGGTCTACGCTGAAACTTATATCGGCTCTTTTTCCTTTGCGGCAATGTAAAGGGGCGAAACTTAAAAAAAGAAGCCGCCCATGTCTTAACCGGCAAATCGGCAAATGCCTCGCTCCATGTGCCGGTGGAGCTGATTCCCAGCTCTACCAGGAGCATGTTAATAACATTATCATGCTTTTGGAGGGTCGTAACAGGGATCTTACAAGACAGCTGAAACAACAGATGCAGGAATCTTCGGACTCTCTTGAATTCGAAAAAGCAGCAGCAATACGAGACCAGATTTCTGCACTATCCCGGACGCTGGAAAAACAGGTCATATCGGCGAGCCACACCAAAGATCAGGATGTGTTCGGGTTTGGCCGACACGACACGGCTGTAACGATTGCAATCCTCTTTATACGTGACGGCCTTATCAATGGCAGTAGAACCTTCTTTCTTGCCGACCCATATGGTGAAGACGCTTCGATACTTTCCCAGGTGCTGAGTCAGTTCTATGATATTGATGCGCTGGTGCCAAAAGATATTCTTCTTCCCTTTACGCCAACCAGCATGGATCTGCTGCAGGAGTATCTTGACGATAAAGCAAATAGAAAGGTGTCTTTGAAAGTACCTCAACGTGGAGACAATTTACAGCTGATAGCTATGGCAAACAAAAACGCCATGCAGATTTTTAATGAAAAGGAGAAAAAGGAAAAGGCATGGCGAAGTCTCTCCAAGGTTATGCTTAAAAAGCTCCACCTCATGCGGTCACCGGAAAAGATTG
>CAXMTO010000262.1:0-4472 GCA_964196355.1 uncultured Myxococcota bacterium
GCAGCCAAACGCGTAACTGCTCCCCATATCGCCAGTATTTCCTTCGTAGCACCACTGGCAGTATTCCAACGAATCGAAGTTGTCGAAACAGTTCACGCAGATGTAATCATCGCCCTCGGTTAAGACGACGGAATAACACCCATCGCAGTAACCACAGTTTGCTAAATAGGCTGTGTTATCGCCATCCAAACTTCCATACCACGATCCAACTTCGGGATATGCTATCCTGATATTATTGCGATTCGCCCTTGGTCCACAGCCATGGTGGAACATTGATTTTTCAGGGACTTAACCCAGGGGGATTCTTTTTCCCACTATGCTCAACCTGTTCAGTACAAGCCCGCTCCCAACAATGAGGAATCCGCCGGCAAAGAAGCGCCAGTTGGCCGGGTCATTGAGAAAGAGAATACCAGCAAGGGAGGTGAATAAAACTTCACAGGACATGTAACTGGCCCCTTCAAAGCCTTGGCAAAAGAGAAATCCTTGGTTCATAAGCAATTGAGCAATGACAGAGGTGATCACTATCCCGATAATCATGGTCCATTCAAGGGAGGAGGCAGGAATCATCGGAGTCATGAAAAATGAGGGTAGTGTCAGAAGCATCCCCGTCGTACAAAAATAGAGATAAATAATCACAGGTCCGTTTTTTTTTATTAGTGACCGAATCAAGGTGACGGTAAGTCCAGCAAAGACAGCTCCCACAATAGCCATGATTTGGCCATAACCACTTCCAGTGAGCCTGAAATCAAAGAGAACAGTCACCCCTACTATTAGAACGGCCATACACCCAGCCTGGAAGAGGGTGAGTTTTTCTTTGTAAATCATAAAGCCGAACAGGCCTGCAAATAAAGGATAGGAATAAAACAGAACAATGGCAGTTGAGATGGGAAGGACACGAACTGCCGTAACCACTGAAAAAAAAGCTATGGCACCTGAGCACCCTCGCAGAATGAGCAAAGGGATATTGTGGCCTTTATAGGGGTTTTCTTTGTGCCCAAAAAAAGTAAGTAATACCAACATACCTCCGAAACACCGGATAAACCCCAAATGCCACACGGTATATCCTTGGGGCATGAGTTTGACCAGGATGCTCATCAAGGTGAACATGATGGCAGCAGACAGCATTAAAAGCGGCCCTGTCATATTGGTTTTTGTGTTGATCATGTTATTATTCCCTGAAACGGTGAACAATTGATACAATAAAAATTTAGAATGGTTTTAAAAGAGGAGATAGCACTGCTTGGAAATAAGAACAAGCTCCTTTTTCTTGTTTCATGTGTTATGGCAATAATTGATGATTTTGGCAGTCTCTTGACTGTAAGGACGAAACTCTTATGTCCCCACATATCGTTTCGTGCATCGCATTGTAAATTTTTCTGTAATAGAGACCAGATAGTCTTTCAGTAGAGGGGGGGCGGCCATGGTTGAGGTGTTTTTACCGGTGAGAGAGGATTATTTACTTTCATCTTTATGCCTGGCTTGTTATTTTACGATAGGCTGTGAAGTTAAAATAACCCTGATCCTTATTTTACAATAATATGAAAAGAGATCTTCAAGGACGCTACGTCACAATTTCAACGGTTGGAGAGCAGGCACAGGCATTTGTGCCTACCCCATTACCACCTGTCCCCCATATTGAGTGGAGCGTGGAGCTACGTGAAAAGTATGAACAGGCTCTTATAGCCCTTGGCAGACTCGATAGTGTTTCGACACTGATGCCAGAAACATCGATGTTTCTCTACATGTATATCAGGAAAGAAGCTGTACTTTCCTCTATGATAGAAGGTACCATTTCTTCACTCTCTGATCTTTTAATATTCGAGAACGATCAAGTACCTGGGGTTCCGCTTGGTGATGTCCAGGAAGTCAGCAATTATGTTGCAGCTTTAAACCATGGAGTATCAAGGATAAAGGAAGGATTCCCTTTATCTCTTCGACTTATTAAAGAGATTCACGAAATACTGCTCTCAAAAGGGAGAGGGAGCACCAAAGCTCCAGGTGAATTTAGAAAAAGTCAAAATTGGCTTGGCGGTACTCGTCCGGGTAATGCCGCCTTTGTTCCACCTCCCCCTGAGCATGTATTGGATTGTATGGGGAAGTTGGAGTTGTTCTTACATGATGAGCCAGAACCAACACCAGCATTGTTGAAAGCGGCTCTCTCGCATGTCCAGTTTGAAACTATTCATCCCTTTCTTGACGGTAATGGCCGTCTCGGACGATTGCTTATTACGCTACTGTTTTGTGAGCAAAAGGTACTTAGATCACCCCTGTTGTATCTGAGTCTCTATTTTAAACAACATCGAGAATATTACTATGAGATGCTGAACAATGTACGAGTAAACGGAGAGTGGGAATCCTGGGTAGACTTTTTTGTTGAGGCAGTGATTGTTACTGCAGGGCAGGCAGTAGAAACAGCATTGGAATTACATCAACTTTCGGATACAGATCGCAAGCAAATTAGTGGTCTTGGAAGGGTTAGTGTTTCTGCACTACAGGTGCAGAATGCTTTGATTCAACATCCTATCTCTTCACCAGCAAGATTGGTTGAAAAGACAGGGCTTACTGCAGCAACTGTTAATAAGTGCATTGGCCATTTAGAAAAACTGGGTATTGTGAAAGAACTGACATCTCGAAAACGAAATCGATTATTCAGCTATCATCGATATGTAGAGATCATGAACAAAGGATCTGAATTGCCGGAATGATGACCTTATAATCTCGCAGGTGTTGGTGGCTGTCGTCTTCCACGGCCCAGCGGTCGAGATGATCTCTTCCAATCGTGATGGTGTTAGTGGTGAGGAGAAAAAATCCTTGGACGAATTTGCTGAGTCGGTACGTCAAATGAAGCAGGATGGGGTGAAGATGGAAGTATGTCTATATGCCGCAAAAGTGCTTGGTGTTGACCCAGAATCAATACTGACAGAAAATGATCATGTTGGAAACGGATTCATCTCTGTTGCTCGCCAGAAACATCATACATAGAGTGGATTAATAATTCTATACGGAGAAATATATGGGGGAGTATCAAATTGATGAACACAATGGTCTCTTTTATGTCCACCATGAACCAGCCAGTGCTGATGGTGTGACATGGGTTTTCTTCAATGCATTGACGGGAGATACGCAGATGTGGGAAGGAGAAATCGGTCCACGTCTGCGTGCGGAAGGTCACGGAACCCTGAGTTTCAATTTTCGTGGGCAGGCCGACAGTTCTTTTTCGCCAGATAAAACACTTGATGCGACTCTCATCGTCGCCGATATCCGTAATTTGCTGGCAGAGCTTAATCCACAGCGCCCTGTACTTTGCGGTCTCTCAATAGGAGGTCTGTTTGCGATTCAGAGCTGGCTTGCAGGACTCTCCAATATCGAGACCCTGGGATTAGTACTGATTAATACCCTGAGGCGCGAGGGTGAGAGACTGCGATGGATTAACGATGCTCTGGTCCGTTGTACAGAAATTGGTGGTCTGCAACTCTTTCGAGATCTTTTTGTACCGCTGTTGTTTAACGAAGAGTGGCAGGCGCAAAATCGACACAAATTTCTCCAGGAACCGGATTATACTCCACTTGATAGCAGTGACGGGCATTATAACCTTCTTAAAAATTCCGGGTCAGCAGATTGGAATCTGCCATATGAGCAGCTTAAACTACCGGTACTTGTGATTACGGGATTAGAGGATCACATATTTCTAGATCATGATGATGTCGAACAGCTCTATGCCCGCCTGCCCGATGCCAGGCATATTAAAATGGCTAATGCCGGACACATGATACCTGCCGAGCGCCCCGTCGAGTTGGTTGATAGTTTGCTCAAATTTGCTGGCGAGGTGTCAGAATGAGCCTCTGGAAAAGATATAGCTGGCTGGCGTACACCGCCGTCTTTGTAGGAGTGCTGGGACATGCGTCGACCGAGTTTGTGGCGATTCTCTCCGGTATAAAAGGACCGGAACTCTCGGTTTGGCGTTTTCTGCTTGGTGGTTCAGGATTAGTAGTTATTGCGCTGTCACTGCCTGGCAGCCGTGATCTTCTGGAACCATTACGGAACCATTTTCTTAGAATTCTCAGCTTGTCCCTTCTTGGAGTAACAGGTGGCTATCTCCTGTTTCACTGGTCGCTGGATTTCGCCTCATGCCCACAAGTGGCAACATTGGTAACCACTATCCCAATCTTTGTCGCTTTAACTAATCTTTTGATTAATCGACAACCAATCAGCACAGCAAAGATAGCCAGTGGTATTTGTGCCCTGGTGGGAATCAGCCTGTTAATTACAGACGGCTATATAGCCAAATTAGCGGGGTCAGCAGACAGTCTCGTGGGAATCATGCTTGCGCTGGGGTGCGCCGCTGCGGTGGCTGGGTATTCAGTAATGGTAAAACCAATGATCGTTCAGTATGGTGCACTGCGGATCACTGCGTTGACAATGTTTATCGGCGCACTTGGATTATGGCTGGTTGTCGGTTTGTTCTTCGACGT
>CAXMTO010000263.1:0-61645 GCA_964196355.1 uncultured Myxococcota bacterium
TTTATCGATTTTAACTCTTCTTGAAAAGAATATTTCTCCGTTTTTCCGGTTCAGTTTCCCGGAAAAACGGAAAAATTCTATGGAAAGGGAAGTGAAGATGGTGATAGGTAATCGCTTTCTAAGGTTCCCCTACAGGGAGTAAAGAAAATACGTTTGTCTTTGTTAATTAACTCCTGGCCAATGGCACAGAGCAGATGGGTTTTTCCACTGCCGGGATTACCAAAGGCCAGTAAATGTCACGACGTTCAAGGAAGGAACCTAAGTGTTTCTGTTTGCCTTGGACTCGGAGATTATAGAGAAAACTCCTATGATAGAAATCTCCAGATCAATGAGAATGAAGAAACCAAAGAATGAAGACGAACCTTTCTCACATGAAGAGTTGGCCCGGTTATTAGAGGTAGCACCAATCAAGTATCGACTATTCTTTATGACACTCATGGGTACAGGATGTCGATTTGGAGAAGCCTGTGGCCTTCACTGGTCAGATTTCGATGGTAGCGGCCTGACGATTCAGAGAACTGCCAACCAAGGAAGAGTTAAAACTCCAAAGAATGGCAAGACCAGAAAAATCGATCTCAGTCCCCAGTTACTATCGGAGTTACAATTGCATAGAAGGAAAGAGTTAGAATCCTCCTTCAGAATTGGTAAGAAACCCAAGATCATTTTCAATGAAGATGGCACCTACTTCGAGTATCATCGTATCAGGACTGCCTGGATTACGAGCAGCCGGAAGAAATTCGGCACCAATCTTGACCACCCTCACCTATCAACCTGAAATCATATGATAAAACACGTCATTGTAAAAGAATTGCCAATTCGATTTGGCCAGTTTTTAAAACTTGCCAACCTCGTTCAGGATGGTGTGGAAGCCAAGATAAGAATTCAGGCTGGAGAGGTTCTGGTCAATGGGTGTATTGAAACTCAGCGAGGAAGAAAACTCAAGCAGGGCGACACTGTAACTCTGAACGAAAACATATTCAAAATTGAGAGGAGTGAATGAAGGATAGCTGGAACAATCCTGCGACAAGCCAGCCTGCTGCATACAGACTGGCCTCGTGATATCGGTCTTTATTGAAGATTATTTTTCCAGCACCTGACAAATTCAATTAATGTCCTGACGCCTACACCGGAAGGCCCCTTTGGGATATAGGTTTTTTCCGTAAAATCCCATGCGGTACCTGCGATGTCCAGGTGTGCCCAGGGAACATCGCCGACAAATTTCTCCAGATACGCCGCCGCAGTAATTGAGCCAGCATGTCTGCCACCGGTGTTTTTGATGTCAGCTACTCTGGATTCTATCTGTTTGGAATATTCTTCTCCCAGCGGCAAGCGCCACAAAGGTTCACCGCATGCGGCTCCTGCTCCTGTCAACTGCTCTACCAGTTGATCGTTGTTACTTAAAACACCGGTATGGTGATGCCCAAGTGCAATTACCACTGCTCCTGTTAACGTTGCCAGATCCACAACACATGAAGGTTTATACTGTTCAATACCGTATGCAAGCGAATCAGCAAGGATCAATCGGCCTTCAGCATCAGTGTTTTCAACTTCAGATGTTATTCCGCCGTAATGAGTGATAACGTCTCCAGGTTTTAAGGCATTTGAACCAGACAGATTATCGGTGGAAGGGATCATTGCCACCACACCCACCTGCGGTTTTTCTTTGGCGATTGTCTCCATAGCAGAAAGGACTGCTGCACCACCACACATGTCATATTTCATATCCATCATCCCGGAGGCAGGCTTGAGGCTTATTCCTCCGGAATCAAAGGTTAACCCCTTGCCAACAAGTAAAATTGTTTCTGCTTTGGTTTCTGGTCTATATTCTAAAATGATAAGTTTGGGTGGTTCTTTGGATCCTTGGTTAACAGCCACAAGACCTCCCATACCAAGATCTATCATTTCTTTTTTATTGAGCACCCTGCATTTTAATGTATGTTTTTTTGCAAGTCGTCTCGCATATCTGGCAAAATGACTGGGAGTCCATCCGTTGCCGGGCTCATTGGCCATATCTCTGGCAGTATTTGCAGAAAGAGAACAGTTGGCCGCACGCTCGACTGCTTTTTTGACAGCTGCAGTTTTAGGTGAGGTAATAAGAACCAGTTTCTTCAGTCCAGGATAGGTTTTTTTATCATCCTCTTCTTTTTTATATTTAGAAAAACTATAATCACCCAGCAGAACACCTTCGGTCAACCTTTCAGCGATATTCTCTTTTTTTAAGCCCAACACTTCCTGCAGCGAAATGCAGACATTTTCAGCATGATTTTTTTTACACTGCTGTGCTATGAGGCCGCCGGTGGTCCTCAATAATTCACTGAGCTTAGCTGTGTCATTGAGATCATCGATCTTACCTAAACCTATCAGTAACAGTCTCTTGCACTTCAGCTTTACAATATCGTTTCCAAAAGACGGGTAGAGTTGAAACAATTCGCCTTTTTTACCATTAAATTCATCCAGCTTTTTTACCTTATTCAATATGGGTTGGATCAAATCCGGCCCATTAAGAGTCTCTTTTTTGTTTACTGTAATCAAACAGACAAGTAAATCCCCGGCATAATTTATTATATCACCTTTGGAAACTACCACTTGAGTCGATTTCATTTTCCACCTAGATTAAAATTTTTGGAATCTGTTAATTGTTACATTATTTGTTCTTCGCTATTTATTATCAGATAAAATATCATTATATTTCTAATCTGGTAATAAGAATCTCACCCAATCCAAAACATGGCGTACAGTGTTCTGCGTGCTACACCTCGCAATAACCGTATGCTACACAATCTCGGAGTAACGAAGTGCTACAAACACTACTCATTTCTGTAATCCTTGCCATAACAGTTTCAGCCCTGTGTTCAGTATGTGAAGCTGTTCTCTATTCAATCAGTGCAAGCCAAGTTGAGATGTTGAAAAAAAGTGGCGATCAAACTGCATTTCATCTGCAAAAATTAAGAGCCGATATCGATGAACCGATCACTGCAATTCTCACCCTCAACACGATTGCCAATACAGTCGGGGCTGCGGTGGCCGGTGCGTCGGCAGCCAGGCTGTTCGGTGACCAGAATTTCATTCTGTTTTCTGGCACGTTTACTTTGTCAATATTGATCTTCTCTGAGATTTTGCCAAAAACCATCGGGGTTACCTACGCCTACAAGCTCGCACCGTTTATTACTTATCCTTTATTACTTATGGTCGTAATCCTCAAGCCGATTGTCTGGCTCTGCAGATCTATTACCCGAATTCTTCCTCAAAAGGATGAAGATTCGATCAGTGCAAAAGAAATCCAGACAATTGCCGCATTATCTCTTGAATCAGGGGATATTGAGGAAGATGAGGAGAAGGTGATTAATAATATTATTGAATTAAAAAATAAGATAGTCAGAGAGGTTATGACTCCGAGAACAGTAACCTTCTCATTAAATGAGCATATTACTGTCGGTGAAGCCACGACTATGGTTACAGAACTTTCGAGTCACAGTCGAATGCCTCTGTTCGACACAGAGCCCAACGATGTGAGCGGTATAGTCATGCGTAAAGATATACTGCAGGCTGCGGCAGAAGGAAAAAACAAACTGAAATTGTCAGTATATAGCCACCCTGTGCATTTTGTGCCAGAAACTGCACCTTTAAACAGAATTCTTGTCGATTTCTTCGACAGAAGACAGCATCTTTTTGTGGTTGTAGATGAATATGGAACGGTGACAGGCATAATTTCCATGGAAGATGTCCTGGAGGAGATAGTCGGGCGAGAGATTATTGACGAATCAGACAAGACACGAGATATGCGTGAGCTCGCCAGAACTCAAAATCTGGAGTCCCAGCAAAGCATAGAAAACGGCGAAGTATGAGCCGGGCGCTTGTGATTTCTTCTGTTTAATATAAGTGCGGAGAAATTATCGAAAATAATCAAAAATCTGCGGCCCCCAAAAAAGACCTTTAGCCCGCATTTCTCACCAACAAAGTTTTTCGCTGGTCGAGGCGCCGGGCATCAGTTAATAGCGGTTAGTCGAACCGCGACGTCAAGGCTGCCGTCACCCCTAAGTATTGTGAGTGTAACTTCTGCACCAACACCAGCCCGTTCCAGCTCTGTTCTCAAATCATCGTACGAGCCCACTTTTGTATCATTAACAGCGGCAATAATATCCCCAAGTATGACTTCCCCCCGATACTGTGTTGTAGGTCGTAATCCTGCTTTCTCAGCGGGGCTGTTTCGCTCAACACTGAGGATTAAAATACCTTCAATTCCAAGCCTCCGGGCCAACCTTTCGTCGGCTAGTGTTGCGCCAATGCCAGGTTTAATGACATGTCCATATTGGATAATCTGTGGAATGGTTTTATTAACCGTATCGACGGGTACAGCAAAACCGATACCGGCATACGCACCGGAAGGACTGTAAATTGCTGTATTTACGCCAATCAGTCTACCGGCACTATCCAGCAGTGGCCCTCCTGAATTTCCAGGGTTAATAGCAGCGTCGGTCTGCACCATCCCTTGGATTATCCTCCCTGTAATTGCCTTTATTTCACGACCAAGAGCTGAAATAATACCCGTGGTAATGGTTTGATCGAGGCCAAAGGGATTCCCTATGGCAAACACTTTCTGCCCCACAAGAAGATCGTCTGAACTGCCAATCGCAATTGGTTTTAACAAATGAGCAGGAGCATTGATTTTCAGGACAGCAAGATCTTTGTCCGGGGCGGCACCGACGAGACTGGCTCTCCAGGTTGAATTGTCCGCCATCGTAACCTGAATGCGATTAGCATCACTGATCACATGATAATTAGTGACAATACTTCCTTCTGTGTCCCACACAAATCCTGACCCAGTTCCTTGGGGTATTTCAACGGCATTTAAGGAAAAGACCCCTCGTCTCAGGGCAATGCTTGTGATATAGACGACGGATTTAGAATTCTCTCGAAATATGTCAATTGTGTTAAGTTCGTCCTGGGCAAGATCTCCTCGAGCTGTAACGGCCCGGGGCTCGGAATCTATCCTTTGAAAATAGTTCTCAAGAGGATTAAGGATAATCCAGATTCCAAGACCGATCAAAACTATGAATGCAAGAGGAGAGCCTTTCATTTATTAAGAATAGATCAAAGATTAAGAAATACTTTAGCGATCCAAAAATACATCAAAACACCGAGAATATCGATGGAAGTGGTAACAAAGGGACCGGTGGCAATGGCCGCATCGATATCAAACCGTTTGAATATGAGTGGTATGATTGTTCCCAGAGTGGCGGACATGACCATACAGAAAAAAATTGAAATTCCTACAACGACGCCAAGCAGCGGAGGCTCAGCGAAACCTAAATAGGCAACAAGACCAAGAAACAAACCGTAAATCAGACCCAGGATCAAACCAACACGCATCTCCTTGAATACCACACGGTAAGATTCATTCATATTTACACGACCTGTTGCAATCCCTCTTACAACAATTGTTGAACTCTGCGTTGCAATGTTACCTCCCATTCCGATAACAACAGGTATAAAAGAAGCCAGGGCAATGACTTGAGTGAGTTCATATTCGAATGCACCAATAATAAACATTGCCATGACGCCCCCAATCCATGAGGCAAATAGCCATGGAGCACGGATAAAAGCACTCTCTCTTGTAGACTTGAGAAGGATTTCCCTGTCTTTACCGGCGCCAGCCATTTGTAGAAATTCCTCGGTGGCCTCCTCCCGGATAACATCAATGATATCATCTACTGTCACAATCCCGACAAGGTGGTAATTAGAATCGACTACAGGTACAGCAAGAATGTTGTATTGAGAAACGACATGAGCGACTTCACCCTGATCTGTATCTGTCGTAACCGAAATAACATTTGAGTTCATAATTTTTTTGAGTTCTCTTTCTGCCGGGTGCAATAAGAGTTCCCGAAGAGAGATCACCCCGGCGAGACTCCGTTCACCATGAGTTATATAGAGATAGAAAACCATCTCTTTTTCTTCACTTCGTTTCTGAATAAGCTTTATCGCCTCGCCGGTCGTTAACTCTTCATCAAGAAACATGAAGTCAGGCGACATTATTCCACCGGCAGTCTCCGGGTGATATTGCAGCAGTTCGTCGACTTCTTCCCTGTCTTTTTTAGCCATATGTTCACGAATACCATCGGCTAGATCCCCGGGGAGGATCTCAAGAACGTCAACTGCATCATCAGGCGACATACCTGAGAGAATTTCAGCCATGTAGGGGAAATCAAGTTGTTTTACCAGCTCAATAACAAACGAGTCATCTAACTCACTTAAAAATTCACCTACTGCCTCACTTTTACCTATTATGTCAAAAACTGCAGTTCGCTCTGCTTCCGTGAGATGTCGAAAAACCCATGCCATATCAGCAGGATGTGTCTTTCCAATTAATTTTGTCAGATGCTCAGTTGCGCCACGTCTGTTCAGCCTTCTGACCATATCAAGGAGGACCATCCCCTCGTTGCCGATGAGTTCCTTTTTGCTTTTATTGTCCATACTGACACCGAGGAAAAAAATTCTAAAAACAGGGTTTATTTTTGAATATTAGATAGGTATACTGCAAGATCATTTACTGTACAATCGCATAGTCATCAAGGTCAATTAGATTTTTCTTTTTTCACAGCTATGTCTTCGCCTTCCTATAAAGATTTCGAGTCCCACTTTGCAAAAGCATGCGATTTCCACACGCATTCTGATTTCACCGCAGCGGAAAAAATTTACTGTACCCTATTAGAACTCATGCCCGATTCAAGCCTGCTGCATTACAATATGGGTTTGCTCTACTATGAGACCGAAAATTTTGAAAAGGCGTTATCGCATTATGCAGCGGCGCGACATATTGCACCCCAGGATCCAGATATACTTTTTAATTACGCGCTATGTCAGAAAAAACTGGGCCTGCTTCACGACGCAATTATAAGTTTTCAGTTATTTACCAGCACTTACCCTCACGATTCTGATGGATTTTATAATCTCGGCAACTGCTATAGAGAGTTGGAGGAATTTGAAAAAGCGGTCCTATCATATCAGGGTGTTTTAAAGATTGATCCGGATCATTTGCCGACAAATAAGAACCTTGCATATATACGTCACCTCCTTGGTGATAGCAATAAAGCCATAGTCCTGTATAAACACATACTCAGTCTTGAACCTGACAACGCACAGGTAACGCACATGATTGCGGCCGTCACAGGCGAAGATGCCGCGCAGGCTCCTTCTGAGTATATCCAGGGAGTTTTTGACAACTATTCAGAGAGCTTTGAGACGCATTTACTTGAAGAACTGCACTACACAGTACCAGCAAGACTTAGATCCGGTATCGATAAATTGAACCATACGAGTAAATCATTTAGCAAATGCATTGATCTCGGCTGCGGAACAGGTCTGGCCGGCATAGAATTTTATAATCGATGTGAACATCTCACGGGAATAGATATATCCGGAAAAATGATTGAAAAAGCGAAATCAAAAAACATATATGACGTTTTAGAAATCGCCGAAGCAATATCTTTTTTAAACACCAGAAAAGACGAATATGATCTTGTTATTGGGGCAGATTTTCTGACCTATATTGGCGATCTCAATCCTGTTTTTAATGCAGTTACTTCGGCGACGACAGAACAGGCCCTGTTTTGTTTTTCAACTGAAAACAGTGCTCAGCGTGATTTTGATCTCTGCACTACCGGGAGATTTGCTCATTCCCGGGAATATATTATCGAAACAACAGGTAAATACGGGTGGAAATGCCTTGATACTGTTGAAGCTGGCCTTAGAAAAGAAAAAGATGAATGGGTTGAAGGGACCCTCTATTTTACGGGTAAATCGGATTGAGTATTAACTTCTAACCCGACCAGTCGGAAAACCTTTTAGAGACCCTGGATAAGTGCCTTGGTGATTACTTTAAGATCCTAATTTCAATGAATCCTCCAGATTTCTTGTTTTTATGACTGGTTTTCAGGAGTAAGGCACTAATTCAAAATCGAAGTCTTTTGAACAATAAAGCATATTGCCATTCCAATAGTCATGGCAATTAACCCCATGGAACGTAGTTGGCCCGATTCCATTTCACTCAGTTTTTTGAGCCAATCTCGCATGCCTTCAGGTGCAGCGACATAAGGTAGACCCTCAAGAATTAAGATAAGCCCAATAAGAAGAAATAGTATTTTCATTTGTACTCGTAAGATAAACTATGGCAACAATGGTCACAGCCTGATTTTTGGGAAAATGGCCGTTATTTAACTGTGGGGTCGAGTAATACCATTGCATTTTTTGTTCCGTATTTATATTATATACGGAGGGTAATCTAGCAAAGGCAGCTTCATGTTGGAAGTTATTTCTAATTGCCTCTGCAAAAAACAATTTGCAGCCGTGACAATAATAATAATGTGCTGTCTGGTAAACAAATACAGCCTCACTAAGCTGAAACAACCAAAATTATGAGCGAAAAAAAGCAATCTAAGTATAGCACAGCAGGGGTAGATATTGACAAAGGGAACGCTTTTGTTGAAGAGATAAAAGATATTGTCAGCGCTACACATCAACGAGGCGTTCTTGGCGAAATTGGAGGATTTTCATCACACACGGTGATAGACACCAATAAATACAAAACACCAGTTATCGTCAACTCAACCGATGGTGTCGGAACCAAGCTTGCTGTAGCTCATCTTTGTGATAAGCATGATACGATAGGTATAGACCTTGTCGCCATGTGTGTTAACGACATTGTTGTTGGGGGTGCCACACCACTCACCTTCCTCGACTACCTGGCGGTAGGCAAATTAGATCTTACGATTGCCAAGGATATCATAAAAGGTATCGCAGAAGGTTGCAGCCAGGCGAGCTGTTCACTTGTTGGCGGAGAAACAGCTGAAATGCCGGGACTCTACCAGGGAAACGATTATGATCTCGCGGGTTTTGTCACAGGAATAGTGGAGAGAAATGCAATAATAGACGGTTCAGACATAAGTGCCGGAAATAAAATAATAGGACTGAGCTCAAGCGGGCTCCACTCCAACGGATATTCTTTAGTTAGAAAAATATGCTTTTCCGACCATAACTTAACTGTTGATCAATTTATTGATGAACTTGGCTGCACCCTTGGAGAAGAACTTCTCAAGCCCACAAAAATATATGTTCAATCCGTGCTTAACGTACTTAAAAACTATCCTCTCAACGGGATGGTTCATAACACTGGGGGTGGGTTTATCGACAATATCCCTAGAATACTCCCGAAAGGGTGTAAGGCAGTAATTGATACCAAGTCCTGGACCCCACCACCAATCTTCTCTTTTCTCGAGAGATTGGGAGAAATACCATCAGAAGAAATGTACAGAACATTCAATATGGGTATTGGCCTTCTTGTGGTGGCAGACGAAAGTAAGATTGATGATATAAGTCATCACTTTGAAGCTGTGGGGGAAAAATCATTTATCATTGGTGAAATTGTTTCACTTGCCGAAGGTGAAACAAACCTGGTTGAGATAACATCAGACAGACGTAAACTTTAGTACCTTACTCCTGAACTTCTGTAATAAAAAACAAGAAACTTAAGAGTAAGGCACTATACTGCTCCGCAATCGCTAGTTCCGCCCAGGATTTTTTCAAGGGCATGAGGGATCACCGGTAGAACAACTTCTAAATTTTCCCGGGCAGCTTTCAGACTTCCGGGTAAATTTATTATCAGGCTTTCACCCCGTATGCCAACCTTCCCTCGCGAAAGCATAGCTCTTGGTGTTTTTAACATACTAGCAGCACGCATGGCTTCAGCCATGCCCGGAATTTCCTTCTCAAGGACTTCCTCCATTGCCTCGGGGGTGAGGTCTGAGGGAGAAACTCCGGTACCACCGGTTGTTATAATGAGTGTAATTTTCTGCTTATCAATAAGCTCAATCAGGGATTCGATAATACGCTGCTTCTGATCGGGAATAACGCTGTATGATTGAAGTTCATATCCGCTTTCAACGAGTGTGTCTTTGATATATGCACCACTGGTATCCTCACGTTCACCGCGTGATCCTTTGTCACTCAGCGTAAGGACACCAAAGGTGTGTTTTTCTTGAACAGTCTTCATATTACCAGGACCCCATTACTCTTCCTTGGACTTTGCAATAATCTTTTCTGCAATCTGAGTTGGAACGTCCTCATAATGAGAGAATTCGACTGTAAATGTTCCAAGCCCACCGGTCATAGAAGTCAGCTCTGAAGCATAAGATTGAATTTCTGACTGGGGAACCTGAGCGTTAATTATTTCAGCTTTCTCGTCCGAGTCCATTCCCATGACCTTCCCGCGCCTTGAATTCAAGTCACCCATCACGTCGCCAACATTATCCTTACCGACTCGTATTTCCATATTCATATATGGTTCAAGCAGGACAAGTCCGGCCTCCTGTGCACCTTTTTTAAATGCGAGAGAACCTGCTATTTTAAACGCCATTTCCGAGGAGTCGACATTATGAAAAGAACCATCAACGAGGGCAATTTGCACATCGATAAGAGGATACCCGGCAAGAACACCTTTCTCCATGGCTTCCTGGATACCTTTGTCAACAGCTGGCCTGTATTGTTGAGGAATCACTCCACCAACGATTTTGTCTATAAATTCATATCCTTTTCCTGGCAACGGCGAGATCTCAATCCAGCAATCGCCATATTGCCCCCGGCCACCGCTCTGTTTCTTATGTTTCCCCTGAACTCGTGCGGAGGAACGTATAGTTTCCATATATGGAATCTTGGGCACCTCAAGTTCTAACTCAACCCCAAATTTCCTCTTTATTCTTGAGCCAACAACATCGAGATGCACCTGTCCTACGCCGGAGAGCAATATTTGTTTTGTCTGTGACTGGCGTGTAAGCATTAACGTCAAGTCTTCGTCAAGCATTTTTGAAATTGAGGAGAACACCTTTTCTTCCGCACCTTTCTGCGCACTCACAGAGAAAGATATTACCGGTTTATAGGGCACAGGTTTTTCGAAAACCACAGGACTTCCAGCATCACAAAGCGTATCGCCCGTTGTAGTTTCTTTTAATTTTGCAACGGCGACTATCATTCCAGGACCGGCGCTGTCTATAGGTTTCTGCTCTTTTCCTTCAAGGAGGTAAAGTTGTCCAAATCGTTCCGATTCCTTTTTACTCGAATTATAGAAACTGTCCCCTTTCAGGATCCCGCTAAAGACTCTGAATATTGTCAACCGACCTGCGTATGGATCAGCCATAGTCTTAAAAACCAAAGCGGTAAAGGGTTCGTCAGCGGATGGTTTTACCTCCACGAGTTCTTCGCTGTCGGCGAGGGATACCGAAATTGGCTGCAAATCAGCTGGAGACGGCATATACGTGTTGATGAAGTCAAGGAGCGGTGCCGTCCCAAGATTGAGGGTAGCTGCACATACGCAGACAGGCGCAAGGTCTCCACTGACAATGCCATTTCTCAGCCCAATCCTCACCTCTTCCTCATTTAACTCGCCCTCTTCAAGGAATTTTTCAATAAGATCGTCGTCGGTTTCAGCTACATTTTCCATCAGGCTTTCATTGTATTCAGCGACGATATCGGCAAGATCGGCAGGCATCTCCGTTTCTGATACAGTTCCTTTATCACCATCAAAAAGGTATGCTTTCCCGGTAACAATATCTACATATCCCTTAAAATTTTCTTCAGCACCAATAGGGAGTTGCAGTACTACAGGCTTAAATGGAAGGGAGTCTTTCATTTCTTCAAGGGTTTTTGAAAAATCCGCCCTTTCACGATCCATTTTATTTACTGCAATAACTGTGGGAAGATTTCTATCCTTTACCATATTTGCAAATTTGACTGTCTGTCCTTTAACCCCAAGTACGGCGCCAATGGTGAACAGTGCACTGTCGCATACATGGGAGGCAAAGAGGGCTTCATTGAGAAAATTATCGTCCCCTGGTGTATCGATCAGAAAAACTTCATGTTTCTTCCAGGAATAGTTATGAAAACTTGAGCTGATTGATATATTCCTGCCAATCTCTTCCTCTTCATAGTCCATTGAAGAACTGCCTTCATCGACCTTTCCAAGCCTGTTAATTTTGCCAGCAGTGTAAAGCATGGCCTCGGCAAGTGAAGTTTTACCACAATTACCATGACCAAATATTGCAATGTTTCTAATCATACTTGTATCCTGCATTCGTATCTCCTCAAAATCGACGATTGTTCAATGGCACCAAAATACTACGACACTCTAGCCATAGCTGTCTTCCAAGATGTTCACACGACACTACCCATATATGCAATTTCAAATTACAAAGTCAAGAAAGAATAGACGGGACAGCGAGTTTGGAGAAATAATTCTTCCAGAAAGGTTTGATAACTAAACATGGGGATGATTTTCTGGCATATTTACCTCATTCAATGTATCTTTGAGCGGCAAAAATACTTTTTCCCCTGGATATCTCACAATTGGCAGACAAGCTAAAAAATAAGAAGATAATCTTCGGATCAGCTGCCGTCGTATCTATTGCGGTTATGTGCAGCAGGCTTCTGGGCTTAGTTCGTGAACAGGTTTTTGCAGGACTGTTTGGAGCCGGTTTTGCCTACGACTCTTTTGTTGTCGCTTTTAGAATACCTAACCTGCTAAGAGATCTATTCGGTGAAGGGGCACTTTCGGCTGCATTTGTTACTGTTTTTTCTACCTATGACACGAATAAGACTCAGGAAGAAACATGGCGGTTGGCATCCAATGTTTTAACTTTTATTGCTGTCCTTCTCAGCCTGTTGACTCTGCTCGCCATGTACCTCACTGGGTCTATTGTAGGGCTGCTTGCACCAGATTTCAGTCTGATTCCCGGTAAAGTTGCGTTAACAGAAAAGCTGACTGTGGTCATGCTGCCGTTTCTGATTTTCATTTCACTCTCGGCGGTTGTTATGGGAATACTTAACACTAAAGGGCGTTTCTTTATCCCTGCTCTGGCGTCAAGTTTTTTCAACCTGGGTTCTATAATTGGAGGGGTAACCCTTGCATTCATTCTCCCCCGATATGGCCAACCGTCTATTGTTGGAATGGCTTTTGGAACTCTCATCGGCGGAATTTTACAGCTTGGAATGCAACTCCCCTCCCTTCGTCGAACAGGATTTCGCTATAAACCGATTTTAAATATTACTGATCCAGGTCTAATTAAAACACTCCGGTTGATGATCCCTGCGACGATCGGACTTTCGGCAACCCAGATTAATATCTTTATTAACACTAATTTTGCTGCTTCATGTGCTGAAGGATCCGTCTCCTGGCTGAATTATGCATTCAGGCTGGTACAACTTCCAATTGGACTGTTTGGCGTAGCACTCTCCATAGCTATGCTGCCGGTACTTGCAAAACAGGCGGCAAAAAAGAACGTCACTGAGATGAAAGACACAATGGTCTCCTCGCTGACCCTGGTCTTTGCACTCACTCTGCCGGCGACAGCCGGTCTCATTATTCTCTCTGAACCCATTATTCGCCTTATATTTGAACACGGTGCATTCACTCGGACAGATACCATCGCTACTGCTCAGACATTGTCGTTATATGCAGTAGGGTTGTTTGCCTACTCAGCAAATAAAGTTCTTGTTCCTGCTTTTTACGCACTTGATAAAACCAGGTACCCGGTGATAGCCAGTTTTATAGCCATTGCCTTTAATATTGTGATTATCACATTCACAATCGAATATTTTCAACATCTGGCAATAGCATTATCTACTTCCTGCACCATGCTGCTCAATTTCTTCTTTCTTATAATAGTGCTCCACAGAAAGCTTGACGGTTTCCCACTTAAAAGTCTGCTCACCGGGGTTATGAAAATTATCCTGTCCACCATAGGGTTGGTACTTTTGCTGCTTTTAACACTGCCTTTCTGTGAGCTCCTGCTAAACGGCAACAAATTTTATCAATTGGTCTCTGTCCTATTTCTTATAAGTGCAGCAGCATTTTTTTATCTCCTGATTTTGTATCTTTTAAAGCTCCAGGAAGCAACTCTGCTCGTCAGTACAATAAGAAGTAAGATTTCAGCTAACACCGGTAAACGATAAAAGACAGCACCCTTTTCAGTACCCGCTTGAGGTGTGGGGGCACCTTTAATTTTACAACCATATATCCGGGAGCTGATCTCAGCCAGCAGCGAGTTGTCTTTCAAGGTAGCCTTAATGTTAGACTGCGAGCATTACACGAGATAACCTCATCTCACTACATTATTTTTGAATTTTCCATTAAATTACACTAGATTTCTCAACTTTTATATTTATAGGTAGTAATTACTCTTTTCTACCATACTAACCCCTACCCAATGTCACTATCATGTTAAATCGAAGAATTGTAATTACTGGTATAGGTCTTGCTGCACCAAATGCTTCAACCTTGAAGGAATACAGAGAAAATTTACTTAATGGAGTCAGCGGTATCCAGGAGATTGACCTCAGATATTTTGGCAAGGCGCCAGCCGGTATCTGCAGTTTTCCTGAAACTAAGTATCGGAAAAAGAAGGAGAATAAAAAAGGGACACGAGCTGGATGTCTTGGTGTTTATTGCGCAAATGAAGCACTCGCAGATGCAAAACTTGATTTTAGCAGGTATGACCGTTCTAACGTCTCCGTTATTATAGGTTTAACTGAACACGGCACTGTTGAAACGGAAAATGAAGTGTACAACATTAAGCAGTTCGACTATGACGTCAAATATTGGACTCATCACCACAATCCAAGGACTGTTTTAAATAATCCGGCCGGGGAAATTACCATGAACTTAGGTATCACCGGCCCCCATTACGTTATTGGCGCTGCCTGTGCTGCCGGGAATGCGTCGCTTATACAGGCGGTTCAATTGCTTCGTCTTGGTGAGGCTGATATGGTCCTGGCGGGAGGCATCTCAGAATCTACAGAGTCCTTTGGTATTTTTGCAAGCTTTCAAGCACAGGGAGCCCTCGGGCATGCCGACACCCCGCAAAAAGCATCCAAACCATTCGATCTTGACAGGAATGGAATAGTGATTTCTGAAGGAGCATGCATATATGTTCTCGAATATCTTGAAAATGCAATAGAGAGAGGCGCGTATATTTATGGTGAAATTGCCGGGTATGCTATGAATTCAGATGCCAGGGATTCTGTTCTACCATACGGAAAACGACAAGCTCAGTGTATGAGGTTAGCTCTGGATAGAGCGAATTTATTACCCGAAGATATAGATATTGTGAACACCCACGCGACCGGAACCAAGCAGGGTGACACAGAGGAGTGCAAAGCAATCCGTGAGGTTTTCAGCAAATCGGAATCCACCTATATAAATAATACAAAAAGTATAATAGGCCATACAATGGGGGCAGCGGGCGTGCTCGAACTTGCCGGCAATCTGCCTTCTTTTGAAGATAGCCTCGTTCATCCGACTATCAATATTGAAAACCTTGACCCCGAATGTAAACTGAAAAATCTCGTTATTAATCAGCCGGAAAAAGTTGGCGCAGTAACCACCATCCTCAATAATTCTTTTGGTATGCTGGGTATAAATTCCACTGTTATTGTAAAAAAAGTACCAAATAACCAGTGAAAGTCATTTTTTATAAGAAATATATAAAAAAGAATACCAAGGTATGTTATAGGAAGTGTTTTGCATTTTAAAAAATCCACCCTCCTTTCTCCCTTAAAGGGAATAACTGCCCGGTAATTATTTGGTATTTATACGATTGGAGAGGTTTTACATCTTATTTATTATATCTGCCCAATCTGGAGAGCTACATGACAAGTGAAGAAATCAAAAATCTTATACTCGAGATAATTGAAGATATTGATGATGAAGCAGACTTTGAAAGCCTCAACCCTGATGAACCGCTTAGGGATCAATTAGATCTCGATTCTATGGATTTCCTTGATATCGTAATGGAATTGCGTAAACGCCATCAGCTGCAAATCCCCGAGGAAGATTACCCACATCTCGCCACCCTTAACAGCTGTGCGACCTACCTCAAACCTTTGCTTCAAGACAAATGAATTTGTGAAATTCCCACTCCTTGTGATTGGCGGTGGCCTTTCTGGTATAGCTGCTGCAACAAGAGCAGCACGATTTATTCCTGACGTCCTTATTCTTGAAAAACACTCTCGTATTGGTGGCCTCAACTCATATTTTTACAGAAACAAAACGCTTTTCGAAACTGGCCTGCACGCCATAACAAACTATGCTGAAGCAGGAGAAAAAACCGCCCCTTTAAATCGCTTACTGCGCCAGTTAAAGCTCAAACGTAAAGATTTTTCTTTTTGTCAGCAGTATAAAAGTGAGGTCAACTTCCTTAATTCTGAGTCTCTTTGTTTCTCAAATGACTTCAGGTTACTGGAAAGTCAAATACACGAAAAGTTCCCTGACTGCATCGATGAGTTCCAAAATCTTCTCAGTTTTCTTGACACACTAGATCCGTTCTCACCCTCGCCTTTTCGGTCTGCAAAATCTATTTTAAATCAAATTTTAGGAGATAGACTGCTCACCGAGATGTTGCTCTGTCCGCTCATGTATTACGGTTCCAGCCATGAAAATGATATGGACCTGAATCAATTTACCATTATGTTTCAGGCAATATATCAGCAGGGGATGTTTCGCCCTAAAAACACGATAAAAGAGTTTCTTGACTACCTCATCAATCATTATCAGGGCTTTGGAGGAAGGATAAGGACCAACAGTGGCGTAGCTAAAATAATACATAAGAACAAAAAGGTTTCCGGGGTTGAACTCTCTTCCGGGGAGGTCATTGAATGTGACCACATTCTGTCCACCATAGGTTATGATGAAACCAGGAAACTTTTTTCTAAAGAGCCTGTGGTATCGCTGCCAAGGTTGAGTTTTATAGAGACAATATTTCAAATTAAGAAAAGGGATAATCTCAAACTGGCTTCAGATAAAACTATTATATTTTTTAACAGCTCTGAAAATTTTTCATACAAGAAACCCAAAGAGTTAGTTGATTATGCCAGCGGAGTCATCTGCTTTCCAGCTAATTTCCATGGGATAGAAAAAAAGTCTCATTTCGAGATAAGGGCTACACATCTGGCCAATTACTCAAAATGGAAGGCAATCTCTTCAAACCGGAATGAATATACTGCTGTAAAGACTGCATCATCGCACAAGACTCTCGCATGTGTTCAGAATATAGTTGGAAATTTCAGCTCAAACATAGTATATGAGAATACCTTCACGCCGGTAACCGTAGAGAAATATACTGCAAAAATTGATGGTGCTATATATGGCAGCCCCGTCAAGATTAAAGATGGCGATATAGGATTCTCCAATCTTTTTCTTGCCGGCACAGACCAGGGGTTCCTCGGTATTATCGGATCGATGCTCAGCGGGGTGTCGGTTGTAAACCAGCACATCCTGCCCAAGCTGTAAGAATCTACTTTTATTAATTCCCATTTCCACGCAGATTTATGCCAGTTCCATTTTCACAGACTTCAGAGAAATATGATATTATTGTTATCGGGTCGGGATTAGGTGGTCTTACAGCCGCTAACCGCTTAGCTTACTGTGGTTACAAAGTCCTTCTTCTGGAACATCACCACAGACTCGGCGGCCTCGCGACCTGGTTCAGGAGAAAAGGCCATATCTTTGATGTTTCACTGCACGGCTTCCCATTTGGTATGGTTAAGACTTGCAAGAAATATTGGAACAAAGAGATCATGCGATCCATTGTTCAACTAAAGAATATCGTTTTTGATAATCCTCAATTTTCCTTACAAACCACCTTTGACAGAGAAGACTTCACTCGTATCCTGGTAACTGTTTTCAAAATTCCCCTTTCCACCATTAACCGATTTTTTTCTGTTGTTTCCGGAATGAATTTTTATGATGATCAGAGTATGACCACCAGAGAACTCTTTGAAGAGTTTTTCCCCGGTCGCACTGATATACATAGATTTTTGATGGAACCGATTACGTATGCCAACGGTTCTACGCTTGAAGACCCTGCAATTACCTATGGGATCGTTTTCTCAAATTTTATGAATAAGGGTGTTTTCACCTTCGAAGGAGGAACCGATAAACTCATAGGTATGATGGCGGATGAACTTGAAAAAAATGGTGTGACGATTTGCACAAAGATCAAAGTTGACAGAATTATTGTAGAAAAAGGTAAGGTCAGAGGGATTGAAGCCTGCGGTAAGATTATTGCCACTAAAGCTGTTGTTTCCAATAGCGGTATAACAAATACCATATATAATCTTACAGACAGACGTGCTTTTTCAGATGAATTTCTTGAAAAGGCAGCTAAAATCAGGATTAACAATTCAAGCTGTCAGGTGTATATGGGTATTAAGGATGGAGAAAAGATCGACGATGTTGGCGATCTGCTTTTCACTTCGACTGCTCCCGAATTTGACTCAGCAGAGTTGCTGGACAGGGAGACAAAATCAAAGACATTTTCGATCTATTACCCTAAAACGCGCCCTGGGATGAACAGATACACCATTGTAGCATCAATGAACAGCCGTTATGAGGACTGGGCCGAACTTGACGACGACAGTTATCAAACTGAAAAACGTTCTCTCATCTCCAGAAGTCTGAAAGATCTCGACAGATATCTTCCTGGTGTGGCGCAGAAAATTGATTGGACAGAGGCTGCTACTCCTAAAACATTTAACCGATATACCTTGCACACCAAAGGTACATCTTTCGGCACAAAATTTGAAGGACTTGATATTTCACGTTCAATTTTTAAGGAAATTGCCGGCCTTTTCCATGTAGGCTCGGTCGGGATTATCATGTCCGGTTGGCTTGGTGCTATCAATTATGGTGTTATAGTATCAAATGACGTTGACGGCTATTTGCGTTCCTGATTCCAACAAACAGAAGGATACTGTAAATTATTTTTCTTAAACAATTTTATGAGAGTTAAAGGTTGATATATTTCAATCGGTTTTTATCTCCATACCAGAGACATTCATGGAAAATTTTAACCAACAAATAGTTGTTGTCACCGGCGCCACCCGGGGTATTGGTAGGGCTATTGCCGAAGCTTTTCTCAAAGCCAAAGCATATGTTGTATGTATATATGCTGAAAATACGACGGCAGCAGAGATTTTTGAACAGGAAAACAACCAGTTCTCCTCACATTTTGAGCTCATTCAATGTGATGTTTCTAATGAAATCGCAGTACAAAAGCTCTATTCTGATCTGGAAACGAAATTTGACAGTATTGACATCCTCATCAACAACGCCGGGATTCGCCGGGATTCGGTGCTTGCCTTAATGGCCAGTAGTGACTGGCATAAAGTTATCGACATCAACTTAACTGGTACTTACCTGATGTGTAAGCAGGCCGTCCTGTTGATGATGAAAAGAAAATATGGGCGCATCATCAATATAACTTCCCCGGTTTCTCATCTCGGTTTTGTCGGACAGGCAAACTACGCCGCCTCTAAAGCTGGCCAGATAGGCCTTACCAAAACACTGGCCAAAGAAACCGCAAAAAAGAAGATAACCGTAAATTGTGTTTCTCCAGGATTTATTGCTACAGATTTTATCGATGACCTGAGTGTTGATCAGGTCGCAAGCTACAAAAAAATGGTACCTATGAGGCGTTTTGGGAAACCGGAGGAAATTGCAGAAAGCGTTCTCTTTCTGGCAAGCGACCGAGCAGCGTATATAACTGGTGCAGTCCTCGAGATCAGCGGAGGTCTGTAAACATGTCATCAGCAGAAAAAATCACTGACCTTATACCGCATCGTTCACCCTTTCTATGGGTAGATAAAATTCTTTCCAGAGGGCCAGACAGCATTACGACCGAAACATTAATCGACTCGGATCTGGAGTTGTTCAAGGGCCATTATCCTGAAAATCCGATCATGCCCGGAGTTCTCCTCTGTGAAATTATTTTTCAAAGCGGTGCTCTGCTCATGGCTCAGATTGCACAATTTGATAATTCTCGGCAGAAAACTATACCGATGCTGACCCGTATCGAAAATGCGAAATTTAAACGCCCGGTTTTACCTGGCGACACAGTTCAGGTCAAGGTAACCCTCAAAGAAACTATAGCTTCGGTTTCTTTTTTGAAAGGCACATTGAAAGTCATGGGAAAAACAGCTGTTCAGACGGCATTTTCATGTGCTCTTGTTGCTGCGCCGGGAGATGTGTGAGCGAGTCAACTAGCCCCGACGAGCAAGATTAGTACCATGGTGATATATCTTAACAACATAATTTCAAAAGACATTCCTTGGTTTCTCGTTTTTTCTTACAGAAGTTCAGGAGTAAGGTACTAACACCCCACAAGGGGGTATAAGTACCATGGTGATATATCTTAACAACATAATTTCAAAAGACATTCCTTGGTTTCTTGTTTTTTCTTACAGAAGTTCAGGAGTAAGGTACTAATAATTAAATGGGTGAAAAGTACTGTTTTGTTCATTTACAGAGCTATTGAAATTTTACTCAAAGCAAGTAGAATATCTGGTTTGAATAGGCAGTACCTTGCCAGTTTTTAAATAACCGCAAATGCGGGATCAGCAGACGATCTGTTGGATCTGTATGCTGATAAAACAAAGGATGGATCCGTGCAGCTTTCAATTACTGATATGATTCTTCATGCTGGCCCCGTGGGTCAGTTTGTGATGCTTACACTACTTATTTTTTCAATTGTTTCATGGACCATAGTTTTTATAAAAGCTCGTTTATTCAAAAAAGTGCAGCTCGATTCTGAGGATTTCCTTGAGACGTTTTGGAGTTCCACCGATCTTAATGAAGCGTACAGTGCCGCAGACGAGTTTGAATATAGTCCGGAAGCTGCTGTCTTTAGCATTGGCTTTGGTGAACTGCAGAAAATCAATAAAATCAGGGACAGAAAAGAAGAAAAGCGGGCGACCGAATCCCTTGATATGCAGCTGGCGACGATGGATAACCTGAAGCGGGCAGTGAGAAAAGCCGGATCCCAAAAATTCAACCAACTTGGCCGCAGCCTGCCATTTTTAGCCACCACCGGCAGTGCAACCCCCTTCATAGGGCTTTTTGGAACAGTCTGGGGAATTATGGTGTCATTCCACGATATTGGCCAGAGAGGTTCCGCCTCTCTAGCGGTTGTTGCGCCGGGTATTTCTGAGGCCCTTGTTGCTACAGCTGCAGGTCTCGCTGTGGCTATACCTGCAGTAATATTTTATAATTATTATTCCAACAAGCTTGATGAGATCAGCGGTGGTGTCGAAGATTTTACCACAGATTTCCTTAACCTGGTGGAAAGGGACCTGCTGAGCAGAGTTTAATTACCATGGGACCATTAAACGGGAACGGTAGAAGAAGGCTTGTTTCAGACATCAATGTTACGCCCCTTGTCGATGTCATGCTGGTTTTATTGATCATTTTCATGGTTACAGCTCCCATGATGACACAAGGGCTGAATGTTGATCTCCCTGAGACTACGTCAAAATCGCTGAGACAGGAAGAAAAACCCCTTGTAGTGACTATTAATAAAGAAGGTGGGATAAGTATAAATAATGTACCGCAGGTTCGTGCATTGATGGTTCAGGAGTTAGAAAAAAGCTATGCGGTAAACAAGGATCAGCCTATATTCCTGCGCGCCGATAAAAATGTGGCTTATGGTATTGTTGTCGGAGTTATGACAGATATAAAGGCTGTTGGTTTTGACAAAATTGGTATGATTACAAAACCTGCGGAGAAAAAATAAGACAAACCACTATTAACACCCCACAAATGGGTATAAGTACCTTGGTGGTGCATGTAACCACTTAATTTCAAAATACATTCTTCAATTTCTTGTTTTTTATGACAGGGATCAGGAGTAAGGTACTGAACGAATCGTGAAATAACCAGTGTCGAAGGAATACCAAATAACTTATATGCCTGAAAACGAATGGAAATTACCATTTAATATTGCTATTGGTTTTCATGTTTTGTTTTTTCTTGGCGTGCTGTACCTGCCGGGTCTTTTTAGTGCAAAACCAAAATTTGCGGATATCTACACGGTGAGTCTCATTTCGATACCAGAGCCGGTTTCTCAACCTGAATCCGCTCAAGAGGAAGTCCCGGCTCAACCGCAAGAGCCTCCGCCAGTTATAGCCAAGAAAGTTGCACCAATCGCAGAGCCTGTTATGAAACCGGCCCCAGAACCTCAAAAGGCGATTTCAATTAAACCCCTAAAGAAGAAAAAAATAAAGAAAGTCAAGAAAAACACTGAGGACTTACGAACAAAAAAACTGGAACGAAAAAGAAGACAAAAACTGGCAGAAGCATTACAGGCTGAAGAGTTGGCCGAAGAAAATGCACGCATTGCACAACAAGAACTCGAGCGTGAGCGTAACCTCATTAAAAAGTCACAAACTGTTGCGGCAAAACCCTCTGGAAAGAAAGCAGTTGTTGCCCGAAAACAATTAGGGGGCAGCTCTAATCTTATAGAAGGACAGTACCACGCTGCAATCTTCGGGAGACTGCATCAGTTCTGGTCACTCCCTGAGTATATGCAGAAGATGACCGATTTGGAAACTGTCGTTGTCATAACGATCTCAAAGAATGGACAGATAGCTAATATGTTCTTTGAGAATAAATCTGGAAACAGAGTTTTTGACCAGTTTGTTGCAAAAACAATAGATGCAGCAAGTCCTCTGCCTCCAATTCCTGCGGCTATGAGAAAACAGAGATATGAAATCGGGCTGCGGTTCAAACCTGGTAGTATTAATTAAATAGCTTTTCTCATCAAAACGAGACTAACACCCCACAAGGGGGTATAAGTACCATGATGATATATCTAACACCGGTTAACGGTAAAAAGTCCTGCACTCTTTTCAGTGCCAGCTTGATGGGTGTAAGTACCTTGGTAGTATATGTAACCACATAATTTCAAAACATATTACTCAGTTTCTTGTTTTTTTATTACAGAAGTTCAGGAGTAAGGTGCTAAGGTCGTAGTTAAGAATAATTCACTGGATTAGACCATTGAAATAAAAACGTAAAACAGAAGATGAAAAATATTATTTCCCATACCATAAAGACATTCCTTTCACTCACCCTGCTGTTCTCTCTTATTAGTGTTTTTCTAACTAAAACAGCAGATGCAGCCAGCAGTGGTCGTGTCTACCTGGATATTACGGCACCGGAGACGCGTAAAATTGAAATGGCTGTTCCCTGGTTTATTAACAAGGATACCCCCGGGAAGAGCCAGAGTCTTGACCGTGACCTGGCCGACACCCTTGCAAAAGCACTGAAGTTTCATGGTATTATATCTATCCTTCCGACAAAACAATATGGCGGCAGCAGTACAGCGGACTGGAAGAAACTGTCCGTTGATTACGTGGTGCTTGGTAACTACAGCAGTACTTCAAATTCTTTAAAATTTGAATTGCGGTTACTTGATGTTGCAAGCAACGAGATTATCATGGGAAAATCTTTTTCGGGTTCAATGCATCAAAAAGAACAAATACTTTTCAAATTTTGTGACCATGTAGTTAAAACCTTAACAGGCACAGAGGGTATTGCTGATACTAAAATTGCATTCGCTTCTACAAACGCCAGAACAAAAGAAATATATGTAACAGACATTCTTGGCAGGAATTTACGACAGATTACACGACATAAAAACCTTACAGTCTCTCCCCGCTTTAAACCAGGTGGAATTTTTCTAACATACACCTCTTACCACACCGGTAATCAGAATCTTTACATAACGGATCTACGTCAGTCAAAAACAACCCGGGCGCTGTCCCGTCGAAAAGGCCTTAACCTCGGACCCGCGTGGTCAGCAGACGGCAAACGCATGATACTTACCCTTTCAACAAGTGGCAGTCCTGACCTGTTTCTCCTGGACAGCAAAGGTAATATAATAGAACAACTGACGAAAAAAGCTGGCATAAATGTATCCCCAACCTGGTCTCCAGACGGAAAGCACGTCGTTTTCGTTTCTGATCGAAGCAGTAAACCACAACTGTACTATATGAGCATGAAAACCAGAAAAGTAAGGCGGCTCACTTTTGAAGGAATAGAAAATGCCGAACCGAACTGGTCCCCGACTGAAGACCGGATTGTATACTCAAGCTTAAGGAATGGTGTTTATCAGCTTTTTACACTTAACCCTCTTAAGGAAGACACGCCAATCCAACTGACAAGTGATCTCAGCCATCATGAATCACCTGTCTGGTCACCTGATGGAAACCAGGTCTTATTTGCAAAACGTGATGGCAAAAGACATCAAATATACGCTATAATGAAGAACGGGTCGTACCAGAGAGTCGTTTTAAATTTGCCTGGAAGCCAAACATACCCTCAATGGTCTAGATAATACGGACATTTCAGTAACTATAAATATTATGAAAAAAACAATTTTTAATTTCTTACTCATTGTCGGCCTAGCACCTTTTCTTATCCAATGTGCATCTCAACAAGACGTGGATGACCTTCGCTACCAGTTGCGGATCGTGAATAAAAAGCTCGAAGATATGAAATCGACTACTTTCGGACAACTGCAGAAACGGCAAGCTGCATCTTCCGGGCAAATGGATGAACTGGGATTACAAGTCCTTGAACTCAAGAGCCAACTTGATGAAACAGGACATTCGAATCGTCGTTTAAAAGAACATAACAAGGAACTGCAACAATCGATTGATGCAGTTGCACAAACAGAGGCGATAAAAAGGGAAGAACTTCTCCGCCAATTCGAAGAAGGTCAGCAGGAAAAACAAGCTGAACTGCACGCGCTCAATGAACAGTTGCTAGTCCAGAATCAAAATGTAAAGGCCATCCAGGAGGCACGAATCAGAGATGCCGAACTCCGGGCACAGGCCGCTAAACGTGCTGCTGAAGCTGCTAAAGCCAAGGCTAAGACAGCGAACAGGACAGCATTGACCCAATCCAGCACGCCACATATTGTTGCCGACAAGAAAAAAGTCAGACGGAAGATCCCTGTAAGTTCCCCCTCCAGAACTCCTGTATCATCACAACAAACTGCCTCTGTTTCGGTTGCACCACAAAGCTCTTCCTCTGGTAATACAGCACCACCTTCCGTTCCTAAAACTGATGCTACCGCCACTAAAATGGCTCGAGCCCAAAAACTTTTCCAGAAAAACAAGTTAAATGAGGCATTTGAGCTTTTTGAGCAGGTAGCAACGACTCCTTCGTCCGCTGATTCCGTAACTGCGCGTTATATGATGGGACAATGTTTGTTCAACCAAAAAGAATATGACAAAGCCATCATGCAGTATCAAAAAATCATCTCACAACATCCCGGAGATAAAAAGGCTCCAACAGCCATGTTTCGCCAAGGAGTAGCATTTGAGAAGCTCTCTGACAAAGAGACTGCCAGGGTTATTTATAAGAAGATTATCAAGCAGCATGGATCTTCGCCGGAGGCTGAAAAAGCAAAAGAAAAATTGAGTAAGCTCTGATTCTGAGATTGGAATGTGCTTGTGAAAATCCGTCTGGATCAATTGCTTCATGAAAAAGGTTTTGCCTCCAACCTGAAAAAAGCGAGAGGCATGATTTATGCCGGTGAAGTACACGTAAATGAGGCAATAGCTGATAAGCCGGGTTTGCTGTGTTCATCCGAAAGCGAAATCCGAGTCAAACAAAAATGCGCCTACGTCTCAAGAGGCGGTCTGAAACTTGAGAAAGGTCTTTCACATTTCAACATTTCCCCTGCTGGTAAGGTCTGTATTGACATAGGTGCATCATCAGGAGGGTTCACTGATTGTCTTCTTCAGCATGATGCCAGGAAGGTTTATGCCATTGATGTTGCTTATGGACAACTTGCGTGGAAGATCAGACAGGACAATAGAGTTGTCGTAATGGAAAGGTTTAATGCAAGAAATATCAACCGCGCTGATCTTAACGAAGATGTCGATTTATGTGTTATTGACGCCTCTTTTATCTCAATAACTAAGCTTCTCCCACCTCTTTTCTCTTTGTTTAGTGGAGGGGTCAACATCCTTGCACTCATTAAACCTCAGTTTGAACTGCCGAAAAACAAGATTGGTGCTGGAGGCGTTGTAAGAGAGGCCAATTTACACATTGAGGCTGTCGCAAAAGTAGAGCAGTTCGTTAAGAAGTTCGGCAAGACAGGTAGAGGGTCAGTTCAATCTCCCATACTGGGGCCCAAAGGAAACAAAGAGTTCCTTCTTTTTATCACCGATCCATAAGACATAACCCTGCAACGAAAACAATCAATCACATGAAAATCCATATTAAAGTTCTGATAGCTACTCTTCTCATATTCCTGCCATGTAATAACCTGCTTGCTGCTGAAAAACAGGCGAACAACATGATGGTATTGTTTTCCAGCAATGTTTACGGCGAGACCGAACCATGCGGCTGAAAATCAAGTCAGTTGGGCGGTCTGTCCGGCAAAGCATTCCAAATCGAAAAAGCAAAAACAAAATCTGGGTTGCCACATCTTCTAGCAGACTCCGGCAATCTTCTGTTTAAACCACGAAATACTCTACCCAAAACCGCAGCCGAAATGCTCACGGCTACGACAATCAGACAGGCGTACAGTATGATGGGTTATGATGCTGTTGCTGTCAGTAGCAGTGATTTGACCGCTGGAGAGATATTTTTTAAAAATTCAAAAAAAAACAATTTCCCGTGGGTCTCCTCTAACGTGTTCGACGCCTCAGGTAACCTGCTTTTCGAACCATTCATAACCAGGAAGGTTGGAAAAATCAGGGTTGGAGTCATCGGTTTAACCGGACCGGGTAATTATGAAAATGACAAAATAGTAATCAGTGGATGGGAAGAGCCGTTACGCCGGCAATTGGCAGGCCTCAAGTCCAAAGTAGATATGTTAATTCTCCTTTCAAACTTCCCATCATCTGAAAACGACACGATCGCAAAAGAGTTTCCTGAATTGGATGTGATCTTCGCCGCTGATAAAAGACAGGGTAACCGCCCACCCCACCTTGCCGGCGACGCACTTATAACTCAAACCCAGAGCAGGGGGAAATATCTTGGAAAACTTTCAATGCAGTATAATCCAGAGAGGAAATGGTCTGGAGATGCCCAACAAACGAACCCCATAGCCAACGTATTTGAAGCTGATTTTGTCGCAATAAGACCAAGTGCCCCCCAATCAGAGGAGATAAATCTACTGGTCAAAGATCTCAAAAAGAAAATACACCTCTTGAACAAACAGTAAAATACAAAAAAGGAGCTGACTCCTGGATCAGGAATCAGCCCCTTTTCATGGCCTTGCGACCAATCGGTCAGAACACAAATTAACAACCGAATATTTTCTGCAGGTTTGGTACAGTTTGTTTTTTACGACTCATCATACCATCAATCCACATCGCATTATTCTCCAATTTACCGTCAAATGCCTTCTCTATCATTGCAGGATCGTCAGAAAGAACAACGAGGTCAGTGCCTTCTTTTACAACATCGGTAAGCATAAGCAGCACTGAGTGTCGACCGTCAGCTTTAACATCTGCCATCGCTTTCATCAGACCTTCACGTATGTCTGCAACCTGACCAAGTGTTGCGAGTTCAAGCTGGCCAACGCCAACTTTATTCCCCTTCATATCAAAGTCTTTATAATCACGGAAAAGCAGGTCCTTCGATGGAACTCCGGCCACAGCGGATTTTGCTTTCAGCATATCCATAAAAAGAGCATCTGTATCATCGACCCCCGCAACAGCTTTAAGTTCGCTGACGGCAACTTTGTCAGCTTCTGTACAGGTGGGGGATTTAAAGTTAACGGTATCACTCAAAATCGCAGAAAGCATACCACCAGCCACTTTTTCAGGAACTGCAACACCTGCTTCTTTGAACATGGTGTTCAATACAGTTGCAGAACAACCAACGGGCTCTGCCCGAAAAAGAATCGGGATGTTGGTCGTAAGATCTCCGATTTTGTGATGGTCTACCACCGCGATAACGTTGGCATCGGCAAGGTTGGGAGGCCCCTGGGCTAGATCACTGAAGTCAACAAGTGCAACATCTTTACCGGCTGCATCCGTGATTTCTTGCGGAGCATCAAGCCCAAATTTTTCCAGGACTACTTTAGACTCGGGATTGAGATCTGCCAAAGTACTTTGCATACAGGCCTGTGCTTCCTGCCCCTGTGCCGTCAATAAAGTAGCCAGCCCGATAGCAGAAATAACAGAGTCGGTATCGGGATTAGAATGTCCAACAACAGAAATAACCATTTTGTGTTCCTCCAGATTTTTGAATTATGATAATACGTATTTACTGTTTCATATTTAGTACCTTACGCCTGAACTTCTGTAATAAAAAACAAGAAACTGAGTAATGTGTTTTGAAATTATGTGGTTACATATACCACCAAGGTACTTATGCCCATCAAGCTGGTACTGAAAAGAGTGCAGGGATTTTTACCGTTAACCGGTGTTAGTACCTTACCTCAGAAACACTGCAATAAAAAACAAGAAACTGCTGAATGTGTTTTGAGATCGTGTGGTTACATATACCACCAAAGTACTTATACCCCCTTGTGGGGTGATTATATTAATTATGGGTTGTTTTTTTCGAAAAATCAGAGTAGTGGTTTCCTGCATCTGAGTCAAGTATTAAAAGCGAATTTTCTGACAACTTTAGCCATCCCTGTCCTTTTTTAAAGTGCAATGTTTGTTGTGTATGCCTTGGTCCAAGGCCTAAAATCCTGTTCTGTAGTGACTTTACGCCTCCTATAGAGTATCTTCTTGGCAATCCACTCTATTGGAATCAAAATTTCAGTACCTCTTTGTAAGGTGCTAACAACATAATTTCAAAACACATTCTTCGGTTTCTTGTTTTTTATTACAGAAATTCAGGGATAAGGTACTAAACCACATGTTTTTGATGCAGACACACATAGTTTTATAAAAAATATGAAAAATCACCAAATAAGCTCAGGACCAAGATCCCGTGTTAAATCTAAATCAAACACATTGCTGTATACTGTTGGCGCCTCAATACTCCTTTTTGTGGTCAGTTTTTATTTTTATACTAAGGAGGAATCGGTAAACGCACATTCAAACAGCCAATCAGGCAGCGAGGCATCTGTTTCCCCTATTTCAAACAACCAACCTGCAAGTGATGCATATGTAAACACTCAGCCAGGTAGCGAATCAGTCAACGAGATCCCTATAAACCTGTCTTCAAGCAACCTGCAAGTCAGTGAGGGATCTTCAAACACGCGCTTTAATAATCAGCAAATCGAGGAAACATCTCTATCGGCCGGGTTAAACAGCCAGCAAACGAGAGTCAACAGAACCGGCAATTCGAATAATGGAAATTTCGGCTATTCAGAAAAGCATCTCGATTCTAACCCGCAAGCTCTGTCAGCAAGCCAGACTAATGATATTTCAGTTGCCAGTGCCATAGGTTTGGAAACTGATTCTACTCAGCCGATAGACCTGTCTACCATACAATCAGATACCTATAGCCCGCTTGAAAAAGTAATTAGCCCGAACAAAATACGTGAGGGCAAAGAGGACAATCTCATTAGGAATTTAAACACTTTCTACGAGCATCTTGACCAACAATCCTATATGAAGGATTTCGAGTTAAATACCTCCAGTAAGGTTCATTTTTCCCGTCTATTGCAGCGGCTTAATGACGCCCCCCCCGTGGTAGCAAATGAGACTAATGATCTTTTTACAATCCTAAAAAACACAGCCCATTTTTTCCGAATTATAGGTAAAGAAAATATAATTGTTCTCAAGGGAATTCTCGACAGGGAAAAAGCATCGTTTGAAGATGTTCTCGAAACTTTCTATGCCCTTACTGATTATCCGGAAGCACTTGAACAAGAATATGACCTCACCCTTTCACAAGATATACTTTATGATTATGCCGGCTTTTTCTTGAATACTATGGGAGGGCGCCTCTATCTTTTCCGACGTGATTCGGCCTCAAGAATGACAGTCAGTTTTTATGCAATCCAGGTAGTGGACAGGGCAATCAGAGAGGGAAACAACAGGCACGGAATTGATTTACTTCCTGCAATTGATTTTCTCATTGATGAAATGGAGAGTACTGGAAAACGTCTCCTGCGAAAAGAAGATTACCTCGACACGCTCTACGATCTAAAAGAAATGTATAACTAACTCCCCCTCCTGCACAGGTCTGCTGCCATCCCAAGAGGAAATGACTAAAAAATGAGTGATGACCAGTTCAACCAGCAATTTTTTTCATATCTTCAATCCTCACCTACTCCTTTTCATGCTGTTGCCAATATTGAAGATTATTTAGCCTTACACAACTTCTCCCGTCTGCGGGAGGAGGAAAGATGGCATCTTGAGCAAGGGCAGTCCTATTTTATTTCCAGGGAAAATGGAGCCATAGTCGCCTTTTCTCTCGGAGCAAATATTCCTGTGGATGATGGGTTCAGGATGCTCGCTGCCCATACCGACAGCCCCTGCCTTCAAATAAAACCGCTGGCAGATGTTGAAGAGAACTCATTTTTAAAACTAGGCGTGGAAGTGTATGGTGGATGCCTGCTCAACGCCTGGTTTGACAGAGACTTGTCTCTGGCTGGTAGAGTCTGTTGTGACACAACTGACTCCAGACTCGACGTGCTGTTAGTAGATTTCAAACGTGGCATGCTAACCATTCCAAGCGCCGCTATTCATCTTGATCGTGAAGCAAACAGCAATAAGAGTATTCACAAACAGCACCATCTGCCCCCTATCATTGCCCAGAACATTGACGGACTCCTCCCGAACTTTGAAGCAATCCTCGAAGAACAACTCAAAACCCTCTACCCTGAAAAAGCAATAAACAAAATTCTGTCGTTTGATATGTTCTGTTACGACACCCATTCACCAGCGTATCTTGGTCATAAGAAAGAATTTATAACTGCCGGGCGACTTGATAATCTGTTGAGTTGCTTTGTCGGCATGACAGCGTTAGCTGCAGCAGGAAAGCGGTTCAATACTATGCTTATCTGTACCAACCACGAAGAAAATGGATCTGTTTCGACAACAGGGGCATCCGGGGCATTTGTTGATTCAGTACTGGAACGTATAACTCCTGATTCGATAACAAGACGCATGACACTCCACAACTCCTTTCTTGTATCAATGGATAATGCTCATGCAACCCACCCTAACTTCAAAGACAAATCTGACCCTGCCCACAAAATACTGTTCAACAAGGGGCCTGTTATAAAAATCAATGCAAACCAGCGTTACGCAACAAACAGTATCAGCTCAGCCGTATATAAACAAATATGCCTCGCAGCTGATGTAACGCCTCAGGAGTTTGTGATGCGGAGTGACATGCCCTGTGGCAGCACCGTCGGTCCAATCACGGCGGCACGGCTGGGGATCAAGACTATTGATGTAGGAGCCCCCACTCTGGCAATGCATTCAATACGTGAACACACAGGGGCAAAGGATCCCCAGCTTTTGTATAAGACCATATTGCAGTTTCTTGAAATCGACTCTTACCTCCCTTAAAACACAATATGTTTTCAAACATTTACCCAAGACGTATACTCTTATTAGGCGTAATCGTTTTTTTTATTTGCACCGTCAGTGGATGGGCTAATCTTAATAACTCGGTGAATAAATACAAAAACAGTGGCCTGACTGAAGAAGAGATCAGAAAATTATCTCAGTATGATCACTTGATACGGTATTATTCCAACTTTGCCTATTTCGTACCCAGGCACAAAGTTAATCCGGATTTTATACGTGCCCTTATTGTGGCTGAATCAGGTGTAAATCCTGAGGCAATATCAAAAGAAAAGGCACTGGGCCTGGGACAAATTCTTCTTGCAACAGCGCAGCAGGCAGGAAAAGAGTTGTCTCAATCAAAAACAGATTTCAAATATGCCCCAAAGTCTCGACTAAATAATCTCAATCGAACAGACCTCTTTGATCCTGCTATAAATATTCTGCTGACATGTTATCTCATATCTAAATATAATCATAAATTTGAAGGCAGGCTCGACCTGGTCGTTTCAGCATGGAATGCAGGAGAAAACACATACTCCCTCTCCCGTGGTCAACATGCACCTTACCAAGAAACTGAAAATCTTATAGGCAAGATAAATGGCTATTACACTTACCTGCTTAAAAATAAAATTTTCCCGTAACTCCGATTCTTTGGTTTATATTTACAAACAGACCCGGAGCTGTTAAGGTATTCGCTTAAATGCAATTAGAAACAAGAAACCAAAGAACATCTTTCAAAATTAGATAGATGGTTACATCACCAAGGTACTTATCCCGCTCGTCGGGGTTAGCTAAATTTCCTAAAGATTGTTTCCTGAAGCAAATAAAACACGGATATAATGACAAACACCTGTCCTACAGACCACGTTTCAACAATATACCGATTTTGTGCGCAGAGCATGCACTATCCAGATCCCCTATGGCTCACAAAACAATATTTTTCCAGTCTTTACGATTTACTTGATGCCTTGGGCGGGGAGAAAGAAAAGGAACTTTTAACTTCGACTTTAAACAGCAGCAATGACTACCTTGAAGATCTTCAGGTAGAATATACGCGGCTTTTTATTAATGGGGCGCCACATGTTGTCGCACCACCCTATGCCTCGGTGTATCTGGAAAAATCACTCCAGGGAAAATACGCAGAAGATATTCTGTTACATTACCATTCTCTTGGGTATAGCCTTACAACAAAAGCAGATTTTCCAGATAATCTGATTCATCAACTTGAATTTCTGTCATTCCTTGCTGAAGATAACAACCAGCAAGCTGAAGAAGACTTTCTCATACGTTTCTTTCAACCCTGGTATCCTCTATTTTCAAAACAGGTTAAAGAGGGTTCTCAGCATCCTTTTTACCATATACTCATCACCATTATTGACTTTTTCACTAAGGAGGAAAAAGAATATGGCGTTCAATTTAACGAGGCGTAAATTTCTGCAATCTGCTTCATTGGCAGCTGTAGCGTTACCACTTTCCAAGGCAATTGCCTCTGAAAGCGGTGTCACACGCTCCCCCTTTGAGCCTAAAGGCTCACTAGGAGACAAGACTGTCGTTGGGGGTATTTGTGAGATGTGTTTTTGGAGGTGCCAACTCATAGGAAAAACAAGAGATGATCGCCTGGTCAAACTGGAAGGCAATCCGAAATCAATTGACAATGGAACGTCTATTTGTGCTCGTGGAAATGCTGGAATCAAGTTGTTATATGATCCTGATCGTCTGAAATACCCACTCAAAAACGTAGGCAAACGTGGTGCACCGAAGTGGAAAAGAATTTCCTGGGATGAAGCTTTGGACGAATGTGGAAAAAAACTCAAAGCAGTTAAAGACAAGTATGGTCCCCAGGGCATAAGTGTATTTCCCCACGGCTCTACTGCCAAATATCCTATGCATTTTTTTGAAAGAACTGTTGGTACTCCTAATGTAAGTGAAGCCTCTTTCTTTCAGTGCCGCGGCATCCGTGATACCGCTTATCTCGCAACAATTGGAAAGGCCCCCGGCGAAAAAGTTGATATGCCTAATGCTAAGGTGATTTTCCTGTTAGGTGGGCATTTTGGTGAAAACGTTCATGTATCTCATATTAAGAGTTACATGCAAGGGTTGCAGAACGGTGCAAAACTGATCGTTGTAGACCCTCGTTACTCTGCGTCAGCGGCAAAATCTGACATCTGGGTTAAAATCAAACCTGGAACAGACACCGCTTTCTTACTGGCTGTCATGCAGTATCTCATTAAAAATAATAAACATGCTGTTGATTTTATAGATGAATATGGCGATGGCTTTGATGAATTTGCTGAAGGTATCGAGAAATGGACTCTTGAGAAAGCAGCCAAAGAATGTGACGTACCGGTTAAACAGATAAAAGAAGTTGCAGACATGCTTGCAGATAATGCCCCACATGTATCCATTCATCCAGGCAGGCATGTATCCTGGTATGGCAATGACTTTCAGCGGCAGCGCTCCCTCGCCTGTCTCACCGGTCTTCTTGGTGCTTATTATGTCAAGGGCGGATGGGTTCCTGCTATTGGGCCAAAGGTAGGTAAGACAAGCTGGGCTCATAAGGAACATAAAGAGACTCATAACCTCAACATGAACAGTGATGAAGAGTTAGTTCATCCATTTACCCCCCCCGGAACTCCGACTGAACTTATCCGTGATGCAGCTTTGACAGGGAAGCCCTATCCTATCAAAGGATGCGTTATGTGGGGACAGAATCCTATTCAAACCATACCCGGTCAGGATAAAATGAAGAAGGTTCTGGAACAGATGGACTTTGTTATGTGTGTTGATGTAATGCCGACCGACGCAACAATGTGGGCGGATATCCTTCTCCCAGAGGTAAGCTACCTCGAACGTTACGATTACATTAAAACAGGTACCCAATGGAATTTTACTGAAAAGCATCAACAGTATATTTCAGCCAGAATGCCAATGGTTGCACCCTTATTTGAGAGGAAAGACCAGGTTTTTATTACCAACGAGATTGCAAAACGTATGGGATATGAAAAAGATATCCCCGTTAAGACAATTGAGGAACTTGTTGATAAGAACTTGAAAGTTGCCGGACTCTCAATCGAACAACTCAAAAAAGAAGATGGCATTCACATCCGGGAAGGAAAAAACCCATATAAAATGCCTGAAGATTTCGAAGTTGTTTTCTACAACGAGGATATTGAGGATGCCGGATTTCCTGGAATACCTACGTACGTTCCGGTTGAACAACCACCAGCGGGATTTGCCAGACTACTTTATGGTCGAGTCCCCGTGCATACCTTTAACCGGAGTCAAAACAATGTCTGGCTCAATAACGCAATGCCTGTAAATCCTGTCTGGCTGAACGATAAACTTGCCTCAAAAATGGGCCTTAAAGACGGGGATGAAGTTGGTTTTATCAACCAGGATGGGATTAAATCCCGTACTACAACATTGGTGAAAACTACACCAGGTATTAGAACAGACTGCGTATATATGGGTCATGGGTACGGCTCCGCCAATCCATTGATGAGTGTTGGAGCTGACGCAGGTGTAGACGACACAAGTCTCATAACCAAGATTACTGTAGATCCTGAAACCGGCGCTCACGGTATGAGAAATAATTTTGTCAAATTTATTAAAGACGGCAAAAATATTGATATCCCAACGGCTGTTTAAACCGGCTTTAAAGGTTACCATAGGAGGAATAACGTAATGCAATATGGAATGATTATAGACCTAGAACGTTGTGTCGGGTGTCATGCCTGCACAATTGCCTGCAAGGCAGAGTGGGAGGTCCCCGTAGAATTTGGGCGAAACTGGGTTCATAGAATAGGCCCGTCCATGGTTGGGGCAGAAATGGCATCGACCTATTATCCAGGGTTGTGCAATCACTGCGATGAACCCGTTTGTGTACCGGAGTGTCCGGCTGATACGATAGAAATGACGTTTACCGATGTAAAATCCAGTAAAACTGAAACATTAGAAGTTGCAGCAACCTGGAAAGATCCCTTTGATGGCACAGTTCAAATTGATAAAAGTCGCTGTATTGGTTGTGGCGCCTGCGTAGATGCATGTCCTTATAACGCAAGGTATGTGAACCCAAACCAGACCGATGAAGTTTCAGACGACGGTAAGGCAGATAAATGCACCTACTGCAAACCACGGGTAGACGCCGGAGTTGACCCGGCGTGTGTACAGACCTGTATTACCGGAGCCAGGATCTTTGGTGATAGAGATGATCCTGACTCCAGGGTTTCAAAGTATGTCAAAAAGGGAGCACTCGGCATTGAGCCCACTGGTGGTGAACTTGGACCGAACTCCAGGTATTACGGTAAAAAGAAGGATATGGATCTGCTTTTTTCTAATCACACGCCAGAGCTCGCTGATATGACCCAGGTACGCCGTCGTGCAATGCTTGCATCCATGGTCAAACCAGCCATAAAAACAGCAAAAAACCTTGGTCTGCTCGGTATTGTGGGTGCGATGATCGCAAATCAATCTACGAACTCTGATTCACAGGAATAGAACTGGCAAACGATGTAGTTCCAAGTTTGTTATTTCGTTTTAAAAATAAGCGCGATAATCCTTACTTTGATTATCGCGCTTATTTTATATCATGTTCATACGTTGACGATTTATTTTCCCCTCACCCGGCAATCCATGGATTAAACGACCTGTCTGTCTTATCAGTTTAGTGCCTTACTCCTGAAAACCAGTCACTCAGTTCAGTACCCCCTTGAGGGGTGTAAAAAACAAGAAACTGAGTAATGTCTTTTGAAATTATGTTGTTAAATATATTACCAAGGTACTTATACCCCCTTGTGGGGTGTTAGCCTTGTAGGCGACAGAATCCAAATCATATAACTAACGAGGAAACCAAATATGAGCACTGATGATAAAAAAATTATTTATTCCATGATCAGAGTGAGTAAATATTATGACAATAAGCCTGTACTAAAAGACATTTCCCTTTCATACTTCTACGGGGCAAAAATCGGTGTTTTGGGGTTAAACGGATCTGGTAAAAGTACACTTTTACGTATTCTTGCGGGTATTGATAAGGATTTTAACGGTGAAACCCACCTTGCCCCGGACCTCAAAATTGATTATCTCGATCAGGAGCCCCAGCTGGATCCGGACAAAACCGTCAAAGACATTGTCGAGGAAGGAGTTCAGAATACAGTTGATCTTCTCAATGAATTTAACGAAATAAATGAAAAATTTGCAGAACCCATGTCGGATGATGCAATGCAGGAATTAATTGAGAGACAAGGTTATGTTCAGGAGCAGTTGGACAACCTGGATGCCTGGGATCTGGACAGCAGACTGGAAATGGCCATGGATGCTCTTCGGTGCCCTCCTTCCGACACAAAATGCAGCATTCTTTCCGGTGGTGAACTGCGCCGCGTAGCTCTCTGCAGAATACTTCTTAAACAGCCTGACATTCTGCTCCTGGACGAACCTACCAATCATCTGGATGCAGAATCAGTTGCCTGGCTCGAACATCATCTCCAATCCTATCCTGGGACAATCATAGCCGTAACTCACGACAGATATTTTCTGGATAATGTTGCCGGCTGGATTTTGGAACTGGACCGCGGCCTTGGTATCCCCTGGAAAGGAAATTATTCGTCCTGGCTTGAACAGAAAGAAAAAAGGCTGGCTAAAGAAGAGAAAAAAGAAAGTGATCATCAGCGTACATTAAAACGCGAACTGGAATGGATCAGGATGTCTGCCAAAGGAAGAAGGAGTAAATCCAAGGCCCGGATTAACTCCTATGAAAAGCTAATGTCCCAGGAGACGGAAAAACTTTCCAGAGATCTTGAAATCTTTATCCCGCCAGGACCACGACTAGGTAAAGTTGTAATTGAATCACAGAACATTACTAAATGCTTTGGTGAACGCCTTCTGGTTGAGAACATGAACTTTAACCTTCCACCAGGTGGGATAGTAGGTATTATCGGCCCAAACGGAGCCGGAAAAAGCACCCTGTTTAAAATGATTACCGGTGAAGAATCCCCGGACAAGGGTGCTATTCGTATTGGTGATACAGTTAAACTTGCATATGTCGATCAGAGCAGGGACAGTCTAGACCCTGACGCCACTATCTGGCAGGCTATCTCAGATAATCAAGATACCGTTTGGCTTGGTACCCATGAAATTAACAGCCGAGCTTATGTTGGTAAATTTAATTTCTCAGGCTCAGATCAGCAAAAAAAAGTCGGATTGCTCTCGGGGGGACAACGTAATCGAGTACACCTTGCAAGGACGCTTAAAGAAGGTGGAAACGTGCTGCTTTTGGACGAACCTACAAATGATCTGGATGTGAATACCCTGAGAGCTCTGGAGGAAGCTCTGGAGAACTTTGGTGGATGCGCTGTCGTAATCAGTCACGATCGATGGTTCTTAGATCGAATAGCCACCCATATACTTGCATTTGAAGGTGACTCACAGGTAGTATGGTTCGAAGGAAACTATTCAGACTATGAAAAAGACAGGAAAGCGCGTCTTGGAGCGGAAGCCGATCGACCTCACAGGATAAAATACCGACAGCTCACCCGAGATTAGCGCGACACGATCTGTTTTTCCTGTTTTTACACCCCCTTATGGGGGGTGTAGGATTATAACTCAGTCCGCAAGTCTGTCTGACCCTCCCTGAAAATTGTTAACACCCCATTTTCAAGCCCGACAAGTGTGGAACATAACCCGGCTGCAGTTTCACCTCCATCTATAATAAAGTCAACCCTGTTGCCAAATATCTTTTTTACTTCTTTTGCTGATTTAGCCGGTTTTTGACCGGAGATATTGGCGCTGGTAGCAGTCACGGGTTTTCCCACTGCCCTGACTAAGGCCCCAGCTATCGGGTGCGGTGACACCCTTACTCCCACCGTGTTGCTCTGACCGGTAAGGAGTGGAGAAAGCGTGTTTTTTGCTGGAAAAACCAAGGTAAGAGGCCCCGGCCAAAACTTTTCCATAAGGGGTTTGAATTCCTCAGGAACAGCTGCAGCAACACTATAGATTTTTTTTGAATTTTCTATAAGGACAAGTATAGCTTTTTCCGATTCACGTTGTTTCAGTATAAACAAGTCCTTCAGGGCTGATTCATTGTCGGGATCAACCGCAAGACCATAGTACGTTTCAGTCGGAAAAGCTACAATCCCCCCATTAAGAATACATTCAACAGCCTGGAGGACTGACGACTCAACCATGTTTAGTACCTTACTCCAGAACTTCTGTAAGAAAAAACAAGAAACCGAGGAATGTCGTTTGAAATTATGTTGTTAGATATATCACCATGGTACTTATACCCCTCAAGCAGGTACTCAAAAGAGTGCAAGATTTTTTACATTTTACCGGTGTTACATTAAAAAGATTCCGCTTGAATTCGCTTGGCCTTCTGTTCAACTTCTTTTACCATGTCTTCTCGAAATTTCACGAGCTTAGTCGCCAGAGCAGAGTCGTTCAGTGCCAATATGCGGAGAGCAAGAACGGCAGCATTCTTAGCCCCTGCTTTTCCGATACCCATTGTCGCAACAGGTATACCCGGAGGCATCTGTACTGTTGCAAGAAGTGCATCCATACCGCCAAGAGGGGATGCGTCCAGGGGTACGCCTATCACAGGAAGATCTGTATGAGCCGCAAGGACTCCTGCCAGGTGGGCAGCCATGCCAGCTCCTGCAATGATGAGTTTCAGACCACGCTCCTTAGCAGTTGTAGCATATTCAGCCGCTTTTGCTGGAGTACGATGGGCTGAGGCAACGGTCATTTCGAATTTGATGTCCATAGATTTTAAAAATTCGGCCGCAGAACTCATAACTGGAAGATCTGAATCACTTCCCATTACGATGCCGACAACAGGCAATTTAGGAGCTTTTACGCTCCCCTGTAAAGCTTTTCCACCTATGTCTCTTCGATAATAACAATTTGTCCATTCAATTTTATCAACAGCCGCATAAGATTTACCAATAGCCTCTTTCAAGGTATTTCCAACAGCTGTAATTCCTAAGACTCTGCCACCATTAGTTACAGTTCTTCCGTTTTTACGTGCAGTTCCAGCGTGAAAAACTTCAACCCCGTCTATGTCTGAAACCTTTGTTAATCCTTTAATGATTTTGCCATTTTCATAGGATCCAGGATATCCACCTGAAGCCATTACAACGCAAACTGTAGGTCGTGGATCGATTTTCATATCAATTTTGTCGAGGTGCCCATCGATCGCAGCCTCAAAAATATCGACGATATCACTTTTGAGTCTCATGAGTAAAGGCTGAGCTTCCGGATCACCAAATCGACAATTGAATTCAAGCACATTGATTTCATCACCGTCAATCATCAAGCCAGCATAGAGCATTCCGATATAGGGTCTGCCCTCTGCCTTCAAGCCTTTCACCGTCGGCAGCATAACCTTATTCATCACAAATTCGGCAATTTCATCAGTTACAATTGGTGCCGGGGAATACGCACCCATTCCGCCGGTATTCGGTCCTTCATCATTTTCAAATACAGCCTTATGATCTTGAGATGTGGGTAACGGCAAAACCGTTTTACCATCAGTAAAGGCGATAAAAGATGCTTCTTCGCCACTCAGGCATTCTTCAATAATGATTTTTTCACCTGCGCTGCCAAAGGCCTTTTCTTTCATGATAAGGTCGACTGCATTTTTAGCTTCCTTTATGGTTTTGGCAACAATGACCCCCTTCCCTGCTGCAAGTCCATCTGCTTTAACGACAATTGGAGCTCCGCAGTGGTCGATATACTTTTTCGCTTTTTTTCGCTCTTTAAATACCTTGAAAGAGGCAGACGGGATTTTGTGTTTTTCTAGAAATTCTTTAGAAAACACTTTACTGCCCTCAAGAATGGCAGCCTTCTGGGTAGGCCCAAAAATTCTTAGACCATTTTCCTGAAAAGCATCCACAACTCCCTCAACAAGTGACGATTCAGGCCCAACTATCGTGAGGTCAACACTCTCCCGCAATGCAAACTGCAGTAATCCGTCAACATCTGTTGCCGTAACATCGATACACTCTGCCAGGCGGCTTATTCCAGCATTGCCGGGTGCACAATATACTTTATCAACTTTTTTACTCTGCGTGATTTTCCATACAAGAGCATGCTCACGACCTCCGGAACCAATAACGAGTACTTTCATGTTTTACTCCAGTTTAATATCAGTTTAAAATGCAGTTTGCAGGCCGTTTTCAAGCCTGGGCTAAAGATCACCATTAACCTTCTCTTTTATTGAATGTTGACAAAATGATCGCGAGATATTAAATGAATGAATTGTCATTCATTATTCAATCTTTCACTCGGTCTACCTTAAATAAGTATATTTGTTATAATGACAGTAGTTAACAAACACACAAAAATAATATCTGCAGCAATAAAAGTGTTTGCAAAAAAAGGCTTTTTTACTGCCAGGATATCAGATATTGCCAAGGAAGCCAAGGTTGCCGACGGAACCATCTATATCTACTTTAATAACAAATACGACATACTGCTTTCAATATTTGAAGAAGAAATAGGTAAAATTTTTGATAAGACACAAAAACTCCTCGCTGAAGAAGAGGATCCCTGTCGAATGTTAGAAATTTACACGAACCAGTACTTGAAGGCGATGAAAAAAAACAAAAACCTGGGAGAGGTGATACATATTGAACTGCGCCAAACTAACAAATTAATAAAAAACTATCGAAATAACAAGTTCAACTCTTATCTGAATGTAGTCGCAGATATCATTATAAAAGGCCAGAATCAGGGCGTTTTTCGACCTGATATTATCCCTGATGTTGCTAAGAGGATTTATTTTGGTGCGCTTGACGAAGTTACAAGGGTATGGAATATCTCCCTGGAAACGCACTATACTGTTGATGAGATTACACACCAGACCCTATCTCTTTTTCTTCAGGGAATACAGCAGGATAAAAAAAATTGATGCACTCCGGAACGCAGCAGTCTCTCAACCTAGGAGAATTCTGACTGCCATATATCAACTACTTCAAATTCTCTCGTACCACCTGGAGTTTTTGCCACCACATCATCACCCACTTCTTTACCAATCATGCTTTTCCCCAGAGGTGATAGTACCGAGATTGAGCCGTTTTTCACATCTGCCTCTTCAGGGCCTAGAAGTTGATAGGTTACTTCTTCATCTGTGTCCATATCAAGCATTTTGACGATTGTACCAAAAAACACACGATCGGTACCTACCTCCGAACAATCAATGATTTCAGCTCTGGCAAGCTTGTCTTTCAAATCCAGGATCCTTCCTTCAATATGGCCCTGTCTATCTTTTGCTGCGTGGTATTCAGCATTTTCTTTCAAGTCTCCATGCTCACGGGCAACTTCAATTGATTTAACCACAGCGCCTCTTTCAACTCTCTCTAGATGTAAAAGCTCTTCTCTCAATTTCCGGTTGCCAGCTTTCGACATCGGTATTCTCTGAATCATTTCAATCTCCATATAAAACCTGTAACGAATTCCACCCAGGGAACCAGATACAGGAGGTGTCGTTATATAATTGGGTTACCAGCGACAAAAATGGGGAAGATGAACACACTTATTTTTATATTCATCGCTGTGTAAAAAGACAAGATAGTCTTTTAATAAATAATGCGGGTCCATTTCAAGGAAAATTTTAATTGCAGCAGAATATACTAACCCGACTCGTAGGAAAACCAGCCAGCCCTTCGAATTTTTTTTCTTCTTTAAGAGGACGTCTGTAATTCCGCTCTTCAATGGCCAAATTTTGCTGTACAATTTGGTTCCTGGCATGATATTCACCCAAAATCAATTTTTGCCAACTATACAATTCATAATAGTCTGCTATGATTTTTCCTAATTCATTCCCTAGATTATCTATGAGAAACTGAGGCGCCATCAGCTCAGCGATGATTTCTGGTTTGTTTCTTTTCAAAGAACGCAAGGAATTCCATATAGATTTGTCTTTTGCAAAATAGTGATGATACATTTCCTTGAGTTCAAGTCTTTTTTCAATCAGACCGATAATAGAGGGTTTGAGGAGGAGTTCATAGACCTTAAGAGACTTTTTCTGTTGCCTGTCCCCCCACAACATCCTGGCAAAAAACAATACTTCTTCAAAATCCTGGGACAAATCATAGTAATCTGCTACAATATCGATGTTATCCAGTCTTCCGTTATTCTTCAAAAGAGCAGCAATAGCATTTCTGAAACCTCCCCTCTTGGATTCGCTCACTACAATTTTTTTCAGGAAATATCCTTCCCCGGAGTAACGGTCGTAAAGATCTCTATACAAATCAATCGCTTTCTTCAGTTCACCTTTTTTAAAGGACAATTCAGCCCGAAGCTGTCTACCGACCAGGGAATTGATTTCAGCCTTTGAAATAAGATTAAGATGTTTTCCGGCAGAACTATACTCTTTGTGTTTAAGTTCAACCTGAGCAACTTGCAATAAACGGCTTATTATTGGCTTCTCACCGTAAGTCAGATCGTATTGTGAGGGAAGAGTGTCAACTGCCCCTTTCGACTCTCTACTCAATTTAGTGTGAATAGCTACAATCTCAGGATCAAATAGCTTGTTTTTCTGAAGTCTTTTGAGAATGGATATACATTTATGAAAATCTTTCTTATCAAGATATTGCCAGCAGAGTTCTTTTTCGAATTGGTAAACTCCAGGCTCATCTAACAAGTTACGGCTAGAATCCTTCGGGAAATTTTTCCTCAAATCTGTTAAAAGATATGCAGCACCTGACAAGTCACCACTGAACATTACCTTTTTGACGTTGAGCAACGCTTTCTTTTTTTGAAATATATTTTTTTGTTGCGAAGGTGAATACGTTTTTATTTTATCCTCGACTGCACCGTACCAACTTCTGAATGCCTGCATATCACCATTGTCAAGAGCATTGAGCGCTAATCTGGATAACGCCTCCACCGCTCTATGTTCAACATTGGATAATTTTCTCAACAGTTCTTCTGACTTCCTCGTTTTTCCTTCTTTTCGAAGTGCCTCAACTCTATGAAACTGTAAATCAAGGACATTTTCCGGGTCGTTTTTAAAGACATTGAGAAAATACTCATATTTCTCCGCTAACATGGTGAACATTGAGTTATAGGCTAATTGATCAAAATAATTGAGGATAAAGTAGATGTGTTTCCTGTTGTAGTGGCTAACCGGATTGTTAGTGAAAATTAGTTCAAGCTCTTCAACCATCCCAAGTGCACCAGCTTTTGCAATACATTGTTTTCTGAGTCGCAAATCATTTTTGTCAACCTTTAATGCCTTGCCATAGGAGGTAAGGGCCTTTTTTTCAAGTCCTGCAAGCTCCTCTATATCTCCTTTGAGCAGAAAATGCTTCTTGGTAGAATTGTGGGAAGCCGTGATCTTTCCAAGATAATCCAAAGCACGTTCATACTCTTTCTTTTGGCGATAAAGGTCTACGATTTTATAATTAACTTTATCATTATGAGGCTTATTATCAGAAATGATGAGCAGTATCTCGAGCAACTCTTTGAGTTTTCCTTTTTTCTCAAGAAGTGTGGCCATTTTCAGGTAAATCCCTAGCCGGTTGGGAGTTACTTCGGTCAAATCTCTCCATAGTAGCCAGGCGCCATCATTTTCAACAATTGATAGAAAATCATTGGCTAAAATTGATTGAATGTGGGCAATATTAGACCTTACAGTTTGATCATCAGGGTTTTTCAGTAAATATTTCTCGTAATAACTCAGTGCTTTGTCAGGTCTCCTGGCATCATGAAGGTAAATTGTTGCAATTTGAAGCTTAAGTTTATCATTGCTATTCACCTTATCATCAATAAACAAAAGGTGTGGCAAAGCAGCCATCCCCTCACTATTAGTCAGATAGAAATCGATAAGTTTTTGGCGAAAGGGAAGATATTTTTGATTTCGTCGTACGTATTCCTCCCACAATGGCACAACCATCTTTATATTATTTGTATTTTCAAATAGTTCAGAAGCCTGGAAAAGAATCCGGTCATCAACGGGTCCCATCTTCAAAAGTTTTGCATAATATCTCTCAGCCTGTTTCAACTTACCAAGAGACCTGGCTGCTCGAGCGAGCTCATGAAGACGTGTTACATCATCGGGTTCCCTGACGTGAAGTTGTTCTAAAAGTGACAAAACAGCATCATCTTTACCGTTCCCCTTCAGGCTGTCGATGAGTCCAGAAAGGGCAGAGGTGGAGTCGTTTCCACCAGGATCCAATTCATAAACCTTTCCAAAACGCTTTATAGCGAGGGGATAATTTTTTTGTTGCAGACTGATCGTTCCAGCGGTTAGCAGGTATTCGATTCTAAGAGGATTTTTTTCAACCAAAGTTGCTATAATGGTAGCAGCTGAAGAAAAATCTTCCATTTTCAAAAGAACCTTACAAAATTCCCAATTAGCTTCCTCTATATTGGGTTTTTCCTTTAAAAGCTCTTCATAGAGTTTTAAGGCTGCAGGATATCGATTTTGTCGAACATTTTCCCGAGCTTTGTCCCACAAGGTTTTCCATTCAGGAACATCTGGCTGATCGGCAACAACTGTAATGGTGCGGTCTGGAGCTATTGCATTGAGTTCAGCGTAGATAGTATCCGGAAGAAAGAGTGCTCCCAGAAGAAGGATGACCTGATAGAAGAAAATTTTCAGACCAATTATGATAACCGGAGTCAGTCTCTGAAAACCCATGTTCAATAACAGGTAACTATTGAGGATGATGAATTTAAGTTCAAAAAAACCATTTGCTATTTATCAAAGAAATTTACGCCCACATTGTTGACTGTACCTCCAAAAAAACGGACATCTTATCATGTTTAAGATTGTTTTTAAAAGATGAACCTTTTCTGGAAAGTACCAGGCCCAATAAAGCTTCTGATAGTTCCTGAGCATTATGATACTTCTTCAGGCGTAAAATTCCACTATTTTCTCTACGACATAGGTCTTCATTGCCGAAGAAAGCTCTGGGTAGATTGGCAGTGCAAGTGTTTCCTTTGCTGCTTTTTCGGCTTGAGGGTAGGAAATATTACCATTTGTTTTCAAACATTCCTGCTTATGCAATGGTACCGGATAATAAATTTCGCATCCTATATCATTGGCCTGCAACCATTCCCGCAGCGCATCACGTTTTTTCACCCTCAGGATATACTGATTGTAAATATGGTGATTTACTTCTCCGGGACGACTTTTTTCATCTCGGTTATACACAGAAACAGGCAACACAACCTTTTCCTTTTCCAGCAAGGCTGTGTCGGCAAAAAGAGTGTTGTATTCGACAGCATTCTCAGCTCTTTGTTGATGCCACCGGTTCAGATAAGGCAGTTTTACGCGTAATGCAACTGCCTGAATGGGATCAAGTCTGAAATTACCTCCAACCATCTTATGATAATATTTGGGATTGGCCCCATGGTTGCGCATAAGGGTGAGTTTTTCCGCAAATTTTTTATCCCGTGTTACAACCATGCCGCCATCTCCGATCCCACCAAGATTTTTACTTGGGAAAAAAGAAAAACATCCACAAAGTCCCATGGACCCGGCTCTTTTTAGAACGACTTTTCCGGTTTCACCAAAAGGATATTCGGCCCCAATAGCCTGGGCAGCATCTTCAATAACTGGTATCCCGTACTGATCAGCTGATTTCATTATCTCTTTCATATCAGCACACTGGCCGTACAGATGTACAGGAATAATAGCCTTAATTGTTTTATTTTTATCAGACTTCAGGATCTCGGAAATTTTTTCAGGGTCGATATTAAAGGATTCAGGATCAATATCCGCAAAAACCGGAATGGCCCCTACCCGCAAGATCACACCCATAGTGGCAAAGAATGAATAAGGACTTGTAAGAACACGATCACCCCGACCGACGCCCAGTGCCATGAGTGAAAGAAGCAACGCATCAGTGCCACTGGAGACGCCAATTCCATAGCCGGTGTCGCAATAGTCTGCTATCTCTTCTTCCAGCGCGATCACTTCAGGACCTTGAATATACCTCGTGGATTTTACGACGCGGGTAACCTCATTGATGAGATCATCTTGAAGATATTGCAATTGTGCCTTAAGATCCAGAAGTGGGACTTTCATATCATATTGTCGGGGACTCTACACTCCACAAGGACGTGCTGAACATAGTTCAATTTTCAAGGGAATTTTGTTCACTTCGTATAAGGAATACAATCTTTATAGAGAAGGGGCTTTTGATATTGGTCAGTCTGTATCAATCCAGAAAGTCATCAATCTGAATTGATGACGATCCGTTCACCATCAAAATAGTCGACGATGTCAGGCATCTCTGCCTCGAGATATTTTTTCATTTTCTTTAGAAGATTAACTTCAATCTGTCTTACCCGCTCACGTGAAATTGAAAATTTGTCTGCAATATTTTGCAATGTTAAAGGTTCATCAGTAAGCAACCTTTTTTCTAAAATCATCCTTTCTTTATCGTTCAGCCTGTCTTTCAATGCGCCCAGAAGTTCAGCCAGCTTCACCTTGATTTCTTTTCCAGCCACAGTAGACTCAATACCGGGACCGTTGCTTGGCAGAAAACTTTTCTGTTCATCTTCTGAATCTGATCGCACCGGGCTCTCAAGGGAAACATCCCAGTTGTCCATCCGCTGCCCCATTTCAACTACTTCACGTTCTTTTACGTTGAGACGCTGGGCAATTAATTTTGGTTCCGCATTAAACCCCTGGGCTTCAAGAAGTTTTCTCTCTTTATTGAGACTGAAAAAGAGTTTACGTTGTGCCTGGGTGGTCCCGATTTTGACCAATCTCCAGTTGTCCATTATGAATTTGAGAACATAGGCCCGGATCCAGTAAGCAGCATAGTAGGAAAATTTTACTCCCCTGTATGGATCAAATTTTTTTGTTGCCTGTACCAGACCAACGTTGCCTTCCTGGATAAGATCCATGAAATTTTGCATCCAGTATTTCTGAAAATCCATCGCAACTTTAACGACAAGTCGTAAATTAGAGGAGACCAGGCGATAAGCCGCATCCTGATCGCCCTCTTCCCTGAAACGAATCGCCAGATCATCTGTTTCTTCTCTGGTCAACAATTCATATTGACTAATCTCTTGTAGATATCTGTGCAGTGCCGGGTTACTCAGCGCCGGCAGATTTTCTTCATCTGCGACAGCAACGAGGGGATTTTCGTACCTATCCTCAACGGCAGTTTCATCAGAATCTTTTGTGGTATTTTTGCTCATACAACCTCTCTCCGGAATGGTAGTCCAGAAAATATTTGAAAACTCTGAATATTACTCTACCTGAATTAAAGTGCAATCATAATGTGCAGCCCAACCTTTGAATTTGCTTGAAATATTTCTTCTATATGAAACAGCGTGTTCAGAAAACACCGACTCATTTACGATATAAGTCAGATGTTTTTCTCAACCTTTTTACTCTGGCGATGACAAGTGACCCGGATTCTAAGCTTTGACTCTTTATCGGAGACAGATGACAGAACCAGTTAAAATCTATTTTATTATTGCAGGTTTTATGCTAAGTAGTGTCTGTTTATAACGCATTGTGCCTTTCACGCAAGGTCCTATCACCTCTACCATTTACCATTTCCAGCCTGATGAAAAACATTCGTAATTTTAGTATCATTGCCCATATAGATCACGGTAAATCAACCCTGGCTGACCGCATGATACAACTCTGTGACCTTGTTTCCGCAAGAGAGTTTCAAGATCAGCTGCTTGACAATATGGCCATTGAAAGAGAGAGAGGCATTACCATTAAAAGCCAGACTATCTGTTTGCCTTACACCGCAAAAGACGGTGAATCATATTTTCTTAATCTTGTTGACACGCCAGGGCATGTGGACTTCAGCTATGAGGTTTCCAGAGCCCTCACCTCCTGTGAAGGCGCCTTACTGCTCATTGATGCGGCCCAAGGAGTTGAAGCGCAGACTCTTGCGAACCTGTATCTTGCCATGGAGAATGATCTGGAGATTATTCCGGTAATTAACAAAATTGACCTGCCCTCCGCCGAGCCCGAAACTGTAGCCTTACAGATTGAGGAAGACCTGGGGCTTGACAGTGAACTCGTTCAGTTCTGTTCAGCCAAATCAGGTGCTGGTGTCGAGGGTATTCTTGAAGCTATAGTAAAGCTGCTGCCACCACCGGAAGGAGACGCCGCCGCCCCGCTGCAGGCCCTCATTTTCGATGCAGGGTACGACTCCTTCAGGGGCACAATAATTTCAGTCAGGCTTATCAACGGGACAATAAAGGCTGGCGATATAATACGGTTCATGTCGAACAACAGGGAATATAAGGTTGAAGAGGTGGGGCTCTTTAAACTCAAACGGGAGCCGCAAAAACAGTTGTCTGCTGGACAAATCGGGTATATTCTGGCTGGCATTAAAACTGTAGAAGATACACGGCCAGGGGATACCATCACCCTTAAGGAAAATCCCTGCCCCACCCCGCTGACCGGTTTCAAAAAAGTCGTCCCGGTGGTTTTTTCTTCAATTTATCCGATATCCACTGATGATTATGAAGACCTGGCGGCAGCGCTTGAAAAACTAAAACTCAATGATGCTGCACTTATTTTCGAAAAAGATACATCCGCTGCACTCGGGTTCGGTTTTCGTTGCGGTTTTCTCGGTCTTCTTCATCTCGAAGTTATCCAGGAGCGACTTGAAAGAGAATTTGATATATCACTCATACTGACAGTTCCCTCAGTGCAGTATATTTTTCACCTCTCAAATGGAACAGAGAAAAAAGTTGATAACCCTGCTCATTTCCCGGATCCCGCGCATATAAATAAGATTGAAGAGCCTTGTATCAGGGCGACGATATTGATTCCTGAGAAATATATGGGCGTAATTATGACACTCTGCATGGAGCGACGTGGTGAAAACACCTCTTTCCACTACCCTATGCCGGGTAGAATTGAGTTCCAATGCGAACTGCCTCTGGCTGAGGTGATTTATGATTTTTATGACAAACTGAAATCAGTTACCCAGGGTTATGGCTCATTCGATTATGAAATGCTCGACTACAGAAGGAGTGATCTGGTTAAACTCGATATCCTCGTTAATGGCGAGATTGTCGACGCCTTGTCTCAACTTGTCCATAAGGACAATGCCAGAGCTCGTGGTCTGCATGCATGCGACGTACTTAAGGAAGAGATTCCCAGGCAAATGTTTAAAATTGCAATTCAGGCGGCAATAGGTGGGACCATTATTGCAAGAACTACTGTCTCCGCAATGCGAAAAGATGTTACCGCCAAGTGTTACGGCGGTGATATTACCAGAAAACGAAAGCTCCTCGAGAAACAGAAAGCAGGAAAAAAACGGATGAAGACTGTCGGCAATGTGGATATCCCACAGAATGCATTTTTGTCGGTCCTTAAATCAGATCAATAGAGTCATATGCTGTGGGGCGTTAATCGAGTTCAGTGCCTATTCCACGCTTTTTTGAAGATTCATATATCAGGCGCGCTGCTGCAAGATCAAAAAGAGCCATACCGACTGTTTTGAAAAATGTGGTACCGGATATTCCCCGGTCAGGTTTTTCTCCGGAGCGGATGAACTGTCCGAGAGTGACAATCTGCTCATCTCTTAAAAGACCATCCCGCAGAGGAACAAGAATTTCTCCAGATTCTTCCTTGGCAAATTCTATATCGACCCACACTGTAGAGGTCTGGGTGAACAGGGCGTTGGGGTATTCACGAACACCAGGCTCGAAAGATCCCACAGCAATAAGATGCTTGCCAGCAAAGAGCTCTGCCCTGTCAGGGAATACAGGGGTTCTGGCTGTTGTTGTCGTAATCACGATATCTGATTTGTAGGCGAGCTCTTCAGCGGATTCGGCTATCTTAATTGCCATGTCCGGATAATCCGACTGTAATCTCTCTGAAAGAGAAATCGCATTATCCGAATTCATGTCAAAAAGAGTTATTTCCTGTATGTCTCTTGCACAACAGCCATACTTGAGCTGGTAAAAACCCTGCACACCACAACCTACCACCCCAATTGACTGTGCGTCCCTTTTTGCGAGATGCCGTATACTTGAACCGCCCACGGCACCAGTTCTCATAGCTGTAATTGTTCCGCCGTCCATGATGGCAAGTGGCGTCCCCGTTCTGCTATCTGCAAGCATTACAGTTGCCTGGATCACCGGTTTTTCAACCTTCCGGTTTTTGGGATAGAGCGTAAGCATTTTGGTGACCATATAATCCCCGGCAATGCACGGCATAAGCAGCAGTATATTACCCTCACCGCATGGCACATGCATGCGCTCAGGCATGGTATAAGACTTATCTTCGTATGTCCCCATTGCCTGCTCCACTGCATCCATCATCTGGTCACAAGAAACTGCTTCGATGATTTCTCGACTGTTCAAATATAACATATCATTTGCCCTTTTTTTCTTCGTAAGCCTCTAATTTTCTTTCGATTGACTTGGCTGACTTAGTAATAGAAAGACCGCCAAGAGCTGTGCACCTGAGTTCAGGTACAATACTTTTACCGACCAAGTCCATGGTTTCAATGACCTCGTCAAGGGGAACAACAGGGTCGTATCCGGCAAGCGCCATATTTGCACATGTCAGGGCATTAGCCGCAGCCAGAGCATTCTTGGTGAGACAGGGAACCTCGACACGATTGGCGACAGGATCACATATCATACCTAGAATATTTTGTAGAGCCATAGAGGCAGCAGCTAAAGATTTGTCAGCCGTACCTCCGCCCATCTCCGCCAGAGCAGCTGCAGCCATGCCTGAGGCTGCTCCGCACTCCGCCTGGCAACCGCACACTTCGGCTGCAAATGTTGAGTCGCTGGCGATAAACACACCAATCAAGCCGGCAGCAAGCATGCCACGTACTGCATGATCTCTCGTGAGCCCAAGAGCATCGACAGCCCCTAAAATCGCACCGGGTAGACCGGCACATGAGCCTGCAGTTGGCGAGGCAACAATAATACCCATTGAACTTTTCACTTCCATCAGTGAAGAGACATAAAGGGTCATTTTATTAAGGACTGAGCTCCCCAGAAGCGCACCGGACTTCATCGCCTCAGCGAATTTCACACTCTGACAGCCAAGGATGCGGTCATCATACTCAGTGCCATTAAGACCAGTCTGTATTGATTCGACAAGTATGCCTACTATCTCTTCCATTTTGGCCCTGACATCTTCATGGTCAACGTTTCCGCGCTGACTCTCGTAATGGATGGCAAGGTCGGACAACAGAAGATTTTTTTCAGCGTTATATTCAAGCATTTCGCCATAGGAAGAGAAAGGTACAGAAATATCTCTGCGTGAAAGCACCGGTAATACCGGAGAGAGCTGTTTAACCGCCGTTACGCCCTGAATCCCGCTGATTACAGCAAGTACATGTTCATCGATTGGTGACTCGGTTTTTATTTGAATGCAACCACTCTCTCCGCAATGCAAAAGGTTTATTAAATCTTTCGGATCAAGAAGTGCTAAAATATGCGAATAGATATTTTCAGAAACAACGAAAACAAGAGTTTCGAAGAAATCTCCCTTAATTGAGATATCAAATGAATCAATGGCGATTATTTCAACCATCCCACCACCGGATGAGACAGCTCTGATCACATGTTTTTCAATCGAATTGGAAAGAGTTATCTGATAGGTATTCGGATGGTGCATCTCATAGCGGCCTACAATGTATGATATTTTAACTCCTTCTTCAAAAAGATAATGTTCCGCATGAGCCATCATGGAGTCGGTTGTATCCCACCCGAGAAGGCCACCGGCTAGCCCCATATCAGAACCCTGTGCTGTATGAGTTGTGGCCAGGGAACCGAATTCGTCGAATTCCACCAGCACATCAGCAATTTCGCCCCCCTGCATCATATCTCTGACGAGGCGTCCAATGCGGAGTGCCCCGGCGCAGTGAGAACTTGAAGGCCCTCGCATAACGGGCCCGATAACATCGTTAAAAATACTTGGGTAGTTCATTTATTAGATCCTTTAGTACTGGGTACCTTACTCCTGAACTTCTGCAATAAAAAACAAGAATTCAATAACCTCTATTTGCCGTATACTTCCTGAACAAGAATAGAACCGACAATTAGAAAAAGCCCGAATAAAGTCGCCAGGTGGATTTCTTCTCCCACTATTATCCTGAGAAAAACAAGAGAAAGAAAAGGAGATATATATATTAAATTTCCTATTTTAGCGGCAGTGGTCGTGAGTTGAAGGGCCGTCATCCAGAGCGCGAAAGTAAATCCCATTTCAAAAAAACCAATATAAACCAGCGGCAGAAAAGCTTTTGCTTCGGGAATAGACAAACCGCCGAAAAGAGGACTGAAGGCTACTGAATACAAAAGGCCAAAACAGAAGCCCAGAAAAAGTTTTACCAGAGGTTCAAGGCTGTCCCGGGCATTAAGTAGCCAGAACACTGCCCAGATAATTGTGGAACCGAAAGCGAGCCCTAACCCCAACGTACTGAGCTGTTCGAAGCCTCCAATCTGTCCTTTAGTTGCAATAACTATGGCACCGATAAAGCTTATTACTATTGCAATAAACTGTGTTCGACTCAACTGCTGTTTCAGAATAGGGACAGAAAGAAGTGCCAATGCCAGAGGCCAGCCATAATTCAAGGCCATGGCAATTTGTCCGGGAAGCAGTGAATAGGCCTTAAAGAGGACGATATAGTAAAAAAAAGGGTTGAGAAAACCTAACATTGCGGCTTTTGCTGCCTGTTTATGCGAAACGCTTGCGAGTTGGGACAGTTTACCCTGAAGGATCAAAACAACAAGCAGGGCAATAGTGGAGACCAGTGTGGAGTAAAAAAGCAGGATGTAAGGGGTTACATATTGAAGCGCGATTTTAAATGCTGAAGCTGCGGTCCCCCAGAAAAAAACTGCAAGCAGGGTAAAGATATATGCTTTTCTCTGGTTTTTCATTGGCTGCATATGACGTTATTCTCAAACCAGCCTTAGTCTTAATTGTTATTCACCAAGATAAGCCTTAACAATACTTTCATCCTGTTGCAGTGTCTTGGCATCGCCTCTTATAACTATCTTCCCTGTCTCCAGAACATAGCCATGATCCGCCAGCTTCAAAGCTACCTTGGCGTTCTGTTCGACAAGAAGAATGGTTACCCCTTCCCTGTTCAACCGAAGAACAATTTTCATGATCTGTTGTACCAGAAATGGGGCAAGTCCCATTGAAGGCTCATCAAGCAGCAGCAGTTTTGGGTTGGTCATCATAGAACGACCAATAGCCAGCATCTGCTGTTCACCCCCGGAAAGAAAAGCCGAATCGCGATTTCTGCGTTCCTGTAGTACAGGAAATATCTCGTAAACATGTTCCATACGCCGTTTTCTTTCAGCGTCATCGTCGAGTGTAAAAGAACCAAGTTCAAGGTTTTCGGCAATAGTCATTCCCTTGAATATCTTTCTCCCCTCAGGAACATGGATAAGTCTCATCTTGACAATGTCATGGGCAGGTTTTCTGGTAATATCCTCACCCATGTAACGAATTGTGCCGGAAGTGGAACGAATAAGGCCGGAGATCGCCCTCAATGTAGTGCTTTTACCGGCGCCATTGGCCCCGAGCAAGGTGACAATCTGTCCTTCTTTAACCGTGAAGGAAATGGAGCGCAAAGCATGGATTTTTCCGTAATGGGTCTCAAGATTTTCAATTTCGAGAATAGTGTTGCTCATGCGATTTCGTCCTCTTCCTTACCCAGGTATGCTTCGATAACCTTTGGATTGTTCTGAACCTCATCCGCATTTCCCTGGGCGATTTTCTGCCCGTAATCAATCACGGTAATTTTCTCTGACACTTTCATAACCAGTCCCATATCGTGTTCGATGAGGAAAATGGTGATTCCAAGCTGATCACGGATTCGTTTAATCAGGTCAATTAACTGCTGTTTTTCGTCGTAGTTCAATCCTGCTGCCGGCTCATCAAGCAAAAGAAGTTTGGGTTGTGTGGCAAGAGCCCTCGCCCACTCCACTCTTCTCTGGTCTCCATAGGCGAGATTAGAGGCAACTCTGTCCTTTGCCTCCAACAACCCTACAAAATCAAGACACGTCTCACAAAATTCATTTATTTTTGCCTCTTCTTTCTGCTGGGAATCGGTTCTAAGGATTGCACCAATTGGACCGGCTGAACTGCGGCAGTGCATACCGGACATCACATTTTCAAGTACTGTCATACTTTTAAACAGCCTGAGGTTCTGAAATGTCCTTGCCATCCCCTGACGCGTGATTTTGTGAGGTTTTTTGTGTGTTATGGATTTTCCACTGAAAATAATGTCGCCGGCGGTTGGTCTGTAGAATCCTGTCAGACAGTTAAAGATAGAGGTCTTACCTGCACCATTAGGGCCGATAAGACTGGCAATACTGCCTTCTTCAACACTGAAATCCAGTTCCTTAATAACGTGGAGCCCAGCAAAACTCAGTGCAAGATTGTTAACTTCTAGTAGGGCCATGGTGTTAGTTCCGTCGTTGTAGTTACTGCGTCGTTTTAAGATTTCTTGGCAGGCCAGATACCTTCCGGTCTGTAGAGCATGATAATCAGCATGACAATTGCAAAAACCAGCATACGCATGGAACCTAAGTCACGAAATACCTCAGGGAAAAGCACCAGAGCGAATGCTCCGATGATTACACCGGGGATCTTGCCCATACCACCGAGCACCACACCGAGAAGAATGAGGACAGACTGTTGAAACATAAATGTTTCCGGGGAAATAGCTGTCATTTTAGCCGCAAAAAAGCAGCCTGCAACTCCACCAAAGATGGCGCCGATGACATAGGCGTATAATTTGACAGCGACCCTGTTAATGCCCATGGCTTCTGCCGCATCTTCGTCTTCTCGTACATATTGCCATGCCCTGCCAAGACGGGAATGCTGCAGCCTGTAGCTGACAAAACAGGCGAGGATAGCAAGAATAAGGAATACATAATAAAAATGAACAATCTGACTCAGTTGAAAACCGAAAATACTTGGTCTTTCAATACCAATAAGGCCACTGGCGCCACCTGTGATTTCCAGGTTTCTTGCGATTATTCTAACGATTTCTCCGAACCCCAGTGTAACAATGGCAAGATAATCACTGCGCAGTCGCAAGGTAGGGCCGCCAATGATAAAGCCGGCACATGCTGAACAACCTACAGCAATGGGAATAGTCAGCCAGAAGTTAACCCCGAACTGGGAGGTAAGGATGCCTGTTGTGTATGCACCAACCGCAAAAAACGCTGCATAGCCAAGATCAAGTAATCCAGCATAGCCAACAACAATATTCAAGCCGAGACAGAGCACCACATAGAACCAGACATTCGTCATGACTTCCAGACCATAATTGCTCGAAACCAGAGGAATAAACATGGCAATGGCGGCAAGGGTAAGGAGAATGACCATTCGATTCTTCTGAGAGCTAAGCCACTCGCTCAAGATGGTTGAAAGATTCGCCATGATTTACATCCTCTCTATTTCCGTTTTACCAAGAATGCCGGTAGGTTTGAACACCAGAAGGAGAATGAGAATCCCAAAGGAAAAAACATCCTTCCACTCTGTGCCGATAAATGGAATTTGAGTACCAAAGGCCTCAAGCAGCCCTAAAAGCAGACCGCCCAGCATTGCACCGGGGATAGAGCCGATCCCGCCAATGACGGCAGCAGTAAATGCCTTAAGGCCAATAACAAAACCCATGAAAAAATGGATACTGCCGTAATAGGTTCCAGCCATAATACCGGCTGCGGCCGCAAGTGATGTACCAATGAAAAAGGTTAGCGCGATGATCTTGTTTACATTTATCCCCATCAACCTGCATGCATCCTGGTCTATGGCGATAGCCCGCATGGCCTTACCGTACAGGGTTTTCTTGACAAAGAGATGAAGGACCGTCATAAGTATTAGAGAGGCGCCCACGAGTATCATCTGTGTATACGTAATAAATACATTCCCGAGTTCCAGGCCGTCAAAGCCAAGATCTGTTTTAAACGCCAGATATTGACCATCGGTGAATGCCATAACTCCGTTGTAAAGTACCATGGAAACAGCCAGTGCGGTGATCAGGATCGAAAGTCTGGGGGCCGTGAGCATTGGCACGTAGGCTATCCGCTGAATCAAAACGCCCAATAGACCAACGGCAATCATACTCAGGACCATACTGCAGAGAATCCCTGCCCAGCTGTTGCCGATATAGGCACTGAGGAAAGACAGAACAATAAAACCTACAAATGAGCCCAACATGTAGAGGTCACCATGGGCAAAATTCAGAAGCTTTATGATGCCATACACCATGGTGTAACCGAGGGCGACGAGAGCATAGAATGACCCTAATATCAGACCATTAGCGAGCTGCTGCAAGAGAATGTCCTGGATTGACATAACAGACCCATTTAAAAAAAGAAGAGTATCACAGCTGTACCGTCCGTCCCAAATGATTTAACAAGACAGACGGTACAGAGATTTCAACTAAGCAGAGTTATTACTTATTAAGGAGCCACTTTCCGCCTTCTGCTACGAGTGTAACAAAGTTACTTCTGGCGAGAGTGTTTTTATCAGTAAAAGAGATGGGGCCGGCGATGCCGGTAAAATCTTTGGTTGCAGCCAGCGCCTTTATGATTGCATCTTTGTCTGTTGATCCGGCACGTGTGATTGCATCGGCAAGAAGTTTCATACCGTCATAGGAGAGCGCGGCATACGCATCGGGCTCCTGATTATAGGTAGCTTTGTAGTTTTTATGGAAGTCTTTTGCGGCAGGAAGATATTCAACGGTAGGGTTTGAGAAACAGTAAACACCTTCAGCTGCTTTTCCTGCTATTTCAAGAAGTTTTGGTGAGTTTGAGCCATCACCAACAGCAATAAGATTTCGATAACCACCCTGACGGAGCTGTTTGATGACGAGAGAACCATCAGCATAGTATGCTGTCCAGAAAACGGCATCGGGTGCCTTGGATTTAACACGGGTAACGAGGGCTGATTGATCCTGTTCACCTTTATTTACGACTTCATAGGCTACAACCTCATTGCCCATTGCAGTCCATTTTTCACGTGTCAGGTTTGCCAGATCCTCAGAGTAACCGTCACCCTGGTGAATGATGGCGAGTTTGTTAATTCCTTTTACTTTAAAAAGGTCAACCGCGGTTTTCACCTGGTCAAAACCTGTTGAATTGATCTGAAAAGCATTACCTTGATTAATATCGATTAATTTGGTGGAATTTGCCGCAGGAATAACCATTGGTACCTTGGCATCACCATAAATTTTCATGGTAGGCATTGTGGCACCGGAACAATATCCGCCAACGACTCCAATTACTTCAGCAGAAACCAGTTTACTGGCCGCCGCTGTTGCCTGCTGAGGATCACAGGCAGCATCACCCGTCATAGTGACGATGTTCATTCCAAGTACACCACCAGCCTTATTGATTTCAGCCGCGGCGAGATTAATTGCATTTTCCATATCTTTGCCATAGGTTGCTTCTGATCCGGTTGTCGGGACCATGATGCCAATCTTCAGATCAGCAGCTGTCGCAACCTGCCCGAGCAGCAGCAAACCAGTAAGAGCACTACCTACAGAAGACAATAATAAAGTTTTTTTCACAGAATTCTCCTTTTGTATTTAACTGTTAATCATAAAAATCCTGTATCCGTTTCAAACAAAAAACGTGTACAGGACAAACAAACCCCCACTAAGGGACACAAATAAGACATCAATTCACTACTCTCTTAAAGAGCAGAAAAACACAGGAAATATTAGTCAGAAAACTATAGCTGGCAAAACGAAGAGCAGTATTACAAATTTAATGAAAAAATACAACACCTGTTAAAAGTACCCACCTCCTGCTTTGACAGGAATGCCCGGTTTCTGCTTTCTTACAAACTCTGTCCGCTCGATTATGTATTCCCTTGAAGGAGTAGCCACATCCTGCAGTTCATACGATCTTCCGAGCAGGGCGTAGGTTCCCACCCCGAGACGATGATAAGGCAGGATTTCTATCTCTTTCAATTTTTTGATGGTTTTAGCGATCGACAGTGTTGCAAGGAGGGTGTCATCTTCATCGTTTATCCCGGGGATAAGAGGGATGCGCAGATGAATATCAAAAAGCAGGTTGGATTGATCAAGTTTTTTGAGATTGGTCAGGATGAGACTGTTATCGACCCCCGCGAACTTTTCATGTATTCCGCCATCAGGATGTTTCAGATCCACGTAGATAGTATTCAGGAGAGGCAGTACTTTTTGCACAGACTGCCAAGGAGCAAAAAGACTGGTTTCAATGGCTGTGTTAATACCCCGCTGCAGACACTCTTTCAGTACACCCGCAACAAAATCCGGTTGTAGAAGGCATTCCCCTCCACTTATTGTAACGCCCCCCCCCGAATGAAAAAAAAAGATCTCGTCTTTACATATTTCATCAACCACCTGGTCGACTGTAAGTATTCTACCATATCCGTTTTCTACATCTGCCTGCTGCGACTCGGGGGTCGAACACCACTTGCAGGAGAGTGGACAGCCCTTCAAAAAGACAACTACACGCAACCCATTACCGTCATGGATGGAGGTTCTCTCTATGCGAAGAATGATCCCATTGCTTTTGTCTGCCATGCTTTCTAGCCTACTGAAATGCCATGGTGAACCGTCCGGCCGATTATCTCATCCTGAACATCTTTGCCCAGCTCAACAAAATAAGCTGTGTAACCGGCAACTCTGACAAGAAGCCCTCGATGTTCTTCAGGGTTCAGTTGGGCCTGGATCAGTTTTTCCTGGTCTATTACATTAAACTGAACATGATAAACACCAAGGCTGCACATGCTTTTCAGCAGGGCCATCATCTGCATTATGCCGTTTTCCTCTCTCAGCATTGCTGGTTCCACTTTCAGATTTAAAAGTGTTCCCTGGACGAAACGGTCATGAGGGATATTGGCGACTGACTTCAGCACGGCCCCCGGACCGTTCAGGTCAGTGCCTCCAACAGGGCTGACCCCATCGGCAAGTGGTTTCCATGCCTTCTTACCAGACGGCAGTGCACCGACTTCAAGGCCGAATGGGGTGTTTCCGGAGACTGGAAGGATTCCAGGAGTCATCTTACCGAACTTGGACTTGTATTTTTCTATCTCATCTGCAAAGAACGTGAAGATATCCCCGGCGATCCTATCCACCATTGGATCATCGTTGCCATATTTGGGTGCGGAAGCACAGAGCTCTAAAATCTCCTCATAACCCATAAAATCAGAGGCCAAGGCATCAAGGAGTTGATCCATAGATGCCAGACCGGTCTCGTAGACAATGTGTTTTACTGCGGCAATAGAGTTTATCAGGTCAGCCACACCAATCAGTATAATGCCGTTTCCTGTGTTATACTTTGCTCCTCCCCAGGCATAATCACTGGCATTTTCGATACACTCTCGAAATGTCAGAGAAAGGGCAGGACATGGCCGTTTCATACATACCTCATCTATCACGTGACTGCCCTTAACCACTGCCCTGGTGACATATGAAAATTGCTGCTTTACTGCCTCAAAAAATTCTTCAAAGCTTGTGAATTTTTCGGCCTTACCCGTTTTTATAGATACGAACCTGTCACTCTTTCTACACGTCCCATTCAGCAGAGCAAATTCGACGATGGATCCAAGATTGATATCTGCAAGAGCGGTAAAGTGACGCAACCTGCCTTCAAGGTTTGTCTCGACGCATCCGCAGGGATTCCAGTTAAAGGCCTCCTTGAGTGGAATGCCTTTGTTCATCAGCATCCGTATGCCAATGTCATCATTGTGAAAGGCGGGAAACCCTGTGCCAAGAGCAATCAGTTCGACCACCTTGCGAAGAAAGCGGCTGGGATTCTTAGCCAGACTGTATCTGACTGAAAGCGATGGCTGGTATAACTGAACATCCATCGTGGCCTGGATAATCATATAGGAGAGTTCGTTGACGGCATCTCTGCCGGTCTCATCGACCCCGCCCACACAAACATTCTGGAACATCGGATAGCCTGCAGCAAATTCTGCAGTAACCGCATCCTGGAATAGACAGGGCTCACTGAACTTCACCCAAAGGCAGCCTAAGAGTTCCTGGGCCTCCTCCTGACTTATACGACCACTCTCTCTATCTTCTTTATAAAATGACAAGAGATATTGATCCATCCTCCCGGGATTATAGCTCGCAGCATTCTGCTCCATAAAAATGCAGACCTGGTAGAAATAAAGTGCCTGCAGTGCCTCCCTGAATGTTCGAGCTGGGTTGGCAGGAACATTTCGGCACACCTGTGCGATTTCAAGCAGTTCGTCTCTTCTTTTTGCATCCTCTTCGGCAGAGGCGAGCCTATCTGCTTCCTTTGCGTAGCGCTGCGCCAATTCCTTGATGCCTTCAGCCACAATCAGCAGAGATTTGAGATAGTAATCCTTCTCATAGTCACCGGGCTTAGTAAGGTCCAGGGTAGCCCTTTTTCTTTTTACCAGCTTTTCTATACCACAGAGACCCTTTCTGATAATCAGTTCATATCCGGCCGTAGTCTCGCCAAAACCTCGAACAGCCTTTCTATTGATATAGATGACTCCGTTATCCCGCAGTTCACGGGTGTCATCTGGTATTTGGGCCAGCCACTCTTCATAATTTGACCGCCCTTTCCAATACGGCCTGATCTCCTGTTCAAAAAGTTGACGGTCTTCTTCAGCAAGATGAAAGGGATCATATGATCGTTTCGAAATGGTATCGAGTTCTTCATTCAGCACAGACCAGCAGCTGTCAGCGCAGAGGATTCCAGCACGGATTTTACTGCCGGAACATCCGACAATGAGTTCTTCATCCCAAATTTTGACACTCTTTTTCTGGCACTGGTTGCGAAAAGCCTTAGCTTTACGCACTACAAGAGGTTCGCCCTCTGATTTAATAAAACCCTCAGTGAGGAGGCTGGCATTTTCCAGATCCATTTCCGGCCTTGTCAAAATCACTCTGTTTTTCAAGTGATTTACACGAGTCATATAGCCCGGGATCTGGTCTATTTTTTTATTCTGGGTTGATGGTTTGTTCATAGTGAATCTCCTGCCTGTACCTCTTGTTGAGAATAATTCCTTTATACAAAAACTTTTACCATCTTTTGCCATCAAAGAAAAGAGTTGATACGTACCACCAGATACAGGCAGGGTTCAAATCAAAAAGTCATGAGAAACCCGGGTTAAGGGTTCTTAAGAGAAATGGTACCAGGACAGATTTCGAGCGAAGAAGAGCCGTTATCCTCTAAATTTTTCTGCTAATCGGCGCAACGGCTGCAATCTATGCCCATATCTAGCCTGTACCTGATAGAGAACACCGCCAAAATAGTGAAGAATAGCAAGGGTAACAAGGCAGCGCAACCCCGGTCCACCCCGCAAATTACCTATCGGAATAAATTTGGAAAGAAGGATATTTTTGCCCAACCGGGAGATTTCATTACC
>CAXMTO010000264.1:0-18529 GCA_964196355.1 uncultured Myxococcota bacterium
ATGGCCTTTACAGAACAATCCAGCTATTCAGTAACGAATAGAACAGGCAAACTCCGAAAACCAAATATGATTTACGCCCGGCTATACTAGCCCTCTCGCGCGGAACTTGCCTGGCCAACCCTATCAGGGTCACCACGGCCATAAAGGCTCCGAACCAGATTGCACCCAATTGCACTAGTATGAGTAGAGGGACCCCTTGTCCAGGCAAGGCGGTATGGAGCAGTTCCTGCTGACCGGATATGATAAAAAGTGTATCAAGACCAGGAAGATGGCCAAAGTGAAAGGCGGCAAATGGCCCCCAGGCGAGAAGCAGCAGGACAAGGGTCAGGCGGGTAGTACTGAGTACATTCTGTTCATCATCACCGAAAAGCAGTGTGGGAAGTGTGTAGCGGCAAATCGCGGCCAATACAAGTGAGGCCAGAGCTACCAGAGTAAAGGCTTTTGGCCCCATGAAAACTGAGATCCGCTCTGAAGCCAGCATGAAAGGGGCGAGAAAAAAGAATACAAGGCCAAAAAAGCCTATAGTTTCGGCAATATCAAGCTGCTGCCATATTCTAACCAGCGGTGGCCGCAGGTACAACCTGGCAGAACCGTGGGGGCAACTCTTGAGACAGTTAAAGCAGAGCTTACAGATATGTGCATTACGCGCAAAAAGCGGATGGTGGAAAACAGGGCAGCCGGCATACTCCTCCGATCCTTTATTGCAGTTGTGTGTGGTACACTTTGTGGAGCAGACATTTGGATTTGAACGAACAAATAGAGTAGCAGACAGAGCAAAGATACCACCGAAGTTGCCCAGCGGACAAAGATAACGACACCAGGTTTCACGCTCAAAGAACAGCGCGAAAAAAACCGCAAGAAAGATGAGTGAAATAAGGAGGAAACCGGTAGGCCTTGGATTGATGGTCATGTGAAAAATCTGTTCCAACCAAATGATTCCGACAAAACCAATGGGAATCAGGAAAGGTGAGCTTTTTTTTAGGAACTCGGGCGGTGATTTGGCAAGACTCCATATCCCATTTGCAATACGACCGGCAGTAGACAATGGGCAGATAGTGCACCATATGCGGCCAACCAGGAGAAAGCCCAGCACAAGGAAAACCCACCAAGCCCCCCAGGCCAAGTCGTTGCTAATCACCCCGGAAATACGATTTGGAAAAAACAGGGTCATGCCGATGAGAACAATAAAAAAGGTGAAAATACCACCTTTGAGCACGGCCAGATTTTTGTCATTGATCAGGAACCTGATAAGAGCAAAATCAGTCAGATCAAGTTCATGGTCTGTCGCCTGTTCCATAGGACCGGTGAAAATGTGTTCCGATCGGACAGTATCCTCATCGGCGACCAGCACTGCCAGTTTAATGGCATCTTTGAGTTCTTTGACATTATTCTGGCTGTACTGTCTGGATAACAGTCCGTTTTCAGCATCCCTGCTGATTTTTTTGGTATCTGCCCCTTCCTGATGAGCAAGAAACAGTTTGGCCAGGGGCAAGATATCCTTACGCCGTTTATGAAGCGACGGCACTTGAACATGGCTTTCAAGCAGACGAGTCAACAGTGGTCCACAGAAATTTTCCTGATTCTCGAGATCTGTAGAATCAACTTTTGTGGTCGCCACTATCCAGCATTTTGGCAGAGTGGATGATTCTTGTGTAACCTGAGTAACATATTCATTTAATGCCTCAAGGTTTTCCAATCCAAGTGAGTCGATGTTGAGCAGAACCAGAGTCCCCCCCTCGGCCAAATGGATGGTTCCGTAATCATGTAATGACTTGAACCGGATGAATTGTCTGTCGTCCTGCAAGTTTTCAGCGGAGCCGAAAAGAGTTTCTTTGAACTTGGCCGCATTAATATCACGGCAGTCAAGCATGATCAGGGGAGCTTGTGGGCCAAGTCCTCGGTTTTTGTGCAGTTTTGCAGCTAGAAAGGCCTTGCCTGATCCCGACGGACCTGAAAACAGGACGGGTCCATCATTCTTGACCAGTTCTGCAAGCTGTTTGACGACCCGTTTCATCTTGGGAGAATGGGCAACGACTTCTTCGTCAGGCGGGGTAAGTGCGTGCTGCTTGAAAGAATCCCGTAAAAAACTTATATAGGTCTGATCTTCCATGGCAAGCAGGGTGCCGAACATCCTTCTTTCCTCATCATAAAGAAGTCGAACATGGATATTAACGACCTTCCTCTGGTCGTCTATCAGAATCAGATCCAGAGAATCGGCCGAGATTGGGGCTTGCTGATCCCTGGCCTGGTTGATCTTGTCTGTGATTGATGGAGAAAGGGCGAGCAGATCAATTAGTGAAGAGCCTATTACAGATTGAAGCTTGGTCTGCAACATTTCTTCGGCTGCTCTGTTAGCAACCTGAATCAGGCCTTTTTTATCGGTTGATATGAGCGCTACAGGCAAAGAGGAGAGCAGTGATTTTGTATAGAGGTTATTGTTAATGAGCCGACTGGTCTGTCGAATAACCAAATCTTGCAAGTCCTGCAGATTTTCTCTTAAAGCAATGACGGTGGCATCCGATTCTATATTACCCATATCAGCACCCCATAAATTGAAGGTATTCTTTTCTCAAAACAATAACTCACTGGTTTAAAAATGAAAATCAATCAAAAGGGCCATTTTTACTGTTTTTGTACTGGAGTATAGCAAGTAGTGATATTGCTGCAGCCATGAGACCATCTCCAAGTGCTGCCAGGTAGATCATCGGTGGCGACGGAGTCAGGCGGGCGTTTTCGAGCAAGAAGGCAACGGCGGTTACTTTTGAAAAGACGACCAAAATAATAGGTAGTTTGTAGCGCTCCATATCCATTACGGGGATAAGATAAAAAAGCCCTATAAGGAACAGAAAAATACCCGACTGTTTGATAAAGAAAAAATTATCTGGATCAATTGAGAAGAAGAACTGGTAAAAGGGAACAGTAAAAAAATATATTATCACACCCAGTACTACACTATGTAGACCAACCAGGCATAGAGTGACTCTCAATAATACTGAAACATTCAAAAAACTCTTTTCAGCCATCTCTCCTAGTTCCTTACTATAGATCTTTCTGGTACAAATACTTTTTAAGGAGCATGCTTTCCTTGAAATATTAGTGCCTTACTTCGTAAAACCTGTCACTCAGTTCAGTACCCCCTTGAGGGGTGTAAAAAACAAGAAATTGTGAGAGAGGTTTGAAATCAGAAACTAAGAGTTACCACCAAGGCACTTATCCAGCGACTCTAAAAAGTGTTCCGACTTGTCGGGTTAGTTGGTGAAGATTTAAAACCGACAGCTACCTCGTCATCAGCCCATTTCTCAAAACCAAACCGACAAATCAGCACGCATACACCATGTCATAGATAGTCAGAATTAGTACGAGATTGAAATCTTACCAGTACCACAGATTATGTCAAAGTGCATATATCTTGTCAGTTTCTGCTATTGTCTTTTGAGTTATGGTTTTCCATGTTGTTAAAAATCCATTTAGAATGGATTGAAATGCAAGATAATTCCATAAAATATTGATGCACTTGAGTCTTGGACAAAAGCCACGCATCTTGCCTATGCTATCTATCCAGATAGCACTTTTCTGCGACACTTTGCTCTGGTATCCACACTACATGGTCCTTGCATTCCCACCTCGAGTCACTTAAACTATTTCCGTTGTTCATTGAAACCGTCAACCTTTCATTACCTTCATGAATAGGGGGAGTAAAAGAACTAACACCGGTAAACGGTAAAAAAACCAGCACCCTTTTCAGTACCAGCTTGAGGGGTATAAGTGCCTTGGTGGGTACTTTAAGTTCCTAATTTTAATGCACTCTCCAGATTTCTTGGTTTTTACACCCCTCAAGGGGGTACTGAACAGAGTGACAGGTTTTCAGGAGTAAGGCACTAATTATCAAAAATAGGTTAAGGATTTCTACAATGCGAAAAATTACAATGCAAGAAGTGGAACGTCACAATAATCCTGACGACTGCTGGGTTGTACTAAACGGCAAGGTTTACGATTTATCGATCTTTCAGAAAGAACACCCCGGAGGATCAAAAATAATCACGAAAAATGCGGGAAAAGACCTGTCCAATCTGTTTAATCCTGTGCACCCGAAGGATATTATCCAGCGACTTCTTCCCCCTGAAGCCTGTGTTGGCGTTCTCGATGAAAGAACGGTTGACCCTGCACGGCATGTCGTCGCTGGTGAGGAAAAACCGCCCTCCAGAGGTCTACAACAAACACCTGCACCAGCGCCAAACGAGTCTCAACAGGTTCAACCGTGGGAAAAGCCACCAATGGACGCCATGTTGAATACTTTTGATTTTGAGAGCGTCGCATCCCACACAATGACGGAGGAAGGTTGGGGCTACTACTCGTCCGGTGCTGATGATGAAATTACACTTCGCGAAAACCATACCGCTTTCCAACGCATCTGGTTTAAGCCGCGTATTTTGGTCAATGTAAAAAACATTGATATGACCACTTCCATACTGGGGGAAATATCTTCTTTGCCTCTGTATTTCAGTGCAACAGCACTGGGCAAGTTGGCTGATGATGATGGTGAATTAGCTATTTCACGCGCTGCAGCCAAGACCGGTGTTATCTACATGCTGCCCACGTTATCCTCTTACACGTTGGATGAAATGCTGGAAGTACGCCAACCAGATCAAGTGCAATTTGCTCAATTGTATGTAAATGCGAAAAGGGAACGCACAAAAGAATATGTCCAGCAGCTAGAGGCCGGTGGTGTCAAAGCTTTATTTGTTACGGTTGACGCACCACAATTGGGGCGTCGTCAAAAAGATATGCGAAATAAATTTACAAAAAACACCGATGTTCAAAAAGATGATGACGTCAACCGGAGTGAGGGTGTTGCCAGGGCTATCAGTGAATTTATTGACCCAAGCTTATGCTGGGACGATATCACATGGCTTAAAAGCATCACGAAATTGCCTATTATCTTGAAAGGCGTTGGGTGTGGACTAGACACTGTCATGGCATACAAAGCGGGTTGTGCCGGCGTTGTTTTATCAAATCATGGAGGCCGCCAATTAGATACTGCCCGGTCTGGAATTGAAATATTGCCAGAGGCGGTTGATGCACTTTATAAAAATGACTCGAATTGGCGGTCGCGTTTTGAGGTATATGTGGATGGTGGTATTCGACGTGGTAGTGACATCTTTAAAGCCTTGGCTCTTGGTGCAACTGCTGTTGGCATTGGGCGCCCGGTTTTATACAGCCTTGCGTCTTACGGCCAACCCGGAGTTGAGACAATGTGCGCTCTTTTCAAGGACGAATTGACCATGGTGATGCGATTGATGGGCACCCCTACGATTGCCGATATTACAGAAGATCACGTCCTATACAGTAATTTAATGACACATGTACCTGCCCAGGCCTGTGATCATCTTCAACTTGATACATATGAACCTATAAGGCCAGCCACAAAAATATAAAAATATTCTGACACCGGTAAACGGTAAAAAAATCCTGCACTCTTTTCAGGAGTAAGGCAAGTTCTTGTTTGATCAATCATGCAAGAATCTGAGACTATTCCCGATAACATAATTTCAATAACTGAGCATCAAGCTGAATATTGCCAAACCGAAGGTAATCCAAGCTATTTTTCACCTCAACAGAAGGCATTTCCTGTTCATATCGAATTTTCATTCTATGGATCTGCAGGCATCTGACCCCGTTCCAAAGTATTCCGGAAAAAAAGAGATTATGAGGTAAGGGTAACCGGCTGTAGGCACACGCCCGATTAAGAGGTGTACAGATAAGGTTAAGTGGCACTGACCCAGGTTTGAACTTCTATTTCTTAATAATTCCGTGAAGGGGTTTGTTCGGGTGCTCACAAACTAAGATCAATTTATTTTCAGTGCTCCAGGCTTAATATTGAACTCCTTCATTATCTGCAGGAGGACACTGGCAGTGTTCTTTTGATAGAAAGTTGGGGACGAGAGGAATACTTCATTTCGAAGAGAGCGCGATGCCTTTATTCTGTCACCGGCCAACCCTTTCTCAAGTGAGCCGAGCAGGCTAACAATCGCATAGGCAATTCGCAAACCTCGGGGAGCAGCGATTTCCTTAATCCCGTGGGGATGCATGTGCTCCACAAGCAGGGGCCGAATTGCTAGAGATTGCGGGCCTCTCTCAAGAACGTTATTGACTATTTGGAGAACCTGGTTGTCGTTTTTGTCGAAAAATATTATTGAAACTCTGTTGGTCATTATTGCGGCAACCGGTTCAGGTCGGTAAAGAATATCGGGCACCTTTTTACGTACCAAAACCAGTAATAGGTATAATCAACAATACTTGAGAATTATAAAAACTATTTCTCCAGCACTTTTTTAAGGTCTGTACCATATCAGAAAAAAGATATGCACTCTTGTTTACATTGCTTCGGCACTTACCAAGAAGTGCGGCCGAGAGAATCAGTCGGCCAGCAGCACATCAACCATCTCTGCAAAGCCGTACCCTCCTTCTTCCCGTGTAATCCAGGTAGGTTGGGCAGGTAGTTCTTCGAGGGAATGTAGAATATTGGCAACTCCGACCCCATTGGGAAGGTAGGCAAACATAGGTGCATCATTGGGAGAATCGCCGGAGAATATAACCGAATCCTTACTGCTCTCCAAATCCATTCGAAAGATCTCTCTAAAAAGACGTTTTGTCATAGCCAGCTTGTCATAGTCGCCAAACCACCCGTTCACGTGAATGGAACTGACCTTGGCAACGGCACCCGCCTCTTGAAAAACTTGAACGATCTGATTCACCTCAGCTTTAGACAAAGCGGGAACATCCTCACAGAAATCAATAGCGAGATCAGCCTCACGATACTGTTGATCAGCGGATATAGCGCAGCCGGGCACTTTAGCGAGTATTAGCTCCTGGAGTTTGGTAAGCTTTTGCCGGTCAGTTTTTCGTTGCTCTTCAGTTCGCCAGAATCGACGGATCATTTTATGTTGAGCATGGTCATAGTAAAAATAGAACGCCCCGTTCTCGCCAACCAGTCCGTCAACGGGCCACATCCTGGCAATGTGATCGCACCAGCCAGCCGGTCTTCCGGTTATAGGGATAACCTTGATACCGGCCTGCTGCAAAAGTTCCATTGCGCTATAAGCAATTGTCGGCAGGTTGCCGTCATTGGTGAGGGTGTCATCGATATCTGTGAGCACATAATTAATCTGGTGTTTAGATGAGCTGGGAAAATCTTGAATTGACTTCATTGAAGGTTGTTACTTTATGGCTAATTTTGACATCATGTTATAGTTTCGAACCAACAGGATTTTTAAATAAAACAATACAGTATGCAGTGACTGATCGTTTCTGAAAACTGGGGCCAGTCTATTGATAGTGTATCCGTTTTTCTACCACAGCAAACTGGATAATGGTGAAAAGAGCAAGGATAAGCACCAGTACAACCGTTAGTGTGGAGGCATAGGATGTGTCCCAAAAACTAAAGGCATTTTCGTAGATATAATAGAGCAGAAGAGAACTTGCATTGTCCGGCCCGCCCTTGGTCATGATCACCAGGTGATCCACCAGCTTAAAGGAGTTGACAACCGCGTTAACGGTGATGAACAGGGTGGTGGGCATGAGCAGGGGAAAGGTGACACGCCTGAAGTAATACCAACTCCCGGCCCCTTCCACCACTCCCGCCTCTCTGAGTTCGGGGGATAGTTGCTGCAGGGCGGCCAAATAGAAGACCATGAAGAAACCTGCTTCTTTCCATATCACCATGACGATGAGGCAGTACAGGGTGCTATTGGGGTTGCCAAGCCAGTTATGGCTGGTTCCCCCGAAAAATTGCGACACCTGGTCGAATAGTCCGTATTCCGGTGTATAAAAAAACAGCCAGATATTGGCAACCGCAATCATGGGTAGGACGGTGGGGGTAAAAAAGGACATCCGTACCAGGGAACGGCCTTTAATATTCCGGTTGATCAAAAGCGCCATTCCGAGGGCAAATGCAATGCTTAAGGGAACCGTGCACATGGAATAGATCAGGTTGTTCAAGAGAACTTTCCAGAAAATGTCATCTTCCGTGAGATAGGTGTAATTTTCCAGACCTATGAAGGTCGAAGGCTGGACCGCATTTCCTGTGGAAAACAGGCTATGATAAATGGTGGATCCGATGGGGTAATGGGTAAACAGACCGATCATGAACACGGCGGGAAGTACCAGTAGCCAACCATTAACATGATTCCAATACCGCAACCCCAACACCGGTTTCATGATATTTCCCCCCCGTTGGCCGTCTCTACTCTCTTTCCGTCTGCAGCGGAAAACAGATGGGTATGCTTCGAGCTCCAGCCAATCCTCATTCGATCGCCTATGGGAATGGTTGCCTTACCCTTCAGTGTCAGGGTAATGGATTGGTCGTTTGAACGGCCGACGACCAGTGTGTCGGCTCCCAGATATTCGGTGGCGGAGACTACGACCTCAAACCCCGAGTTACCAAGGAGATCAATATTTTCAGGTCTAACTCCAACCAATAAGTCGTTGCTGGTACCGTTTTCTGGTATTTCGACACCGCAGGCTGCCACTATTTCCGGGTTCGACTGTAGAATATTCATGGGAGGGTTGCCGATGAATCCTCCGGTAAACGCGGTGGCAGGACTGTTATAAAGTTCCTCGGGGGTTCCGTGCTGCTCAATCCCCCCGTCATTCATAAGGATGATTTTGTCTGCGATGGTCATCGCCTCGACCTGATCGTGGGTTACGTATACCATGGTCATTCCAAGGCGTTGCTGGAGTGAACGGATTTCCTGACGCATCTCCTGCCTAAGTTTGGCATCAAGGTTGGAAAGCGGCTCGTCCATAAGGCAGACCGGAACCTGGGCGACAATGGCACGACCAAGGGCTACCCGCTGGCGTTGCCCACCGGAAAGCTGAGCGGGTTTTCTCTTCAGAAAATCCGACAGGCCAAGAATGTCTGCAGCATCCTTAAGACGCTTTTTCTGTTCCGGTTTCGGTACTTTGCGGGCCTTGAGGCCAAAGAGGATATTTTCGCTGACGGTTAAATGCGGGAACAGGGCATAATTCTGGAAAACCATGGAGATATCCCGTTTAACCGGAGGGAGATTGGAAACATCTCTACCGTCGATTTCCACTGTCCCGGATGTAGGCATCTCAAGCCCTGCAATGAGACGAAGAGTGGTTGACTTACCGCAGCCTGAAGGTCCTAGGAGGACAAGAAGGGTCCCTTCTTCGCAGTCCAAATTGATATTACTCAGAGCCTGGAAACTGCCCCAGCTTTTATAAATATCTCTTAGAATAATTGCAGACATAATTTATGCTCTATCTCCAGGTAGCCTGATTAACAGTAAAAAACTACTTAATGCCTGAATGCATGAACGATTGAACAAATTGACGCTGGAACATGACAAAGGCCAGCAACAGTGGCGACATAGTCATGACTGTTGCAGCCGTGATGATCGACCAGTCAACCCCGGATTCCGGAGCCCCAAAAATGGCCAGCCCCACAGTCAGGGGACGGCTGTTGACAGAACTGGTAACGACCAGGGGCCACAGAAAATTGTTCCAGTGATAACTAACAGAGACCAGTCCGTAGGCAATATAGGTGGGTTTGGCAAGCGGGACATAGACCTTCCATAAGATACCGAGAGCGGAAACACCTTCCACCTGGGCTGCCTCAACCAGCTCTTTGGGGATGATTTTAAAAGACTGGCGCAATAGAAAAACGCCGAAAGCGCTGGCCATATACGGAAAACCGATAGCGGGAATGGTATCAAGCAACCCCATACTGCTGATGGTACGGTAGTTCTCGACGAGAAGAACCTCAGGCATGATCATCAGCTGGAGCAGAACTAAGGCGAAAACGACATTTTTCCCGAAAAAATCGAACCTGGCAAAGCCATAAGCCGCGAGAGTGCACAAAATAAACTGGGCAACCAGGATCATCGTCACGAGAAAAAAAGTATTCAACAGATATCTGGGGAATGGAGCATAGCCCCAAGCCCTGGTAAAATTGTCCAGTGTTAGCGGAGCAAAAAGTTTAAAACTCGTAGAAAATTCAGCCGGATGGAATGCACTCCAGAAGGCAAACACGACCGGCAAAAGCCAGAGTGCGCCGAGCATCCACGCTCCCAGAGTCTCGATGATCTTTACTGTCTTCATGGCAAAACCATTTAATAAGTAGCTGGGCAGGGGACACGCATCCTAGCGCTCCCCTGGTTGGAGATAGAATTAGCGATAGCGTTTCAAGATACGTTCAGCTTGCTTCTGGGCAGCCTTCAAGGCAGCTTCGGGAGATTTTGCCCCTGTCAGGGTAGATTGAATCGCATCGTTGAGAATCTTGTAAACCCGTCCGTTTTCATGAACCGACAATTCCGCTGTAGCATATTTGAGCTGATCCCTGGCAACAGCTGCCGGAGGAAAGTCCTTAACATAGGTCTTCATTTCAGCAGTTTCATAGGCGTCGGGACGTGTACCGAGATAGCCGGTACCGATACTCCACTGGGCGGTTCTAGCAGGCTGGGTCATCCATTTAACGAAAGTCAGGGCTGCGGCTCTTTCTTCCGGAGTGGTTTGTTCGAAGATGTAGAAGTTTCCTCCACCGGTTGGTGTTCCCCTTTCCTTGCCTGCGGGCAGCATGGCAACGCCAAAGTCAAAGGTGGCATTCTTCTTTACTGCGGTGAGGTTTCCTGTACTGTGCCACATGATTGCGGTTTTTTGCTCGAGGAAATCGCTCCTGAGGGTACCCCATTCAATGGTTCCTGTCGGCATGATGGCATGCTCTTTTCCTAACTTCTGCCAGAAATCAAGGGCCTGAATGATTCCAGGTTTGTCAAAGTAGGTTTCGGTTCCACTATCGTTCATGAGTACTTCACTGTTTTGACGAGTGAGGGCTCCGAACATCCAGTAGGGGTAGCCGGTGGAAGGAATCTCTATTCCCCACTGTTTAACTGTGCCCTTTTTGTCTTTGATTACTAGTTTCTTGCCCATCTCAACAAGTTCATCCCAGGTTGCCGGCGGCTTCTCGGGATCAAGTCCGGCCTTCTTGAAGGCATCCTTGTTATAATACATGACGATGGTCGATCTCTGGAACGGTATACTCCAGGTTTTACCGCCAGTGCGGCTGTTTTCCATTAAAGCGGGGTAAAAACTGTCAAGCCATTTTTTATCTTCCTCGGACGATATCAGGTCGTTATAAGCGACGATGGCCTTGTTGTCCATGAGGGTGAAAATTTCAGTTGAGAGAATCACCGACATGTGGGGTGGATTTCCGCCCTTGAGAGCGGTCATGGCCTTTGTCATAGTGTCGGAATAATTTCCAGAATAGGTGGCCTTGATTTTGATGTCAGGATGCTCGGCCTCGAAGTCATTTACAAGGCTGTCAACCAGTTTGGTCAGGGGACCTCCCACCGCAACCGGATAGAACATAGTCAGTTCAGTCGCAACCGCCATGGATGAAAATGAAACCATAAACATTCCTAGTAGCAGTGCTTTCAACACCTGTTTCCCTAATCTTACTCTTGTCATACGATACCTCCTCTGTAAATGGTTAAAATCAATAATGTAAACACATGCCACTCGTATTTATGGCAATGTTCTGTCTGCCCTGTAGATCATTTGCTTCAAATCTGCAGGGTTGTATATTAAGTGCCCCTATAGGCGGGAGCTGTCGTTGATTCCCGGATGATGAGAGATGACTCAAGCATCCGCTGTACTGGTTTTGTCGGCGTCTCCATCCGTTGAAAGAGGAGTTCAGTAGCAATTTCTCCGATTTCATAGGCAGGTTGGCGGATGGTAGTAAGGGCTGGAACCAGGTAGGAGGCTGTCTGCATATCATCAAATCCTACGATGGATAAGTCGCTTGGCAAATTCAACCCGAGTTCTCTTGCACCTTTCATCGCACCGAGAGCTATATAATCGTTGGAGCAGAATACGGCTGAAGGCTGATCTTTCAGAGCCAATAGCTTTTTGACGGCATCTCGTCCACTTTCTAATGAATAATCTGTCTGAACCAGCAATTCTTTATCATAAGAGATGCCGTGATCCCTGAGGCACATTCGATAGCCGTGCCACCGATGATAACTCCGGTCGGTTATGGAAAAACTACCAGCAACCATACCGATGCGTCGATGCCCCAGGGTCACCAGATGTTCAGTGGCACGATATCCTCCACGGTAATTATCAACGCCCACCGCTGACATGGGGCCACCTTTTATGGTACTGAATAGCAATACAAACGGGAAATCTTCATCTAGGAGAGTCTTAAGAACAGCGCCCTTTAATTTAGTGGTCGTAATGATTAAACCGTCCACTTGCTTCTCCCGCAGGGTGTTTACCAACTTTTCTTCCTGATCATATTGATAATAGGAATTGCCGAGAATGACCTGAACTTTTCTCTTATCTGCACAGTCCTGAACACCCTGGGTCGAATCTGCAAAAACAGGATTGTTGATGTTCGGAATGATCAGGCCAATGGTATTGGACTGCTTGGTGGCAAATCCACGGGCCAAGGCATTATATTTATAATTGCAGATTTTCATCGCCCGGATAACTTTTTTTCGGGTCTGATCCCGTACAGCCTCTGGTGAGTTGATCACCCTTGACACTGTGGCTGTAGAAACCTCTGCTAGTTTTGCAACATCCAGAATGGTACTCATTAAGCTCCTTGTAAGCGTTTACATAAATATATCAATGCCAAAATAATTGTCAATCTTTTTTTTAGAATACGACGTATATATTTGTAATCTATAGTAAATATATGGTTTATATTTGTGATTTTTTATTCTTGAAGTGCAGGGATATTTTATATACTATATTGGAAATGTAAATGCATACATTCACCAGGAGAATAGCACGAATGAATAATAACCGTCTGACATTGATAACCGATCAAGTGAAACGTATTGAACATTGCGGTCTATACGTTGACCTCGTATCCACTTCCATGGGAACCGTCCGCGTTGGAAGTATGCCAGATGTTGCGAAATTTCTGGCTCATCATGGATTCAGAGAGGAAACCGTAGTCATTCCCAACTGGGAAGCTTCTATGGCTGGTGATAATTACACCGGCGAAGAATTTATCCTCTGGCAAGCTCAGGTTAAAGGTGGAATTCAGAAACAGTACACTGGGGCCCCGAACAACGTTAATAGGATGCACCATCACCTGGATGACACATTTTCGTTTTTCTTTGATCCACTGCGTATTTCAATCATTAAGAAACGCTGGCTGAACAACTGGTTCGACAGACAACCGGCCACTCCTGCTTATGTGAATGGTCCGCTGAAAATTAAGATCCAGGATGACAATATACTCATTTCTGATCATGGGCGGACCCTGTACAACAGACACGATTTCCGGCCTCCCGGCGACCCGGATCAGGAGATCAACGCCCTGCTGTCTGAACTTCCCAGGGACCGTTCTTCCAGGGATTGCCTGGAAATAACACCAATAGGGACCGGCAATGGTTTTACAGGAACTGTAGCCAACGTTATCGTCCGTTTCGGCAGGTATGTGATCTGGATCGATCCTGGCGGTTATCCTGCCAACACCTTGGCTCAGCATGGAATCCACTGGGATGACATCACCCACATCATCATCACCCACAACCATGAGGACCATATCCAGGGGTTTTCAGCTTGCCTGAAAAGGGCTGAACATACCGGTGCTCGCATTCAACTCCTGACGGCAAAAGGGATCTATGCTCTTCTGAAAAAGCAATTTACTCCCCTATGTCCAGCTTTTAAGACCCTTATAGATGTAATTTTTTTGGATCCCAGAAGACCCTTGGATCTAGGACCTATCAGGATCGAAAGCCGCTGGAATCACCATTTCCTTCCCTATGGTACTCTGGGATTCAGGATATCCGCAGGCGGTAAGTCCTTTGGCTATTCCGGAGACACCAAATTTGATGAAAAGATTAACACTCTTCTCAAGCGTGAGGAACTTACCCCAAAATGGTTCACTCCCTGCAATCTTGTGTTTCATGAAGTAGATTTTGATAATCCTGCCGGTGTCCATAGTCACTGGAAACAGGTTGAAGTGCTGCAGCGCGCTATCCCAGGTCAAGTGTTGGGGTACCACACCCCATTTCTTGACAATGCCCCCCTAGCCCTTGTTCAGGAAGGACACCGCTATTATTTGGACTGAGTTGATAGTCAGCTGGGCATCATTTCAATTGAAACTTCTATTCTAAAAACCACGAATAAGTATGTTGCCCTTTGATTGGACGTTTTTGGTTATGATAACTAGAAAAGAAATTAGACATAGTGTTGAATTCTTAAGCGTTACTGCTGTCTTCTATGTAAACCAGGGGGAGGACGGAAGTAAACATCTCTCATATCTCTGGGCTTAATGAATATTCCACCCAAAAGAGATATCCCATGGCAATTTTAACAATTTGAATAAACCTATAAGTTACCGCTATCCTGATCAGTTTATAAGTGCTCATGCCTAAAAAACATGTACGAAAAGGAACATTCTGGGACTTTTAGAATTTAAAACTGTTTCCAGAGTCTACGTAACAAAAATAAAACCAAATTAGTGGTATACTTTGGTTATTAACATCCTGTTTTTTTCTATAAAAGAAAAAAGAGACCAAAATGGCTGAAGCCATCCATATATAAAAAGACGTACCCAATAGTCCATTGGGGAATAAATCCGAGGATCGAACGGAACAGATCCCCACTTATTCGGCCATCCAAAGCAAAGCAAGTCATCTATGATGAGCAGTAAGCTTTTAACCCCTCATTAAGAGATCCGAAAGGGATTGGTGCAATGTTCTTTATGCACGGATAACTAACCTCTCATCTAAATCCTTATGACCATAGGGGGTAGCATGAATGAAGATGTTATGAGGTAAGGTTAACCGGCTGTAGGCATACGCCCGATTAAGGAATGTACAGGTAAGGTAAAGTATCGTCTGATCGCGTGTGAATTTCTTTTCCTACAAATTTTACGACAGGACCAAATTCGGGTGCTCAGGAAACATCTCAACCGGACGAGCCTTGTACTCGTTTCACCTTGGCAGTGATAAGCTTTTATTAGTTCGACCACTGATGTGATAAGAAACGCCTTCAAGGTACTTATACCCCCTTGTGGGGGGTTAAGTGGATTAAGATCGATTTTCCGGACCAAACGGTTTTAGCCAAACCAACAGTTGCGGCAAGAGGGTCAAAGAGGCAATAAGTGCGATAAACATGGCAAGACCGGTAAAGAGACCGAAATAGATAGTTGGCAAGAAATTAGAGAGTATCAGGATGGAAAAGCCTACGATGATGATCATGGAGGTGTAGTACATGGCATGCCCGATCGAGTTATGACAGCGGTGAAGAGAACCGTAATAATCGCCGTCTCTCTCGATTTCTTCCTTAAAGCGATGGATATAATGGATAGTGTTATCGACTGCGATACCAATACTGATGGCTGCAATAGTGATGGTCATCATATCCAGAGGGATATCCAGCCATCCCATCACACCCAGCACGGCACCGGCTGACAGCAGATTGGGGAATAGAGCAATAAATGCAACTTTCAGCGAGCGGAACAAAAACAGAAACATGATCAGCAAGGCGAAAGCCACGACACCCAATGTCTTGATTTGGGAAGTAAAAAGGCTCTGGAGCATATTGTTGTAGAGGATCATTGCCCCGGACAAATGGACTTTGGTTTCATCGAGATCGAGTTGATGAACGAGATCGTGTCTGAGTTCCTTGAGCAGGATATTTCTCTGCAGCGACTTCAGTGAATCCTTAATCCTTACCGTAAAGCGGACCTCGTTATTGTCGAAAGAGACGAACGGGGTCAATATCAACCCTTTATATGTTTCAGGTAGTTTTGTATACAGCACCGCCATATCCAGACTGTCCAACGATTTTCCGTCATTAAGCCGTCGGCCTATTTTTAGAAGGGTCCCCAGCGACAGCACTTTTCCGATCTCTGGTCTGTTGTCAAGATAGTCGTGTACCCTTTCGATCACTTCCAGACGATGGTCCATAAACCAATATTTTCTGTCATCATCCTCTGATGTCCCCTGTTCCGAATCGGCGAAGGGGTCGTCTTCTATCTTAAAATCATCAAATTCATCATCTTTGCTGCCATCCTCCTCGAAGGTTTCAAATTGGACAATGACATCCAGAGGTGTAGTACCACCGAGCTTTTGGTCGATGATTTTCATGCCCTGGTAGATTTCCGTCGACTCCTTGAAATAATCGATAAAACTGTTTTCTACCCGCAACCTGGATACGCCTACGACAGTCATAATGGTGAAAATCACGGTCAAAATTAGAATCGCTCTACCGTGGGCTTCTGTTATACGCCCCAGAAATTCTGTCAAGGAAAATTTGAGCATTCTGTTTTGCGAAGGCGGCTTGGGCTTTTTCACCAGCATCGCACCGGCAGGGAAAAGTACAAAGGTCAGCGCCAGTGATAACAGAATACCGATACTCATCATCCACCCAAAGTGGATCACAGGCTTTATGTCGCAGAGCATAAGCGATGTAAATCCGGCAATGGTAGTAAGAGTAGCGAACAGGCATGGTACGAATTTGGATTGAATAGTTTTTTGTACCAGGGTGCGGTTATCCGCTTCGGGGAGGGTCACTTGATATTCACGAAAACGTACAATCAGATGGACTGAAATCGCCAGGGTTATTATCAGCTGCAAGGATATGAAATTTGAAGAGATAACGGTAACACCCCAGCCAAAGGTGCCCAAAACCCCCATCATCGCAATTACAGACAGAAAACAGCAGAGCATTGGTAAGATAATCCATCGTTTACTCTTGAAAAATAGTCCAAGCATCAGAACCAGCAACAAAAACACGCCCAAGCCGAATATTCTCAGGTCATTTTTGATATAGGTGATCATATCATCTGCTATCATGCTCATACCGCCGAGAAAAAACTGTCCGTTGTCACGGTTTTCATGCATAATGGCTCTTACCGCCAGGATATTTTCGTGTTGCCTTGCATTTAACGGGGCCTGCTGCGTCCCTATTTCATTGACGATGCGTGCATATTGAGCGGCCTCTGCAGGAGACAGTTGTCCCTGCTCTTTTTTATCCAGGAATTCATTTCTATCGGTGATAAGTTTTCTATAGACGGGATCGGTTTTGAGGTTAACGAGAATCGCTGTGGTCTGCATATCCCGGCTAACCAGAAGGTCCCGATAAAAGGGACTCTCAGATAATTCTATTCTCGCCAGGTTTTTATCTATGGTAGGCGATTCCAGGGACGGAATTTTGTTTTGTGAAAGCTGCTTGTATGAAACCGGCGGGCTTTCCAAAAGCGGAACATCCAAAATGGTGAGCACAGACTCCACCTCTGCAAGGTGGCTAAGAGAATCACGTACCTCTGCTATAGTTGCAAGATTGACTTGGTCCAGAAGGTCGCCGGATTTTGGGGTAAAAGCAATCAGTAAAAAGTCCTGAATTCCATACCGTTTGGATATTTCGCGGGCATAGCGTAAATCTTTATCGTTTTCCAGCAACAACGTCTCTGTTGAGGCATCGATCCTGAAATTTCTACTCTGGTACCCAAGCACGCCAACAACCAGGATGAGAATTGCGATAGTCCAAATGGGCCGGTTGAGAACCCAGGCGGTATACAAGTGAGTGAACTTACCCTCATTATTGTTCATGAAAACCCTGCGGTCTGTAATTTATGTCATTACATTATATATCTAGATTATCAGCATTTTTACTGTCACTGACTCTTGATCCAAGCATCCCAGTCTGTCTATTTAGCAGACTTTGTTTAATATTTCACTCATTACTGATCTGAGTATATCCATGAAAATCCATAAAGCATCCTCTCACTTCCGCTACCCTCACCATTATGGGCGGCAGCATTATCGCGCCGGGCTCTCAACGTGATGAGGGATGGCTTGAGAAATGCGGGGTAGGATGATCTGTTAACCACCTGCGATAGTGTCCTTGTCTTGTCTGCGGCCAACCCTATAAGAGTCGACAATACCAATCAGCCAAGAAATGATTAAGACAATCCAGGTAATATTAAGAAGTTGAGAGTCAGTCCCAGTTGGCTGCTTTGATATTAATTCTGCGATTTCCGCAACATCAAGTTGAACTTCACCGAGTTGGATTCTTTCAGCTATTAGCAGCGCCCTCTCCACCATTCTAGAAATTACCAAATAGAGAGACGCAACTGCAGCACCAGCCAATGAAGCGCCAATAATATGTTTTTTTAAGAAAAAGTGGCCAGTGCCAGGAAATACAAAAGCGGATAGCAGGGCTGCCTTTATTGCTTTGCTCATTCGATATCCCAACGGTTAAAGTATTTTCATATCATACTACAGGTGCTGGAACCCATTGGCAATCTTAGCCCGCATTTCTCATGAACATTGTGTCAATTTTCTGAAACTGTTTTCATTGTAACAGCTTGCCACCCGTTCGATTTGACGAGAAATTTCATACAATGTTCATGAGAAATCCGGGTTAGCCGTTAAGGAAGTGATGTAAATCAAAATGATTCAAGGTCATAACGAAATGATGGTCTACAAACATCTCCCAGTTGAATGTGCTTAGTGGAACTATTCATTTTTATTGACATATT
>CAXMTO010000265.1:0-6263 GCA_964196355.1 uncultured Myxococcota bacterium
TAAGTCCGACAGACTCCTAGGAAAATTCAAAAAGAATAAAATGAAAATATATTGTATAGTTTCTAGTAGCGGTGACTTACCTAAGGTTAAAGCATTTACGTAATTGGTAGCTTAGGAAGTTGAAAATATAGAAGATCTTACATAAAGCAACACAACATGATTAGCGACAAAATTCTACCATTGCTCTTGATCATTTTAATAGGTTTTTTGTGTGGAAAATTAGGTTTTTTTGAGGAATGTTTCTTAGATAGGTCTAGTTCACTGTTTTACTTTCTTGCGTTACCTGTGGTTTGTTCGAAAGGGATTAACAGTATTGGAGTTCAGCCTGTCTTTCTGGCGTCATATTGGGGCTATCTGTTTATTTATTGTTCTATTTTTGCATTAGTAGGTTTTCTTTTCAAAATTTCTGGTGGGAAAATTAAATCTTTAAGAAAGGTTCTCGCAAGTAATTTTTTTATAAAAATAGCCCCTTCTTTTGGCCTTACTATAGTTGGTTATTTTTTTAGTCAAGAACTTATGGGGCGTATTTGCCTTATTGTTATACCGGTAGTTCTCACCTTTCATTTGCTGACGGGTGATGTGTCCTCAACTTTTGCATATAGGAAAGAAAGAGTATCTAAAGCTGCTTGGCTCTATTTTAGGAGACTCTTTTTGCATCCAATCGTCATAGTTGTCATCATGGGAGTTTTTCTTGCGAACAGAACTACCTTTTTATTTGTTTTATTGGATAATTTAGTAAATATGATATATCCTGCCATAATGCCCTGTTGCCTTATTGGCACTGGGGCAAAATTGAGTCAGAGTCGATACTTTGGCAAAGTATGATAAGATCCTTAAAAGCAGAGATTTGTGGCTATTCCTTTGGCCTACGGCTTAGATTCCTATTTACACTAATTTAAGGAGTCGATTCTGATCTGAAACCCCTATTTCCATCGGCTTTATTGGAGAAACTTCATTGTTTTTCTCTATGACTTACATAAAAGACTTTAGCTGCTGGCAACCGTCAAAGTCCATTTTGTGAGGATGTTTCTCAACAGTAATGTTGGGCTCAGGCTTGAGTTCCTGCATGACTGATTCAGAGGCCCAGAAGGTGTCGGGAGTTGTCAAGGAAGATGTCGCCTTTTTCATGCGGCAATAGCCATGTTTTTCCCCTCCACCTGTTTCAATTTATTTGGATTCAGATACACGATTTTTTCAGGCGTCCAATTCCGAGTAGATCCAGACCAACGTGCCGGATGTAGCTTTTTGGCAGTTTCGTAGAGAGCGGTTCTACGCTTCAAGATAGCGGTATTCTCACCACGATGTCTTTGTCCAGGCCTGACAAATTTTAGACGACTATGCTTATCCTTCGCCGTTCGTCACATGCTCTAGTAGAGGACCATTCGGATATCGATACCGATGCCAACAGTGCAATTGAGTTGTTCCTTTGCCAATAGTTTTTTCCTGTGAGACAAATAATAACGGTGCTTACGTCGCTGTATCCATACTATCAATTCAATAATTACTCTCGAATCAAACACTCTCAGTGGAAGCACTGATCTTAGCAAGAGTCTAAGCTGAGCAGGTGTAATAGATGGTGTTTTTTTCCCCAACCTTATTTTGAGATGCCAGAGGAAGTAGTGGCCAAGCATGCAAGTTAAAATCTGCTTTTGTTAACTTGCGGTTCGACTCATTCAGAGGCGTTTTGTTTTTCTTCTCGCTTTTGTTGGTTGCAACATATGCATCAAGATCTGCTGATTCCAAGGCTTCAAGATTGTCTCCGGACATATAGCCATTATCAGCACTCAGTTTTGAAGGCAATGTACCAGTTGTTTCCTGTATCGCTTTGATAGCAGGATCAATCTCTTTTTTATCATTGGCATTCTGGCTGAGATGCTGACCGACAATAATCTGATTGTCCTCATCTACAGATATCTGCCCATTGTACTGATAATCAAAGTTGCAATTCTTACCCATGATACGGGCATCATTATCAGCAAAGCTGATTTGCTTTTTACCATCAATTTCTTTTCCGGGATTGAGTTCTTCCTCCCGCTTCTCCAGAGCTTCTTTAGCAGCTTGAATCTTGGTCAGTCGTTCTTCTTTAAATTTCAGGTCTTCGGGGATTTCGTATCCGGTTTTTTCTTTATATTCTTTATCCTCAGCTTCGTCGCACTTATTGGGATTCTTCCGGATTAAGCGTACTTTCGTCTCTGAAGCCCTGAATTATTGAGGTTCGAAAGAGATCTTTCTCGGATCTCTACAAAATCAGGCAAAGAAGAGCGTTTTGCTTCTTCACCTCGGCCACAAGCCTGTAATACTGGGACATTCAGAAAAGTACGCTTAATCCGGAAGAACCAGATTATTCCTATGTGTAATCCAATTAGCTAAATTGGGTAATTATTCAAACCATGCTATATTAGAGACATCCCTTCCTTTTCAATCAGGGGACAAACCTGACTTTCTATTATTAACATCAAATTTATGCTCACACTCAAGGAACTGTCAAGCCAGGCCGGTTTGACCGAAAACGTTATCAGAAAACACATGCGCCTCTTAGGCTCTATTCTGAAGCCCTATATAAAGAGAGGCGGATCCAATAAGCTCCTGTTTGATTCCAACTGCGTTGTGGTGTTCAACGAAATAAAAAAGCTCAAGGTCGAAGGGAAAACTGCAAAGGAAATAACTGCTTTTTAAAAAGGAGTGTACTCAGCGGCCAAAGATATTTCCTATCATAAAATATCACCTAGCCGAACCGATCAAACTGAAGAACCGACTCCGGAGATTGAGGAACTTTATCGGATGCTCCTGGCAGAAAAGGACAAACGGCTCCACGAAATTGATAAGCGTGATCTGAAGATTGTTCGCCTTGAGATCAAAAATGTGAAGCTTCAAGAATCGATAAAACTTTTACCAGATGGAAAAAAGCCAGGCAAGATTAGAAAAGAATGGTACCAGGCCAGAAAAAAGGCCGAGGTTGCCGCAAACACTCTGAGTGAATTAAAGGAGTGTTCCTGCTTTCGTTTCTTGACCCAGTCTTCACGGCTTGGAAAGCCTGATAATTCCAGCAGCCTGTTCTTGTATAGTTTCTGGCTTAAAAGAGATAAAAAGGGAAAATTTGTTCCCTGTTGTTTTTATTAATTTGTCTAGTGGCTTGTTCTTTCAGCTTGATAAGTGTTTCTTTTGAATATTCTTTTTCAAGTTTTTCAACTATGCGCTCCTTTTCTTCATCATACCGTTGCTCCAATCCTTTTCTAAATCTTTTTCTGTTTTCTGCATCTATAATTGCTTTGGTATTTTCTGAATTTTCAATTGCAAAAAGATTGGGAAGGATGCGGTAATTTTCTTTGATAGCGGTAATTGTGTAGGCACCGATACACTTGACGTTGCCTTGTTTTATTTTCTTCTCCACATATTTCAGGTTTTCAAGGATACCCCCCCACCAATCAGTAAATCCTTATTAAAAAAACGGGGTAGCTACCCCGTGAAGGGGCGTTAATCTTTCATTTTACCATTAATCATTGAAATTTTGCTGCAATACTGTCATCATATCCTGCTTTCCTGTACAGTTGGTTCTCCACCTTTCGGACCTCAAAAGAGGGGAACCCGTTATAAACGAGAGAGCACTGTAGAGTGTTTGTAAATGATAGTTTGTTAATCCTCTTTGTGAGTATTTTCTGTTGTAGAATATGGTTTCTGCGATAAGTCCACTCATGAGTAAAAAGATAGCGGCTGTTTTCGTGACAATGTCATATTGACATATTCGGTAACCCAACTTGATTACCTTAAACGCTCTTTTCCCCATATTTGTGCTGATCTGCCTTGGTAAGTTACTTAGACACTTTGGTTATACCAGTAAATCCTATCTGGATACCTCGGATAAACTGATCTACTACATATTCTTTCCCGTTCTGCTGTTTTGGAAAATAGGTGGTTCCTCTCAGGCAGCAGGCTTTGATGTGCAATTTATCATGGCGACGCTGCTGGCTCTCGGGGTCGCTGTTATTCTCAGTCTTGTTATTATTGCTTTCGCGCCCGTTACCCCCTTTCAGGCAGGGTCGTTTGGCCAAAGCTGCTATCGGTTTAATACCTATATCGGCGTGGCCGTCGTTTGGAATAGTTTCGGAGAGGTCGGGATTGCCTACTTCGGTATTTTGATAGCCCTGGTTATTCCGATAATAAATGTATGCGCCGTTTCAACGTTGATCTGGTTTTCTGATGAGAAACCGGGGTCGGGGAGAAAAAGCCTTGTTATCATGCGAGCCATTGTGGCCAACCCGCTGATTATCGGCTGTCTTGTCGGGTTGATATATGCACGGATTTTCAACACCTTTCCTATATATGTTCATAACGCCCTGCAGATGATGTCCATGGTAACCCTGCCGCTCGCGCTTCTGTCGATAGGCGGAGCATTAACCTTTAAAGGGATGTTTAAGAATTTGAATCTTTCGCTTCTTGCAGCACTCTGTAAAATTGTGATACTGCCGCTGACAGGGTATCTGATTTATCGGCTTTGGGGGGTTGAAGGAGTGCCATTCAAGGTGGGGATGATTTTCTTCTGTCTGCCGACTTCAACTGCCTTGTATGTTTTGTCTTCTCAGCTCAATAGTGACACAGAGCTTGCCTCGTCAGCGATTGTTGTTTCAACAATGCTCTCCTTTTTTTCCCTGTCTGTGGCGTTGCTTCTGTAGGAAATGAGAGGGGTTCACGAACTGACCTGGTCAAGAAAAAATGGACACTTTTTCTGGCTGCTTTTTTCAGCTCACTCAATTTTTCAATCTCACTTGTATTGAGATAACCCAGGTAGGGTGCGTTGACACAACGCTTCCCTGGTGTTTTACCTTAAAGGACAACGTATAAAAAAGGTGCGAGAGTTGCATAGTTGCCAATGGACTAATTTCAGCGTTAAGATTGCCATTACCAATGCCTGACTATATCATTATGACCTTCGGCGAAGGTTTCTACTGTTAATGTAATTGTAGATTTACCTCAAAAACCTAACAATATATACAGATACTTTCGACCTTTGAAGAGCATAAATATTCCAGAATAGCCTGATAGGAAAAAAAGCATGTTGAAATAAAAGATGGGTCCAGAGCATTAATAAATCTGGAATTATCAAGGATTTCAAATGCTCTATTTTCGGTTGGATTTACAGACAGAACCTTGGATATTTAAAAAAACATGAATCCTCCTTTTCTGGTAAGTATTTTGAGCATAGTCAAATTATAACTGTACAGGAAGCATCTTTAGTTCTAGCATTATGCAATACTAAGTAACTTCGTTGTGGCAATGTTAAGTTTTACGATCAGTTACTGAAAGTTCGTTTGACGTTAACGATGAAATCATCGTTGGCAAAAAAAGGCAGAGCCATTCCTGACTCTGCCATGGAGAAGAGGGGTACTGCAGGCTACCCCTTTTTCTTTCTCAACCTTGATCCTACAAGACCGGCGAGCCTGTTCCGAAGAGAACCATAGATACAGGCTCTGCAACTGGCAGAAATTTTCTTTGGATGCTTTCTTTTCTAGACTCTGCGGATATTTTTATACCTTCTTTACAAGGTTCATATCTTGGATGTGTTGCCCAACATATTGTTTCAATTTTCGTAATTGGGTTGCCGAGCCTTATTTCGTCATTATCAACTGATTGACAAAATGAGTAAGACCGTACATTCTACATGAAATATTTCACCCAATCCATCCACACACCACACGGATCTTAGATGCCACTGCTTAATATATTACCTAATATTGATGTAACCGATTTCGCAAAGCTCATATTAAATTACAGTAACGATGGAATATTACTGACCGATTCCACAGGCCTTGTTCTTGCGATAAACAAGAGGTTTAGCAAACTTTTTCAAATCCCAACCTCTGAGGTGCTTGGATCCAATGTATTAGAACTTTCTAAGCAGGGAGCATGGTCGCCAAACCTCTTCCAACGTGTAGTACAAAAGAAAAAAACCCTCTCCGTCATACAGACCACCAGAAGTGGTAGCTCAATCCTCGCAACAGGTACACCAATTTTTGATGATGTAGGTAAACTCCTCTATGTACTCTTTAATGACAGGGATATGTCGCTACAGTCGGTTCTTGAAAACGACTCCACTAAATCCGTTGAACTGGCCATTAACGCTGACACCAAAAACGAACACCTCGTCGCAGAAACTCAGCAGTACACATTAAACGGGATCGTTGTAAAAAGTAATATTATGAAAAAGCAGCTCAACCTCGCACTGCAGGTTGCAAAATTCCCCGTACCTGTACTTCTTACCGGAGAAT